>NZ_DASZBA010000173.1:0-68427 GCF_035944575.1 Noviherbaspirillum sp.
AGCCCGATCTTGCGCAATCGCTCGTACTCGGCGTCCACGTCATCCACTTCGAAGTTGAGGATCAGCCCGCCATTGAATTTGCCACGGAATGCTTCCGGTACGGTCGGGTGATTTGGATCAAGAAGAGCCAGCTCGAACGCCGGCTGCTGGTCAGCGCTCAGGCTCACGTACCACTCAGAGTCGAATGTGACCTCAAAGGGGAAGTAACCTGTCCAGAACGCTTTCGATTTCGCCACGTCTTCGGTCATGATGACCGGGTAGAGACTATTGATTTTCATCGGGAGACTCCTCGTCAAAAGTAAAGGGAGTCTGCATTGTGTTCGGCGACACGGTCACTGTCTTGTAAAAATGCGGCATGTTCACGCAGCCGCGATGGGGGCTGGCCGAAGAAGCGACCGAACTCATGCGTGAGGTGACTTTGGTCTGTGTAACCCAGGATGGCAGCGATCTGGGCGATGGGAAGCTTCGAGTTGACAAGCAGTGCAGAAGCACGCCGAAACCGGATGATCTCTACGAACAGCTTCGGCGAAAGACCAACTACATCAAGAAATACGCGTTCAAACTGCCGGCGGCTTTTGCAGTACATCGTTGCCAACTCGGAAACGCGTAGTGGGTCTTGCGTTGCTTCGACGTAACGAATGATTTCATCGATTCGGGAGTGGCCGGGAGATTTTTGCTTTAGATGCTGCAATAGGAGCGCGTCCAGGTGTGTGAACAACGAGTCAGTAGAAATCGATTCGACTACCAATGACATATCCGGCAGAAGTACTCCGTCAACAGAGTGAACAGCATCCGTAAGTTCGGAAGCTTTGGCGTCCAAAAAGTGTCGGCTTTGGCCCGGTCTGAAACGCACCCCCAAGTAATGGCTGCCAACATCGAGTTGGAGTTCCGATCTTTTCGTGGTCGTGCCAAAGGCATCCAACCGGTAACTGGCTGCACCAACCACAACGACGACATCCACAGCGCCATCTGGCGAGACCGAGTACGTTTCGTCGCTGTTGCCCAGACTCAACCAGTAATGACTTATGTATGGCCGTAAAGGAGCGGCAGGTAGGGCAACATGAACTGGCTGACTGGATAGGCTCATGGCTTGAAAAGCGCTCTAACGAGGCAATGCAAAAAGTTCCAAGATTGCGGGTCCGCTTATTTGCATGATCTTTGAAATCAAGGTGTTACGGGATGGCTATTTTCAGAAAAGTGGTTTTTGCGTAGCCCCGACGCTGGAAATGACCGGATCAAAACATTACATTCTGCAAGACGGCTTGCACTGGTTTTAGGCCGTGTCGATCGTCAGGTCGGGTCTCCTGCTGAGCTCGATGATAAGCGACAAGCGCATTGGCATGGCCGTGGCCAATCTGGGTGCCGAATGCCTGAGTTAAGCCGAACCGCGAAGCGGTATCGGCCTGGACAAGCTGTCAGGTCGCGGTGCCACGCAAGATGCCGACGATCGCGCCGATGGCCAGAGCAAGAATCGGCAACATGGATAGCGCAAAGCCAATGGCGCGGCTAGCTGGTGCTGCCGAGTAACTACGCCAGTAAAGGACTCGGCCGACAAGATAGATTGCCCCGACGCCCGCTACATAAGACTGCGGCCAGTACTTCGCAGCGATAAACAGAGAGGGCAGAAATATAACCATGAGCTCCACGGTGTTCATCTGCACGCGGTAGGCGCGCTCGAACATTTCATGGCCCGAGACCGCCGGCGCTTCGACTCCATACAGGCCGCGTGCACGACCCACCAGAATGGCAAAGAACACCAACTGCAAAACAGCCAGCACAGCGACGAGATCCACGTAATTCATTGCTTCCCCTTTCGGCATTGCGATATCAGCGGCTTAACGTTTGGTTAAGGGGCGGGCTTTAGCCCGTCCTAGAGAGCGAAGCGAACGATTTGAACCATTTATTAAGCTTTTTTGTTCCAGACATATGCTGCATCCGACAACTCACCGTCGGTGGCGCCAAGATAAACTGTATGTCCCTTAAAGTAACTCCCGTTATCCTCGAGCCTAACTGTGAATGTCCCTCTATCAGTTGAGAATTTATCGGTTGATTCATACATTGCGGTTAGTATCAAATTTTTGAAAGTTCCGCTAAAGGAATAAGAGCTGTTTTGGTCTTGGCCTTCAATACACTTTAACGTTCCAGCCACCCGATTGCCCCATTGCTTGATAACAATTTCTTCTTTATGGGTTGATTCGGCCCCTACTAGTTCAGCGATCCATAGGCCTTCAATACGGACTCCCCGATACAAAAGATCTTCAATAAATGGACTTAAAATTTTTAACCAAACGGCTCTGAATAGCCATATTAAGATGCCGGTAACAAGGCCGGCAATTACGCCTTGAGCAAGATCATTAAGCGTCATTGATGCAATTTCCTTGAAATCTCAACTTCAATTAGGGTGAAAAAATTTCTGTCTAACCTTGCGACTTGTCCGTCTGACATGGCGCAAGCATCCGACCAGAGGCCTTGCCACACTTGACTTCCGGCGGTTTCTTGTCGATCCATACAGTACTAAATAACCGGGAAAAGCAGCAGCTGTGGGATGTTGCCATGCAGAAGTTTGCAAAGCAATATCAAATGCATGACACTGGTGAACTGCATCGGTTAGCCGAACTGAGTCTTTCCACGATCTCAAGTTATTTCCAGTCTTATAAGTGCTCACAGATCAGACGGGATTTTCCAATTCATCCACGCTGTAAACGAATAACGCGCGCCGTGGCGCGCGTTATTCGATGCAGTGTTCCGGAGTTTTAAGCAGCCTTCTGCTCCACGCCGATCATCCCTTCCAGCAGTTCAAACACCTCATCCTTCGATAGCACATAGCGTTCAAGCAGTGTGCCTTTCAACATGCTGATCAGGTCCTTGTAGCCCTTGATGGCTTCCAGCGTGCGGGTGTAGAGCTCGTCGGCCTTGCCTTCCACCTGCTTGAGCGCTTCGTCGCGCGAACCTTCGCCCTTGAGCTGGGTGTAGTCGAGCTTGGAGCGGGAATACATCGACAGGCGGTTGACCATCAGGTCGAGCTTGGCGGTGACTTTCTGGATGTCGTTCTGGCTGCCGACGGAGATGCCGCGTGCGCCGTAGAACAGTTCTTCCGCAGCGACGCCGCCGTAGAGCTGCATGATGTCCTGTTCCATTTCTTCCAGCGTCTGCAGCGACACGTCTTCACCGGAGGACAGCACATATCCCAGCGCGCCGATCTTGGAGACCGATTCGGTGCTGATCTTCAGCAGGTGCGATTTCTCCTTTACTTCCGCCAGTGTCAATCCCTGGCGCAGATAGGGATCGATCTGCATGAAGAAGTGGCCGAGTTCATGCAAGGCTACGCGCTCGCGCTGCTTGTCCTTTTCCGCCGTGGTGGCGCGGTCCGTCAGGCCGATGGATGCGCGTTCGAAGGCACGGAACAGCACATCGGTGGTGATCGGCTGGTTCTCCTGGATCGCGATCATGCTGGCGCGGTCGACCACGGTTTCCAGCAGTGCGGGGCTGAGGTTGGCGGTGATATCGGCGACGTAGTCGAGATTGACGTTTGCCCATGCCACGCAGCCGGAATCTTTCTTCGACAGGAACACCTGCAGCAGTTTGCGGCGCTCGGATTTGTTGGGCAGGCGGAAATTGATTTTCACCGCAAAGCGGCGCAGCATCGCTTCATCCATCTGGCTGGTGGCGTCGTCGAAGTTGGATGCGACCACCCAGATCACGCCGGAACCTTCCTCGCTCTTGACACCGTCCAGCAGGCTCAGCAACGTGTTGGCGGTGTCGTCGTCGTACTTGCGGTCGCTGCGGCCGCGCGGCATGAACAGGCTTTGTGCTTCGTCGAGGAAGATGATGCAGTTGCCTTGCGCGCATGCTTTCTTATAGATCGCCTGCAGCGCTTTCGAGCCGCCGCCGACGAAGCCGGATTCGAGTCCGGAACCGGACGCCTGGATCAGCGGTACATCGAGCTTCTTCGCAAGATAGCCGGCGAGCTTGGTCTTGCCGGTGCCGGCGGGACCGGTGAGCATGACGTTGAAGGGCTTGTCGATGTTGTGCGATTTGTAAAGGTCGCGGTTGCGGATCATTTCTTCCAGATGGGCGACTTCCTGCTTGATGTCTTCCATGCCGATCAGGTCGTCCATGCTGCCTTTGAGGTTGGCCGGCTTGATCAGTGATGCGCCGGAGTTCATGCCGGGCAAGCCTTTCTTGATGCCGATGATCATCAGCACCAGCAGGGCGATGCCGATCGCATTGCGTCCGAGGAAGGCGCCGACTTCCGGCAGCAGGCCATTGCGGTTGTCCGCATCCTGCAGCACCGCCTTATTGGCATCCAGATACTCGTCCTGCGCAATCGCGTAGGGAATCGCGTTCTTCAACAGCACTTCACGCTCGAGGTTGGCGTGCGAGGTGCTTGGCACTTTGACCACATGAATTTCAGCAGCGCCCTTGTACTTGAAGACGTATCGCGGGAACTGTGACAGCGGCTCGGCGAGAAGCAGGTATTCGAGGCGTTCCTTGTCGGCCGGCAGGCGGGTGATTTTGGAAATGTCCTGTGAGTGCACAACCGGGTTGGCTTGCTTGAGCGCCGCTGGTTTCCATCCAACCGCGGCGGCAATGGCGACTGCGGTGAGGATCATGAGCAGTGCGCGTACATGAATATTTTTAGAAAATTCAAACATTTTCGAGAAGTCGGGCATCCCTATCCTATTGAGTTCGTTCTTGCCGCAACAAGTTGAAATGTGCAGCACGCAAGATTGCTAACGGGCATGGATACGACAAGTGTTTGAAGGCGTGGTTCAGCCGAATGGGGATTGAATTTCTGGCGGACCGCGATAGAGGCTAAATCGTCAACTTCCTTGACGAAACGGGCGGAGATGGATGAAGTGATACAGGCTTGACGGTTTGACAGTTGCCGATTCAGCACTGCCGGTCGAGTCGCGTTGCCCGCGACGTGGAAAGATGCAAATCAGATCAGTCGATCCAGCATTTTTTGCGCCTGCTCGGACTGCTCCCGCGTACCGTCCTTGATGACTTCCTCCAGCAGCAGGCAAGCGCCTTCGTTGTCGCCGATATCCTGATAGGCGATGGCGAGATGCAGCTTGATGGACATGGGAGACATGTCGTCGCTCGTCGCCGGCGCGGCGGCAAGCTCGAGCGGCTTGCTCAATGCGGTTGCTTTGCCGGCAAGCGTCGAATCGACCGCGCGAGCCACCTTCCGGTTTTCATCCGCGACGGACACCGGCGCCTCGAGTTCGATGTCTGCTAGGGCGAGGCCACCGGTAGTCGCCGCGGTCGTCACCGGCCCGGCGCTTTTTCCTTTGCTTTCCGACGCTTGTGCAGGCGTCGTTTCGGTGGTGTCTTTTCTGGTGAGCGCGCGTTCGTAAGATGGCGTGATGAATTTCGGGCGGGTGCGGATCTGCGGTTTTGCGGATGAAGGTTCAGGCGCTGGTGCACGAGCGATCGTGTCGACAGGCTGCGTCGCGTCATCGTCGCTTTCCTGTTCAGGTGCAGGCTCGGGCTTCACCGACGGCGCGGCGAACAGGATCGCGTATGCGCTGTCGTGCATGATCTGTTCGCGCTGCTTGGGGCGGTTCGGATCGCTGGCCAGCGAGGTCAGGCGCAGGATATCGCGATAGACCGGCAGGTCGAATCCCTTGCGGGTGCCATCGCGGTCGTCTTCGATCAGGCCCTGGAGGTAGGGAAGCAGGTCGTCGGTGGGCCACAAATCGAGAATCTTCTGCACGACATGCGGATAATCCGGCAGCGTCTTCGGCGGCTCGGCATGCGCGTCCACGTCCCAGGGAGAAAGATTGACGTTGAACAGCTTGGCGATCCGTTGCAGGATCGCTTCGTATTTTCCGCGGTCGCCCATCGCGCGATATACATCCAGCAGGCAAAGCCAGGGCAGTGGCGAATCCGGCCGTTCCACCTCGCTGAACGGCTCCAGCAATTCCTTCACTTTCACCGGGTCCTGCAGCGCCATCCAGGCTTCCGCCAGTTCCATCACATCGGAAATCTCTTCCGCTTTCAGCGCCGCTTCCGGCGCAGGCTTGGCTTTTTCCGCACGATGCAGGAACACATAGGGTGTCATGCTGGTGGTGGAGTAGACCGGCTCGTCGGAAGACGCCGCCTTTTCCGCAGGTTTGCGGGCAGCCTGCGCTTGCTGTACCTGCGGCATTCCGGTTGCACCGCGCTCTCCGGCTTTCGCAGCCTGGGTTGGCGTTGCCGGTGCAGTTGCCGGGGGCAATGGCCGTCCCCGCACCGTTGCATCGGGATCGTCGATATCAAAGGCGCTCGGGTCGAATTGGGTGGTATTGAAATCCGCATCCAGTTCGGTGGTGTTGAATTCGGAAACGTCGAATTCCGTCGTGCCGGCCAGCGTGTCGGGGTCATCCGCATCGCCGAAGTCGTTGGCCACCTGTTTCCACGAGGACGACGCTTGCTTCATCCTGCGCATCTGCCAGATCAGCAGGGCCAGGGCGGCGGCGAATACGACCAGGGCGCCGACGAGCAACTGCAGCCAGAGCATCGACTCGGCGCGTGCCGATTCCATCGCCTCCTGTCCAAGCCGGTTCTGTTGCCGAAGAAGTTCCGTCTCGGAACGCAGGGCGCCGAGTTCTGCCTGCACTTTTTTCAGTTGTTCACGCGTGGTCTCGACGAGATCTTCGTTGCGCAGCAGCGCGCCGAGGCGTTCCTGTTCCGCATACAGACGGGCGCGTTTCTGCGGGTCGGTTTCCTCAAGGGCCATGCTGAGCGTGTCAGCGAACTTCAGCTTGAGCGTGAGGGTTTCGCCCGGATCAGGCAGGGCAATATCGGGTGCGGACATGCGCAATACGCTGCGCACCGGTTTCTTGTCTGCAGCCTGAGGGGCAGGTTTTTCCTTCACCCGCGTTTTTTCCGCATTGACCGCTGGCGCAAGCTGCTCCTCGGTGCGCAGGGCGGCGGCTGGCATCGCGGTGATATTCACCGGGTCTTTCTGCAAGCGCGGCTGTTTCGCCGCCTTCTGCGGCGGATTCACCTCATCCTGGGGGGCGGGTCGGACCCGGTCCGCGCGCCGGGGTGGTGCAGGCATGGCCGCAGGCACGTTGGCCTGGGCGGTTTGCGCTGCCGGCGGCAATACCGGCGACTCCATCGGCAGATCGAGAAGAATCTGGTATTCGCGCCGTATGGGCGTATCGCAACCCATGTCGACGAATACATTCAATGCCGGTTCGTTGACGGATTGCCTGGTGGATAATTTGATCGACGCCGACTGCGCCGAGCGGGTGAGGGCGATTTGCGGCGTCAGGACGAGCATGCCGTCCAGGGACCCGACTTTCGCCTTGATGCAATGCGAACCATGTTCCAGCGTATCGGTCCCCACCAGCGGGATCGTGGCCCGCAATGGCTGTCCGAGACTGGAATTGACCTGAATTGATCCGAGCCCCGCGGCATGTCCCGGCAAAGCGCACGCACCTAGCAACAACAAGGTAATTTGGCGGGTTGCGCGCGACGGCGGGAAGGGCATGGTTTATTGATCTTGGGAATTTGGTTTCCGATTGTAACAATCTGTCCTACATTTCCCATTGACAAAATTCCGTAGCGAGTGGTGCGCCTGCAACAAACATTTCTTTTATTGCATTATTTCCTTCACGTCTGAGGTTAGGTGCCGGAGAGCCTTCTCCGGCGTGCTGCACATCCTTTTAGAGAACCTTGAGCATCATGAATTGAGTTGCGGTCGTTCCGGTTGTGACGGCGAAGAGATCTCTTCCAATGTTCTGCCGACTTCGGCGGAGTGCTTGGTTGCAATGTCGCCAAGCGACACGATGCCAATCATCGCATGGGTGTTGTGATCCATTACCGGGATGCGGCGGATCTGCGCATCGCGCATCTGTTCCATTACTTCATCGACCTGCTGATCATCGAAGCACCAGCTGACTTCGCTCGTCATTACCTGCTGCACCGGCGTGTCATCCGGCGAGGCGCCCGATGCCACGGCACGAATGGTGATGTCGCGGTCAGTCACCATGCCGATCAGTTTGTCGCCGTCACATACGGGAATGGCGCCCACGTTTAATTCATCCATCATCTGCGCGGCGCGGCGCACGCTTTCCTGTGGCGAAATACTGGTGACATCGCGGGTCATGATTTCTGCGATCTGTTGCATTGCAATCTCCTTGGGTTATGGGCCGCTGTTCCGCCATTCGATTTCCGTACAATCGGTAAAAAGAACGCGCCGGAAGGCACGCTTTACACGAAATTCGGGCATCCGACGGATGCATGCGGACGGTTCGGAACAGACAGCAATAACGGTGCCCGATGAATGAGCCGGAAGCTGAATTACAAGTCGTGGCCGAGGGGCTTTTCGTTTAAAATACTGGATATATATACAGTCACCCGGAAACCGAAAAGCAAAGCGCCCGATCAATGGAATTGACTGACAAACTGGAAATATTGGCGGATGCCGCCAAGTACGATGCCTCCTGTGCCAGCAGCGGCGCTCCCAAGCGTTCGTCACAGGGAAAAGACGGTCTCGGCGCGACCACGGGCGTCGGCATCTGCCATAGCTACACGCCCGACGGACGCTGTATCTCCCTGTTGAAAATCCTGCTGACCAACCTCTGCATTTACGATTGCCAGTATTGCGTGAACCGGCGCAGCAGCAATGTGCCGCGCGCCCGTTTTTCGGTCGATGAGGTCGTCAAGCTCACCACCGATTTTTACCTGCGCAATTACATCGACGGCCTGTTCCTCAGTTCCGGCATCATCCAGTCCGCCGATTACACGATGGAGCAACTCGTGCTGATCGCCCGCCGCCTGCGGGAAGAGCACCGCTTCCGCGGCTACATTCACCTGAAGACGATTCCCGACGCCGACCCTCTGCTGATCGCCGAAGCCGGGCGTTATGCCGATCGCCTCAGCGTGAATATCGAGCTGCCTACCGAGGAAAGCATTGCCCGGCTCGCGCCGGAGAAGAAGGTGCATACCATCAAGATGGCGATGGGCTCCATCCGCCGCAAGCTCGACGAAAAGGAAGCTGAGCCGAAAGCACCGGTTTTTGCGCCTGCCGGGCAAAGCACGCAGATGATCGTCGGTGCCGACAAGACCGATGACAAGACCATCCTGTCCACCGCCGAGACGCTCTATCACTCGTACAAACTGAAGCGGGTGTATTACTCCGCATTCAGCCCCATTCCCGAAAGTCCCGACGGATTGCCGCAAAAGCCGCCGCCGATGATGCGCGAACATCGCCTTTATCAGGCTGATTTCCTGGTGCGCGGTTACGGCTTCCAGGCGAGCGAATTGTTGCCGGATGCCGGCAATCTCGCGCTCGATATCGATCCGAAGCTGGCATGGGCGCTGTCGCATCGCCAGCATTTTCCGCTCGACCTCAATGTCGCCGACGCCACCCTGATTGCCCGGGTTCCGGGTATCGGCTTGCGCAATTCCGAACGCCTGGTCAGCCTGAGGCGCATGCGGAAGATACGCTATGCGGATCTGGCACGGCTTCGATGCAGCATGGACAAGCTGAAGCCGTTTGTCGTGACTGCCGATTACCGGCCGCGCCAGGATGACGCCAGTTCCGACGTGCTGCGCCGTGCGATGACGGAGTCGCCTTCCCAGCTCAGCCTGTTCCCCGCACTGGAGGAAGCGGCATGAAGACGGCGCATCCGGCATCGTTCGACGAGTGGCGCAGCGCCGCACGCGGCATGCTCGCGCAGGGCATCGCACCGCACGATGTCCGGTGGGGCGGCCAGCCTGTCGACGATTTGTTCGGCGCGGCGGATGCCGATGGCGATCCGGCCGCAGCCGAAAAGCATACGTCAACAGAAGCAGGTGGCGCACCGGTACCGCGCCGCTTGCTGGCGATGCTGGAAACGGCCGCTTGCTACCGCGCAGCGGATCGCTGGGCGTTCCTGTACAAGGTGTTGTGGCGCTGGCATGCCGGCGACCATGTCGTTGTGTCGCCCGCTGACGAGGACGGCGCACGCCTGCACGCCATGGTGAAGACGGTGCAGCGGGAGATCCACAAGATGAACGCCTTTCTGCGTTTTCGTGAACGGCCGGCGGACCGCGGTGCGCCGCGCTTCGTCGGCTGGTTCGAGCCGCAGCACGATGTGCTGGAACCGGTGGCGCGCCATTTTGCCCGCCGCATGGGCAAGGCAAGCTGGCTGATCGCCACGCCGCAAGGCACGGCAATGTGGGACGGCAACACCCTGCGCAGTGGCCCGCCGGCGATGTCCGGGCCGCTCGACGCCGACATGGATGTCGCCGACGACGGCGAAGCGCTATGGCTTGCGTATTACCGAAGCACGTTCAATCCGGCGCGGCTCAATACCGGCGCGATGGAAATGCACATGCCGGTGCGTTACTGGAAAAACCTGCCGGAAGGTAAATTGATTCCGGGGCTGATCAGCCAGGCCAGCGCGGGCGCGCAGCGTGTCGCACAGGCGGCGGCGGTAGGCGGACGGGGCGGTAAAGCAGTGCGCATCGATGCCGTTCGCGCGCAGCCGGAGCGGCAACAGCCGACATCGCTGGACCAGTGCCGCCGCTGCGAATTGTGGCGCAACGCGACGCAGGCGATCGCCGGCAGCGGTCCCGCTGATGTACGCATCGTGCTGGTGGGTGAACAGCCGGGCGACCAGGAGGATATTGCCGGTGTTCCCTTTGTCGGTCCGGCAGGCAAATTGCTCGACAGTGCATTCACGCAGGCAGGACTCGATCGGCAGTCCACCTATCTCACCAACGCCGTCAAACATTTCAAATGGGAGCCGCGCGGCAAGCGGCGGCTGCACAAGACGCCGGCCCAGCTGGAAGTCGATGCCTGCAGCTACTGGCTTGATCATGAATTGGCCGAGGTCGGTCCGGCGGTCGTGGTGGCGCTCGGCAGTACAGCTCTGAAGGCGGTGCTCAAGGATCGCAAGGCAACGCTGACAGGCAGGATCGGTCAGCCGATCGCCCATGACGGCAAATGGATCGTACCGACCTGGCATCCATCGTATGTATTAAGAGTACCGGGCGAAGACGTGAAGACCGCCGCTTTTGCCGAGCTGGTGGAAGCCTTGCGGCTGGCGCGCAGGCTGGCGGACGAAGTCAAGGTTTGAAGCGAGCAGGAGGCGAGACGTGCAGTAACCCGCGCTATATCTTCGGCTGCAATTGTTTGACGAGTTCTTCCACCAGATACCGGCTTTCAGGAGGAAGCATCTGGATTTTCAGGGCTAGCTCCAGCGTTTCGGGTGCGGGCTTGGCGGCATGTTTGGCATCGCTGGCGGCTTTCCCCTGCAAAGTCACGCCATAGCGGCCACGCTGTTCGGCAACCTGCGGCGGGTTGGGCGGGGGACCGTAATGCAGCCAGTGCTCGCTGACATTGAGCCATGCAGCCAGGGTCGCCAGTTTGTCGGTGGTGGGAATCGCCCTTCCGGTTAGCCATTTGTGGGCGGTCTGGGCGGAGATTGCGTTGCCTTGGTATTTCAAGTTGAAGCGAAGGGCAAGCTCGGTCGCGCCCCGAACCGGTTCGGGGCTCCGGCGAAGTGCAAGCTCCAGGCGTTTGGAGAATGCCGCTTTTTCTTCGTTGGTAGGCATGCGCGCATTCTGCGTTACGTCGTGTTGCAGTAAGTCAACTTAAAAAGATAAAAATAGCTTACAAAAGATAAAAGCATCCTGATTTCGGATATCATTCGCTCCTGAGGCGTGAACGATCCGGTGCCTGAAGAAGATAAGTCTCAGGCATGACATTGTTCGATTTATGTGATCGATAAGGTATCCGCAGCACGCAACTAACGGGCCATGCCATCGCATTGATGGTGCAGGTTGAACGAAGAGATGGGTAGGCGCCCCGGCAGCTGACAGCAATGCGACAGGGCTGCCCGGCCAGCAGGCATCCTCTTTACAGGGAGACGGAATGGACAACAAGTCCCGGCGGGAAGACAGCGCGAATGCGCCGCATGAACGTGTTTTTGCCGTGACATGCATGTTGGTGTCGCTGATCCTGGTACCGCTTGGCTGCCTGTTCATCGCCAGCGCAATCCCAACGGCCGTCAGACGATTCCGTTTCGCCGCTGATCGCTATGAAAAGCTCTATTGGGCCCTGACTGCCGCAGGGCATCTCCTCATTACTTATGGCGTCGCCGTGCTGATTCTGCTGATGATTGATGGTGCCCGTGGCGAGCCATGGGATATCGTTCAATCGTGGCCGCTGCTGTCTCGCGGGCTGTACGGTTTCGATAACCGACTCATCCTGGTACTGCTTGATCTGCTGGCGGTGTTCGCCTGCGGCCTCGCACTGCTCTGCGTGTCGCGCGTTTACGGCTATACGGACGAAGACAATGCATGGTGGGCATCGGACTGGCTCATACAACGGCAGCGGGCGAAAGGCCCGGGCTTCGACGAGCCTCGTTTGGCGACGCGGCATAACACCGCTGTTGCGCGTCAGAGACGGGAGAACACCTGACGCACTACCGCGTCCTCTGTCCGGTATTCCGGTCTCGGCAAGAAATGCGTCTCCGCCAGATGCACCAGCACGACGTCTTTCATCTTCAGCAGTTTCCACCCCGCGCGTTCGCCGCTCTCGCTACCGCCTGCCAACTGGTAGCAACGAACCACTTCCTCGCCGTTTTTGTCCTTGCCGTAAATGTGCGGCTCCACGATGCGTGAATAGCCGTGATAGCGCAATTCAAGCACGCGTTTTTCCTTTACCGCCTGGTCGATAGTCGGGTTCATTGATCGATGATGAATGATATTGACAATAAGACCACGACCAGCTGCCGGCGTTCTGAAAACGCCTATGTGCGCGGATATGCATCGGTGATCTCCCACCTCCGAGCTTGAGGTGCATCAAGCATAAATTCTGCAATGCAGAACGTAATGCTGCACCGCGAGTTGATTGCATATTAAAACGATGTTAGATTCACGCACATAAATCACGCCGGCACCAACGTCGGCATAAAAGCAGGAGACAAACATGCCCACCCTTCAGCATCACGTATCTGCCTCGCTTCTCCCGCACACCCGTCATCGCACGACAAAATTTCTTTGAAGAAACAATGCATTCGCATTGAGTTTCCAGCATCAACAAGATCATTTGCATTTTCGGATTTCGCCACGGAGCCATTCGTTGTGACAGGCCGGCAACTTTGGTTGTGACAAAGAATTGGCTAAGTAGCGGATTATAGGCAGTACTGCAGTGCAGAACTCGCGCCTGCATCTTAAGCCGGGTTCATTTGAACGATGTTAGGTTGTATTTCGCCATATCGCGGTGAAAGCCGCGATTCCAATCATTCGAGGAGACACAGATGCAACGGAAGCAAAAAAGCAAAACAATGTTGTCGGTATTGGCAGGGGCTGCGCTGTTGGGCAGCATGATGGCAGGCAGCGCCATGGCACAAACGGAGCCGCTGGTGTTTGTACACGGTTATTCAGGAAGCACATCCAACTTCAACACCATGGTGTCGCGGTTCACCTCCGACGGCTATCCATCGGCAAAACTATACCGATTCGGATACAACTCGCTCTACTACAGCAATAAGTCGAGCGCCGAACAGCTGCGCAATTTCGTCAACTCGGTGCGCTCCCAGAACGCCTCCCAGCCAGTCAGCATCGTTGCCCACTCGAACGGCGGATTGGTATCCCGCTGGTACCGGGTGAAACTCGGCGGCACTTCCGCGATGCGCCGCTTCGTCACGCTGGGCACACCGCACCGTGGAACCACCTCCGCTTATGCCTGCTTCAGCGCGGCCTGCTTCGAGATGCGCCCGGGTTCGAGCTTTCTGAATGACCTCGCGGGGCAGGGATGCGACCGTTCGCTGTGGTCGAGCAGCGACGGCGTCATCAGCCCTGCAACCAATGCGCAGTGCGGCACCAGCGTACAGACCGCCAGCGTCAGCCATACCGGGCTGTTGAGCGACGCCAGCGTTTACAGCCAACTGCGCCAGCAACTGCGCTGATACTCGCCAGCGCAAAGATGGAGTAGTACGGACGGAAGGCGGGGGAGGGTAGCCTTCACCGCCTTTCGAGGGTGACCGCCGGAGCAGGCCGGCAAGAAGCGGAAAGCACACATGAATCTGGATACCACATCGTTGAAGCGCCATAGGGGCCCTATTGCAGCCGCATTGCTGCTGACAGCCGCCGTCTTGAGCCCTGCGGCACAGGCGGCGGATGCACCTGGCGGACCTGTCATCGCAACAGTTAACGGACAGCCGATCACCCGGGCGGTCTTCGACCAGATGGTGAACGTCAGCATTGGCGTGGCGAACCCCTATGACGAGATCACGCCGCAGGAGAAGGCGGATCGCAAGGCAGCCGAGCAGAATATCGACCGCATCAAGCTGCTGGAAGATCTTGTCACGATGGAAGTGCTGGCCCAGAAGGCACGGGAGCGCGGCATTCATTTGCGCAAGGAGGTCGCCGCGGAAGCCGAACTGCAATACAAGACGCTGCTCGGCCAGCAACTGGTACGCGACATCATCGCGGAGACGAAGGTTCAGCAGTCGGATATTGCTGCGCGCTATGCCGCGCAAAAACCGGAGCGGCAATATCAGGTGAGTCATATCCTGCTGAAAACCGAAGCCGCAGCCCGGTCGGTCATCGCGCAACTTGATCGAGGCAATGAATTCGCAAGCATGTCGCGGCGGCATAGTATCGATACCAATGCCAGTAAAGACGGCAGCCTCGGTTGGCTGATGACAAACCAGATGACGGAAAACTTTGCCGCCGCGATGGTAAAGCTTGGCGCGCATGGCATGCCTGCGACCAGCAAGGAGCCGGTGCGGACGGAATACGGCTGGCATGTGATTCGCGTGCATGCGACACGCGACATGCCCAAGCCGCCGCTGGAGGCGATGCAAAACACCTTGCGGGCGGACATCCTGCGGGAGCGGGTGGAGGCGCGCATTGCCCAGCTCAAGCGCGAAGCCAAATTGGAACTGAAACTTTCGCAATAGCCGGATAGACCAATGGACAGGAGGTTGCAATGACGACCTGGATTTCCAAATGTGCGGCCGTGGCCATCATCAGCGCGCTCGCCTACCTGATGTATCCGTCCGCCGCTCCCCGGCAACCGGCAGAACGGGATAGGGCGGCGCATGTACCTGGGGTGGATAACCTCGGCAGTATCTTTGCGCGCCCGGCCGCCTCGCGTACTCCGACCGCGGTTGCGCCTGCGGTCCAGGCGCAACCCGCGTTGTTCGAGGTCGACGGCAAGGGGGAACTGATCCTGGACGCCCAAACGCTTCCACGACTCGACATCCTGCTCGGCGGCTTGCCGCCGAATCCCGGCCGGACCGATTTGCAACGGATCGAGGAAACCGCCCAGGCAGGACTGCCCGCAGCGGCGCAAGCCAAGGCATTGCGGGTGCTGCATGGTTATATTGCCTACCGCAAGGCAGAAGAGGAATTCAATGCCGCCCAGCCGGAGCCGGGCGGAAATCCGATGGCGGCAACGATGAAGCCCGCACAGATGCTGGAGCAAGTGATCGCGTTGCGCCGCCAGCATCTTGGCACGGAAGCGGCCGACGCATTGTTCTCCGTCCAGGAGGCACAGGCGAGATTTGATCTTGAGATTGCCAGGGTTGAAGCCGATCCGGCTGCGACCGCACCCGAGAAATCCGCACGTATCGCGGCATTGCGGAAGGCGGCACCGCCGAACATTGCTCACCACGGTGCCGATCCAACGGAAAGCGAAGCCGTCGAAGACAAGGTCGCGCTGCTGCGCCGGAGCGGCGGCACGGAAGCCGAGGTGCAACGACTGCGACAGGAGACTTTGGGCGAGGAGGGGGCGCGAACAGTCGGTGAAATGGAGAGCCAGAAAAACGACTGGGAGCGCCGCTACCGTGCGTTTTCCGAGCAAAAGTCCACCGTACTCGCAACGGCAACGAGCGAGCGGCAAAAGCAGCAGAGCATCGAATCGCTATTGCGGCAGCACTACACGGAAGAGGAAATCGATACGGCGCGTGCCTATGATCAGGGAAACAGCCAGATCAACAGCGCGCGCTGAAGGAAATGCTTGGCACGGCTATGCGGGTTGGTTGACCGGATCCTGCCTGCACTGCTCGGCCAATCCGAGCAGCACGGTCTCCAGCAAGCCGGACACCAGTTCGCTTTCCTCCACACGGGTCGGCCGTTCGCCGGGCGGGAAGCTGATCAGCAGCGATGCCATGCCATGGGCCGCGGACCAGAATGCCCAAGCGTCACGTCCCAGCCTGGTGGGCGTACCGAATGGTTCGAGGTAAGCGCGCATCACTTCCTTCGTCGTGCGAAAGGTATTGACCGAGATGTCGAGAAGCCGGGGGTAATTGCTGTAGGGGGCGATCAGCGAACTGTGCATCAGGTTGAAAATCGCCGGGTGGGTCATGGCGAACTGCACATAGCTGCGGAAGAAACGGCGCAGATGTTCCTTCTTGTCAGCGACGTCCGCAGTGGCGTCGATCATCGTCTTGGTCAGCAGGCGGAAGCCTTCCTCCGCCACCGCTGCCAGCAGGGTTGCCTTGTCACCGAAATGATGCAGGGCGGAGGACGCGGCGACGCCGTTGCGGCGCGCAACTTCGCGCAGGCTGGTCATTGCCGCACCGCGCTCTTCTACCAGTTCCCAGGCGCTTTCCAGCAGTGCACGGCGTAAGTCGCCGTGGTGGAACGTATCGCGCTTGTCACGTTGAACGGGCGGGGATTCAGGAGCTATAGCTTCATTCATGGTGTAAAAAAAATTAACAATAGGTACTGCAATCGTATCACGGCGAAACAGCGTTACTTCAGATAAAACGCCAGCCTGTCATATTGCGAGGCCGGTGAATACAGGCTTTCCACTGTTTCGCGCGCCGCTTTTCCCACCTGCGCGCGCAATTCGGGGGCGGAAATCAATTGATTCAGAATCTCACCGGCCTGTTCGGGCGTATCGAATAGAAAGCCGTTTTCCCCGTGACGGATCGTATCGGCATACCCGCCATGCGAATGACAGACGACCGGCAGTCCGCAGGCCATCGCCTCGAACACGACACGGCCGAAGGTTTCGACATGGGCTCCGGTGCGGTAATAGAAAATATCCAGTCCCTGCAGGAATTGCGCCGCAGGAAAATGCCCCTCCGGATAGACGTGCATGCGCTCGCTTTGCGGAAGCCGGTCGGCGATGCAGCTTGCCCCTTGCAGCCTTACCTCGCACCCGCGTTGCGCAAGCGCCTCATAGAGTGGGAAGTCGTCGGAATGGTGCTTGTCGGGGGTGTCCCTGCTCATGCGGCCGATAATGACGGGAGAGTCCGCGGCGCGGGGCGCGGGTGCCGCAGGGATGAATTGGGCAATATCGATCGGCGACGGATGCACTTCGCCGTTTACGCCGACCAGCGTCTTTTGGAATTCCGAGATCACCACGTATTCGGTACGCGGCCAGCGCAACAGCCGCGGCATGCGGGAGGTCAGCGCCACCACCTTCGGATGAAAGGTGTTGTACACATAAATCAGGCGGCGGGGTTTTCGAGCGAGATAGGGCCAGAACTTGTTGCGCCAGTGTGCACCCACGAATACATAGTTGCCGCCGTCAGGAAGGAGCCCCTTATGGGGCACCACACGCCGGATCGGAAATGCCTTCAGCAATTGCGGAGATACACGCGACGACGTCGCCCACAGTTGGACCTGCGCCTTGTCACGCAGCAGCTTGAACAGCGACAGCGCTTCCAGTTCGCTGCCGCCGTACGGATTCAGGAAGCCGTTGAAAATATGAATGGTGTTGCCAGCAACGGCTTGGTTGATGGCGGCCTGTCGAGCGCACATGATTCTGCTTGCCGGAGTGCAAAACGCGAAGCCTAGCACGAGGCTTCACGTTTACGATACCTGTCAATGTTGACGATCAGATGCCGCCCATGCACAGGTACTTCATTTCGAGGTATTCATCGATGCCGTATTTCGAGCCTTCGCGCCCCAGGCCGGACTGCTTTACGCCGCCAAACGGCGCGACTTCGTTGGAAATTATGCCGGTATTGATGCCAACCATGCCATATTCCAGCTTCTCCGCCACCCGCCACACGCGGCTGATGTCGCGCGAATAAAAGTAGCTGGCCAGGCCGAATTCGGTATCGTTGGCGGCGGCGATGACTTCCTCTTCGGTCTTGAAGGTCGCCACGGCGGCCACCGGCCCGAACGTCTCCTCGCGCATTACCAGCATGTCGCCGGTGACGCCTGAAAGAACCGTGGGCTCATAGAAATGGCCGCCCAGCGCATGCGGCTTGCCGCCGGCCAGCACCTTCGCGCCCTTGGCCACCGCATCCGCGACATGCTCCTGCACCTTGGCCACCGCTTGGTCGTCGATCAGCGGTCCCTGCACGATGCCCTGTTCAAAGCCGTTGCCGACCTTCATCTTGCCGGCGCCGGCAGCCAGTTTTTCGACGAACGCATCATGGATCGATTCATGGACATAGAAGCGGTTCGTGCACACGCAGGTCTGGCCGGCATTGCGGTATTTCGACACCAGCGCGCCTTCCACGGCGGCATCGATGTCCGCGTCCTCGAACACGATGAACGGCGCATGGCCGCCGAGTTCGAGCGCCAGTTTCTTGACGGTCGGCGCGGATTGCTGCATCAGGATGCGTCCGACCGGGGTCGAGCCGGTAAAGGACAGGTGCCGCACGACCGGGCTGGCGCATAGTAGCTTGCCGATCTCGATCGACCGCCCGGAGTCGGCGGTCACGATATTGATCACTCCTGCGGGCACACCTGCGCGGTGCGCCAGTTCCGCCACTGCCAACGCCGACAGCGGCGTCTGCTCCGCCGGCTTGATCACGATGGTGCAGCCGGCGGCGACCGCCGGTCCGACCTTGCGGGTAATCATCGCGATCGGGAAGTTCCAGGGCGTGATCGCTGCGCACACGCCAATCGGCTGCCGAAGCACCATCATCCGCTTGTCGCTCCAGGTCGAACTCATCACATCGCCCGAAACCCGCTTGGCTTCCTCGGCAAACCATTCGATGAAACTGGCGCCGTACATGACTTCGCCCTTGGCTTCCGCCAGCGGCTTGCCCTGTTCGGCGGTCATGATGGCGGCCAGGTCGTCCGCATGGGCAATCATCAGATCGAACCATTTGCGCAGCACGGCGGCGCGCTCCTTGCCGGTTTTTGCAGACCATGCGGGAAAGGCTGCCTGGGCTGCATCGATCGCGGCCTGCGCTTCGGCCGCGCCCATGTTTGGCACAGTGCCGATGGTTACGCCGTCGGCGGGATTGGTGACATCGAACTGTTGCGCGGCGCCCGCCCAGGCGCCATTCACATAGGCTTGGCTGCGCAGCAGCGCGGGATCATCGAGTTTGGGAAGACCTTTGACGGCTTGCAGCATAACGGCGCTCCTGGAATGGCGAAAAAAGCAAGGATAGCGCAATCGCCAGCATGGCGGAATGATTTACCTCCCGGCTGGAAGCTTAAGATTTGGGCTTTGCTTCCTCGCGCCGGTTGAAGCCGGCCACCATGTCGAAGCGAAACAGACGGCATTCCAGCGCGCCGTTGAAGAAGGGCGTCTTGCGCGACTCCTTCAGCCGCAGCATCTTCGGCAAACCGAGGTCGGCAGAGAAGAGGAATACCTTCCAGCCGGCGAAGCGCTGTTTCAGCGTCGTGCTGAATGCGGCGAAAAAGGCATTGGCCTGCTCATCCGTTTCGATCGTACTGTCGCCGCGCACGCCGATGCGCTCGCCATACGGCGGATTGGTCAGGATGATGCCGGTCGTGTCGGAAGGGGGCTTCACTTCCTGCGCTTCGATCTGCTTGAGCGGCACTTCGAACTGAATGCCGGCCTTGTTCAGGTTGTTGCGCGTCATGACGATCATGTCGCCGGAAATATCGCTGCCGAAAATCGTCGGCACGGTCGGCAGCGGATTTGGTTTGAAATCACCCTTGATCGCCAGCCATTGCGCCTGGTTGAAGTCATGGAATTTTTCAAATGCAAACGCGCGCCGCGCGCCGGGCGGAATGCCGGCCACAATCTGCGCCGCTTCGGCGAGGATGGTCCCGGAGCCGCACATCGGATCGAACAGCACCATGCCCGGCTTCCACCCGGACACCCGCAGCAGTCCGGCCGCGAGGTTTTCGCGCAGCGGTGCATCGCCGGTCTCCAGCCGCCAGCCGCGCTTGAACAGTGCCTCACCGGAGGTGTCAAGGTACAGGGTGAAATTGCGCGCGTCGAGAAAGCCGACGATGCGCATGTCCGGCGTCTTGGTATCGACCGACGGCCGTTCGGAAAACTGATCGCGGAAGCGGTCGCAGATCGCATCCTTGATCTTCAGCGTGGTGAACTCCAGGCTTTTCAATGGCGATTTCACTGCCGTCACATCGACGCGGATGGTGTGATGGACGCTGAACCAGTCCTCCCATTCCTGGGCGAGAGTCAGGTCGTAGATATCGTTCTCGTTCGTATAGCTTGCGTGGGCGATGCGCAGCAGCACGCGGGAAGCGATACGGGAATGCAGGTTGATCAGGTAAGCGTCGGTCAGTTCTCCGGAGCAATGTACGCCGCCTGGGACCTGGTTGTGGACTTTGAGTGTTTTGCTTTGCTGGGCGATTTCGCCGAGTTCCTCGGCGAGGGCGGCTTCGAGGCCGCGGGGGCAGGGGCAGAAGTAGGAGTGCGACATGGTGGGGTACCTTTTATCCGTTGTAGGTTGACAGCTGTTCTGTCGGTTATGTTGCGTGATTAGCTACAAATTTTTGTTTCTGTTTTTCTTCGGTGATACAACTCTGGTTGTTCTCTGAAGTGGTTAGCCGGGACCGGCCCCGGCTAACCACTTCGGAGAGAGGGAAGCGTTGCATCACCGAAGAAACACACCACCCGCCAAATACCACCTATCTAGCAAACGCCCTCTCCACGAAATCCAACCGATCCTGCCCCCAAAACCCTTCCCCCTCCACCACATACCAGGGGGCGCCAAACACATTCGCCGCAATCGCCTCATCGGTATGCCGCTCATACTCCGCCTGCACGCTCGCCGTCTCCGACGATTTCACCAGCGCTTTCCCGTCATGCCCGCATTCCGTTGCAATGGCCGCCAGCGTGTCGGCATCGCCGACATTTCGCTCCTCCGCCCACACCGCGCGCATGATCGCGCCGGTAACCGCCAGCGCCGCATCCGTGCCGTGCGCCAGGCGCGCCGCGATGATCAGCTTGGCCGCCGGATCGCCCGGGACAGGGAAGAACTTTGGTTGCAGGTTCAGCGGCAATTGCAGGAATTCGCTCCAGCGCTTCAACTCGATCAAACGGTAAGCCTGCCGTTGCGGCGGCCGCTTGGCAAGCGGCAGTCCGCCGGAAACGCCGAATATCTTGCCGAGATCGCAGGGCTTGATTTCGACCTGCACGCCATACTGCTTCGCGAGGCGGACGAAGCGTTCATGGCCGAGATACGCGTAAGGCGATTGCGGAGCAAAAAAATACTGACACACTTTGGCCATCATGGACTCCGGAAAACGTTTCAGAATGGCTTGACCACCACCAGGATCACGATGGCGAGCAAGAGCAGCACCGGCACTTCATTGAACCAGCGATACCATGTGTGGCTGCGAACATTGCGACCGTTCTCAAATTTTTTCAACAGACTGCCACAGGCATGGTGATAGCCGATCACGAGGACCACGAGCGCCAGCTTTGCATGCAGCCAGCCGTTGCCGGGTCCCTTGCCGATGCCGTAACCCAGCCAGAGCCAGAGGCCTAACGCCACCGCCGGCAGGGACAGGATCCCCGTAAAGCGATACAGCCTGCGCGCCATCATAAGAAGGCGCGTGGTTGATGTCGGATCGGTCTCCTGTGCAAGATTGACGAAGATGCGCGGCAGGTAGAACAGGCCGGCAAACCAGGAAGTAATGAAGACGATGTGCAGCGATTTAACCCAGAGCATGGTTTTCCCTTCTTGTTGTTTGATTCATTCAGGTATTTCGCATTGGCGGGGCGGAGTGTTCAAGGAGGACGCTCCGCGCCCACGCAACGGTGTTGCCTTGCAAGGCAGCACTCCGTCCGCATGGGCTCTACTCACGCACTTCCCCATGGTGAAGCAGGGGTTTCGCGGGGCATGCCCCGCGCCTGCGAAACGGTGCTGCCTTGCAAGGCAGCACTCCGTCCGCATGGGCTCTACTCACGCACTTCCCCATGCCCGAACACAACGTATTTCAACGATGTCAGTCCTTCCAGTCCGACCGGACCTCGGGCATGCAGCTTGTCGTTCGAAATGCCGATCTCAGCGCCCAAGCCATATTCGAACCCGTCAGCAAAGCGGGTAGAAGCATTCACCATCACCGATGCTGAATCGACTTCACGCAGGAAACGCATGGCGCGGGTGTAATCCTCGGTGATGATGGAATCGGTATGCTGTGATGAATAGGTGTTGATGTGATCGATCGCCTGGTCCACATCGTCCACGATGCGCACCGCAAGGATCGCCGCGAGGTATTCGGTACGCCAGTCTTCCTCGGTGGCAGCCACGAGATGCGGATAACCAGCAAGAATCTTGCGCGCGTCATCGTCGCCGCGCAGCTCGACTTCCTTTGCGCCGTACAGTTCGGCGAGTCTGGGCAGAACCTGTTGCGCAATGCCACGCGCGACGAGCAGGGTTTCCATGGTATTGCATGGGCTGTAGCGCTGGCATTTGGCGTTGTAGGCGACGCGGATAGCCTTCTCGATATCGGCCTTGTCATCAATGTACACATGGCAGATGCCGTCCAGGTGCTTGATCATCGGCACCTTGGATTCCTTCATCAGCCGTTCGATCAGCCCCTTGCCGCCGCGCGGCACGATCACGTCGACGTATTGCGGCATGGTGATGAGCTCGCCGACGGCGGCGCGGTCGGTGGTCTCGATGATCTGCACCGCGTCTTCCGGCAGCCCGGCGCCTGCGAGGCCTTCCTTCACCAGCTTCGCCAACGCCTGGTTGCAGTGAATCGCTTCCGAGCCGCCGCGCAGAATGGTTGCGTTGCCGCTCTTGATGCAAAGGCCGGCCGCATCCACGGTCACATTCGGTCGGGCTTCGTAGATGATGCCGATAACGCCGAGCGGCACGCGCATCTGGCCCACCTGGATGCCGGTCGGCCGGTATTTCATGTTGGAGATTTCACCGATCGGATCGGGCAGGGCGACGATCTGTTCCAGCCCCTCGGCCATGGTCGCGAGCGCCTTGTCGGACAGCGTCAACCGGTCCAGCAATGCCGGCGCCAGGCCGTTCTCGCGTGCCGCCGCCAGATCCTTCCGGTTCGCCGCGCGCAGCAGGTCGGCGTCGCGCCGTATCGCCGCGGCAATCAGGGACAGGGCACGATTCTTCGCGCCGCTGTCGGCCTTGGCCATTGCACGAGAAGCCTTGCGGGCACGCTGCCCGACGTCGTTCATGTAATGCTTGATATCCATTTGTTCGTCTACCGGAAAGTCTGAAAACTATGTGTGCTGATGATCTGGCGAAGATGAAAAAACCGCTTGCTTAACGATGTCATGACCACTCCTGCCAATTGCATTCGAGGTCAGGCTGGGGCGGGCATCCGGGAATGCACGGGTTACTCTATCGGGGGGACGTGTGCATCCCTGGGTCCCCGCCTTCGCGGGGACGATAATCCGATTGATGAGACGGGCTGGTCGCAGCGCAACTACCCCGCCACCTTCAACCCCAGCTGCAGCAACGCATCCCAGGGATCACCCGCAAAGTCCTTCGCCCGCAAACCCTTGACCATCTTATCGATTTGCGACGCTTCCTGCAGCGCCTGTTGCAACGTTGATAATTTCAGGCGGCGCAGCGCCGGTTCCATCAACCGCTCGCGCGGTCCCCAGATCCTGTATTCCTTCAGCAGCGCACCGACAGGCCGGCCCTGCGTCATGCCTGACTTCAATTTCAGCAAGGTCCGGATTTCCTCCGCCATTGCCCACAGGACCAGCGGCAGCGCCTCGCCTTCACCTTTCAAGCCCTCGATCATGCGCACCAGCCGCGCCGTGTCGCCGGCCAGCATCGCTTCATTCAATTTGAACACATCGTAGCGGGCTACATTGAGCACGGCGTCTTGAATTTGTTCAAAGCTCAGCTTGCCTTCCGGATGCAGCAGTGCAAGTTTCTGGATTTCCTGGTGGGCGGCAAGCAGGTTGCCCTCGACCCGGTCAGCGATGAAGTCGATGCTTTGCCGGTCGGCGCTTTGCCTTTGCGCCGCCAGCCGCTGTCCGATCCAGGCCGGCAACTGCGTTCTCTCGATCAGCGGGATATCGATGTACACTCCTGCCTGCTGCAGCGCCCCCACCCATGCCGCCTTTTGTGTCGCCCAATCCAGCTTCGGAAGGGAGATCAGCGTCACGTTGTCCGGGCTGAGCGCCTTGACATAGTCCTGCAGTGCCTGTCCGCCATCCTTGCCGGGTTTTCCGGTCGGTATGCGCAACTCGATCAGCTTGCGGTCGCCGAACAGGGATTGCGATTGATTCGCCGCCAGCAATTCGCCCCATTTGAAGCTGCGCTCCACCACCAGCACCTCGCGTTCCGTTAATCCCTGCGCGCGGGCGGTCTTGCGGATCTTGTCCGCCGCTTCCAGCGCCAGAAGGTGCTCGTCACTGGTAATGACGTATAGCGGCGCGAGTGGTCGCGCCAGGTGGGCGTCGAGAGCGTCGAGCTTGAGCTGCATCGTGTTTCAGGCGGTTTGCAGCGCCGACAGGCGGCGCAGGATTTGTTGCACAAGGTCTGACTGCATGTCGCGGTAGAGGATCTCCTCTTCCTTTTCCTTTGCGATGACCTGCGATTCGTTAAAGCTGATTTCGCGCTTCAGCACAAGGTCGGTCGGCGGCAGCAATTCCTTGCCTGCGGTGCCGGTGACGCGAAAACGCAGCTTGTAGAACAGCGCGTGTTCGCGCACGCGCCCCTGGCTGTTCAGCGACAGCACGGCCTTTTCCCGCGATTCCGACAGGACTTCCAGCACCGCCTCCGCCGCCTTCGGGTCGGAGACGACCGTAGTGCTGTTGCTGGCGCGGATATATCGCTTCAGTTCGGTGCCGAGCGCCGACGTATCCGGCAGGCCGATATAAACGGTCTTGAACGGCAAGCCGGCTCCGGTTGCGGAACCGCGCAGCTGGAAGCCGCAGGCGGACATTGTCAGCACGGCGAACAGGATCAGGAAGGCGGCGGCACGGTTTCTCATCGGTGTTTTTCTCCGTCAGGCATCACGCCACGATGTTGATCAGCTTGCCCGGCACGACGATGACTTTCTTCGGCGTCCCTTCGACGAACTTCTTCACATTCTCGTTCGACAGCGCGGCGGCTTCGATGGCGGCCTTGTCGGCGTCTTTCGGCACCTTCACGCTGCCGCGCAGCTTGCCGTTCACCTGCACCATCAGTTCGATTTCCGCCTGCTCCAGCGCGGATGCGTCGACCTGCGGCCAGGGGGCATCAAGGATATCGCCGTGGAGCTTGGCGAAGCCGAGTTCCTGCCAGAGCACATGGGTGATATGCGGCGCAACCGGATTGAGCACGCGCAGGAAGATCGCGAAGCCTTCGGCGATCACGGCTTTCGATGCGGCGGAGTCGTCGAGCTTGGCTGCTTCCAGCGTGTTGAGCATTTTCATGCAGGCGGACACCACGGTGTTGTACTGGATGCGCTTGAAGTCATGATCGGCCTGCTGCAGAATTTTGTGGATTTCACGACGCAAGTTCGCATGCGCTTCCGAAAGGTCGCTTGGCTTTGCGTTCAGGTGGTCGCCGATGCCGGTGCCTTGCGCATGTGCGAATGCCCATACCCGGCGCAGGAAACGGTTCGCGCCCTCCACACCCGAGCCCGACCATTCCAGCGTCTGTTCCGGCGGCGAGGCGAACATTGTGAACAGCCGTGCGGTGTCGGCGCCGTACTGGTCGATCTGCGCCTGCGGATCGATGCCGTTGTTCTTCGACTTCGACATCTTTTCCGTGCCGCCGATCTCGACCGGCTTGCCGTCGGACTTGAGAATGGCCGAGACCGGCCGGCCCTTGTCGTCGAACGTCAGTTCCACATCCGCCGGATTCAGCCAGGTTTTCTTGCCCGATTCGTCTTCACGGAAATAGGTTTCGTTGAGCACCATCCCCTGGGTGAGCAGGTTCACGAACGGTTCGTCGAACTTCACCAGGCCGAAGTCGCGCATCACCTTGGTCCAGAAGCGCGCGTAGAGCAGGTGCAGCACCGCGTGTTCAATGCCGCCGATGTACTGGTCCATCGGCATCCAGTAATCGTTCCGCGAGTCGACCATCGCCTCGTTGCTGCCCGGCGAGCAGTAACGCATGTAGTACCACGATGAGTCGACGAAGGTATCCATGGTGTCGGTTTCGCGCCGCGCCGGCTTGCCGCACTTGGGGCAATCGACATGCAGGAATTGCTCATGCTTGTTGAGCGGATTGCCGCTGCCGTCCGGCACGCAATCTTCCGGCAGTACCACCGGCAAGTCCTTTTCCGGCACCGGCACATCGCCGCAGGTCGCGCAATGGATGATCGGAATCGGTGTGCCCCAGTAACGCTGGCGGGAAATGCCCCAGTCGCGCAGGCGGTAGGTCACCTTCTTTTCGCCGATTCCTTGTGCGGCGAGATCGTCCGCGATCGCATTGACGGCGGATTGGTAATCGAGTCCGTTGTATTTGCCGGAATCGATGCAGCGGCCATTCTCCTTGTCGGCATACCATTCCTGCCAGGCGTCGGTGGAATAGGTCTTGCCGTCCACGGCAACCACCTGCTTGATCGGAAGATCGTATTTCTTTGCAAACGCGAAATCGCGCTCATCGTGCGCCGGCACGCCCATCACCGCGCCGTCGCCATAGGTGATCAGTACGTAGTTGCCGACCCAGACTTCGACTTTCGCGCCGGTCAGCGGATGGGTGACGAACAGGCCGGTGGGCATGCCTTTCTTTTCCATCGTCGCCATGTCGGCTTCGATCACGCTGCCTTTCTTGCATTCGGCGATGAAGTCGGCCAGCGCCGGGTTCGATTGGGCCGCATGGGTTGCGAGCGCATGTTCGGGAGCGACCGCGCAGAAGGTGACGCCCATGATGGTGTCGGCGCGTGTCGTGAATACCCAGAGCTTGCCTTCGTTGATGGTCTCGCCCCCGGCATCCTTGATGTCGTGCGGGAAGGCAAAACGTACCCCCGTCGATTTGCCGATCCAGTTCGCCTGCATCACCCGTACCCGCTCCGGCCAGCCGGGCAGTTTGTTGTCGACATGGTCGAGCAATTCTTCGGCGTAGGCCGTGATCTTGGCGTAGTACATCGGGATTTCGCGCTTTTCAATCAGCGCACCCGACCGCCATCCGCGGCCGTCGATGACCTGCTCGTTGGCGAGCACGGTCTGATCGACCGGATCCCAGTTCACCGTGCCGGTTTTCTTGTAAATGATGCCTTTTTCCAGCATCTTGAGGAACATCCACTGGTTCCACTTGTAATAGTCCGGCTTGCAGGCGGTCATCTCGCGCGACCAGTCGATCGCCAGCCCCATCGACTGCATCTGCTGCTTCATGTAGTCGATGTTCGAGTAGGTCCACTGCGCGGGCGGCACATTATTGGCCATCGCCGCGTTTTCCGCCGGCATCCCAAAGGCGTCCCAGCCCATCGGCATCAGCACGTTGTAGCCGTTCATCCGCAGATAGCGGTACATCACGTCATTGATTGTGTAATTGCGCACGTGCCCCATATGCAGCTTGCCGGAAGGATAGGGCAGCATCGAGCAGGCGTAGAACTTCTTCTTGTCCTGGCCGTTCTTGTCCTTCGCATGTTCGACGGCTTTATAGGCGTCGATCGCGCGCCAGTGGTCTTGCGCCGTTTTTTCGACGTCGGCGGGGCTGTATTTTTCTTGCATGTTGGATGAAGCAGGGAAAGTGGAGGTAAGCGGGTGATTATACTGGTTCGAACCGGCTGATTCGACAGGGGTCTTGCAATCACGGCTAGCCCCGTAGTCAAGCAGCCAATCCGTGCGTTTTCAGTCGACGGCCGGATTTTCAGAGGTTTTCGAGTTCGGCACAGGCATCTATCTCGCCGCAATCGCCCGTGCTGATCCCGGAGTTATTGTTTCCTGGGCTGGTTTTGTGCCGGATTTGCATCGGTCACAAATCCCATTTTCGTCAGGCCGTTGGTCTGGGCGGCCGACATCACCTGAGCGATGACCTCATAACGGGTGGACTTGTCGGCGCGCAGTTGCACTTCCGGCTGCGGTTTTTGTTGGGCCGCCAGTGCGAGACGGGCGGCGAGATCCTGCTGCTGGATCGGATCGTTGTTCCAGAACACCGTACCGTTGGCATCGATCGACAGGGAGATGGTTTCCGGCTTTTCCGGGGCCGGCGCGGATTGCGCGTCGGGCAGATCAAGCTTGATCGCATGGGTGAACAGCGGCGCGGTGATGATGAAAATCACCAGCAGCACCAGCATCACGTCGACCATCGGCGTGACGTTGATATCCGCCATCGGCGTCTGATGCTTGTTGTCGTTGAATCCGCCAAAGGCCATGGCTTCGCTTTCAGGGTATGAATGTTTCGGCAATTCGCGCCGGCGAACGCGCCGCCCGATGTCTTGCCGTTGTGAATGAGCTACTGCTTGCCGACCCGTGCACCTGTGGTCAGATAGGCATGCAGGTCGTGCGCGAAGGCGTCCAGCTCCGCCAGCGTCACCCGGTTGACGCGGGTAAATGCGTTATAGGCGAGCACGGCAGGAATCGCCACGACCAGGCCGGCCGCCGTCATGATGAGCGCCTCGCCAACCGGTCCCGCCACCTTGTCGATCTGTATCGTTCCCGAACTCGACACCGCAACCAGTGCATGGTAAATGCCCCAGACCGTGCCGAACAGGCCGATGAAAGGCGCTGTCGAGCCGACCGACGCCAGCAGAGTGAGGCCGTTCTCGAGTCGAGATGATACGCGGTTGATTTCGCGCCGCAAGGTGCGGGTGATCAGTTCGTTGGGATCGATGGAGGCGTTCAGCGATCCGGCCTGCGCGGTAAGGTTGGCGGCTTCGGCGCCTTGCGACGCCAGCGGCGTGTAGACGTTTTCACTATCGCTATGTTTCAGCATCGAGATCGCGTCGGCCAGGGTAGGGGCCTTCCAGAATCCATCCAGCGTGCCGGCGCTCTTCCGGATGCGCCAGGAACTCCACGCCTTCGAGAAGATGTAGTACCAGCTGACCACCGACATCAGCAGCAATGCGTAGGCCACCGAATGGGTAACCGCGTCGCCCTGTGCCCAATAGTGCGCGAATCCGAGAGTTTGGTTCATATTGTGGAGCGGAGTGAAAATTAGTTTTGAAGTTTAAACGGAATAGGAACGAGAAACCACTCGTCGACCGGCTTGCCGTCGCTCGTCGCTGGATTGAATCGCCAGGTCTGCACCGTGGTTTTTGCCGATTCGTCCAGGAGCGGGAAGCCGCTGCTCGACTTGACCTGCACCTCGCCGGCGGTGCCGTCGGCCTTCACCAGTACACGAAGCACAACCGTACCCTCATCCCCGTAACGACGTGACAATGCAGGATAGGCGGGTTTGCGGTTGCTCGCCGCATAGCTGGCCGGGATCGATACATCTGTTCTTGCCGGCGGCGCGGGCGGGGCAGGGGGCGCTGGAGCGGGAGCGGCCGCAGGCGGCGCGGGCGTCGATGGTGCTGGTGCGGATGGCGCGCTGTCCGGTACGGGTGCCGAATCTGGCGCCCGTGTGTCTATCCGTTCCGTCTTCGCTTTTGCGGGTTTGCGCGGTGCAACGGCAGGCTTGGGTGTACGTTTCGGTTCCGGCTGCTTCTTCTCCGGCGGCGGGGGTGGTGCCGGTGCCGGCGGCTGGGGTGGTGCTGCAGGCTGGGGCGGGGCGGCCGGCGGTACAGCTGCTGCCGGCGCTTCCACGATGGGTTCCGGCACCAGTTGTACCGCCATGACCGGCGGGTCTTTCGGCTTTTCGGTCCGCGTCGACAGACCGACGACTGCAGCGGCTACCAGCGCCGCGTGCAATATCAGGGTCGCGACGATGGATGCCGGAGATTTCATGTGTGCCGGGTCGGGCTTGATCCGTGAAATCAGGCCAGTCCGAGTACATCCTGCATATCGTACAAGCCGGTTTTCTTGTCGGCCAGGAAGCGCGCCGCGCGCAAACTGCCGTGCGCATATGTGACCCGGCTGGCAGATTTATGCGTGATCTCGATGCGTTCGCCGATGCCGGCGAACAGCACGGTATGGTCGCCGACGATATCGCCGCCGCGTATGGTCGCAAAACCGATCGATGACGGATCACGTTCGCCGGTGACGCCTTCACGTGCGTAAACGGCGACATCCTTCAGGTCGCGCCCAAGCGCGCCGGCGATCACCTCGCCCATCTTGAGTGCCGTGCCCGATGGCGCATCGACCTTGTGCCGATGGTGTGCCTCGATGATTTCGATGTCATAGCCGTGCGAAAAACTCTTTGCGGCCATTTCCAGCAGTTTCATCGTCACATTCACGCCCACGCTCATGTTGGGCGCGAAAACGACCGCGGTATGCTCGGCAGCCGCAGCAATCGCTTTCTTTCCCGCATCGTCGAAACCGGTGGTGCCGATGATCATCTTGATGCCATGTGCCGCGCAGTATTCGAGATGCTTCAGCGTGCCTTCGGGCCGGGTGAAGTCGATCAGGAAATCGGCTCCCGCCAAACCCTTTTCCAGCGCTGATTCAATGGCTATCCCTACCGGTTTGCCAAGGAATGCGGCGGCGTCGGTGCCGATCGCAGGTGAACCGGGCACATCCAGCGCACCGGCGAGCACCGCGTCGTCGGCGCTCTGTACGGTTTCGATCAGCATGCGGCCCATGCGGCCGGATGCGCCGGCAATCGCGATTTTCATGGTGGTCATAGGCTTACTTTCCCGACGGAGCAGATACGCCGGGCGCGCCATCGGCGATGAAGGTCAGGTATTCCTGCTCGGTCGGCAGTGCGCCGCCATCAACCCGGGACAGCCGGTTATTGTCGAAAAACACGGTGACGCGGCTGGAAATGACTGCGCCGCTTCGTTTCTGGAGCCGGAAAACGTAGTCCCAGCGATTAGCATGGAAAACATCGGTCAAAAGCGGCGTGCCCAGCACGAAGATCACTTGCTCACGCGTCATGCCTTCCTTGAGCTGGTTCACCATTTCCTGCGAGACGAAATTGCCTTGCTGAACATCGACCCGGTAAGGGGCGAAGATACCCAGAAAGCGCCTTACGCCCGTCGGGCCCGTAGCCTGCACGCCGGTGCTGGAGGCGCTTGCAGCGGGGGCGGCAGCCGCCGGCGCCGCAGTAGTTGCCGGCGGTGTTGCATCATTCTGCTGGCGGGCGGTGCTTGCAACCGGCGCCGCGGCCGGCTCATCGATCAGGGGATTTATCGATGCGCAACCGGACAGGCAGGCAAGAGCCAGACACAGCGTGGCAAGCGCCGATGGTTGTCCACCGGAGAAAAGCGACATTCGCATAGTGAGTTTTAAACGGTTGAGGAAGTATGCTAAAACGCTATATGATAAAGCAGATAACCTCATTCAACCTAACACCATGCCCGACAATCCCTCCGAGCTGAAAGCCAGCGGCCTGAAAGCAACGCTGCCACGGCTCAAAATTCTCGACATCTTTCAGAACAGTCCGGTGCGGCATTTGAGCGCCGAAGATGTCTACAAGATTTTGTTGAGTGAGAACATGGATGTCGGTCTTGCAACCGTCTATCGCGTACTGACGCAATTCGAGCAGGCCGGCCTTCTGCATCGCAATCATTTCGAAACCGGCAAGGCCGTCTTCGAACTCAATGCCGGCTCTCACCACGATCATCTGGTCTGCCTCGATTGCGGACGAGTGGAAGAGTTTTATGATGAGGAAATCGAAGCGCGCCAGCAAAAGATCGCGATCGAGCGCGGCTTCAATATCGCCGAACATGCATTGGCATTGTACGGCCATTGCAATAAAGCGGACTGTCCGCATCGCGCGCGCTGACGCAACAAGGCGAACCCGTTTTCCAGTTCTTCGGCTTACCCGTCAGGAATGGCTTAGCGCATTCGACAACAGTTTTGCGGTGATATCGACGATCGGTATCACACGCTCGTACGCCATCCGCGTCGGCCCGATGACCCCGAGCGTGCCCACGATCTTGCCGTTCACTTCATAAGGCGCGGTGACCACGCTCATGTCGTCCATGGGCACCAGTTGCGATTCGCCGCCGATGAAAATCTGTACGCCGGTCGCCTTGCTTGATACGTCGAGCAATTGCATCAGCCCGGTTTTCTGTTCAAACATTTCAAACAGCTTGCGCAGTGACGTCATGTTGGCCGACAGGTCGCTGACGCTCAGAAGATTGCGCTCTCCGGAAATGACGACATCCTCTGTGTTGGCCATCGCATCGCTGCCTGCCTCGACCGCCGCCTGCATCAGCGCCGTCATGTCGTCGCGCAATTGGCGCAGCTCATTCTGCAGGCGGGTGCGCACTTCGTCAAAGCTCAGTCCGCCATAGTGCTGGTTGATATAGTTCGCTGCCTGCACCAGTTGCGATGGTGAATAATCAACCTCCGTCAGCAACAAGCGGTTCTGCACATCGCCGTTGGGCGCCACGATGACCAGCAGAATGCGCTTCTCGGACAGGCGCAAAAATTCGATCTGCTGAAAGATCGATTCATGGCGTGGCGTCATCACGACACCGGCAAACTGCGACAGCGACGACAGTATCTGCGCCGCATTGGAAATGATTTTTTGCGATGAATGTTTCTGCAACTGCAGCTGAAGTTTCGATTCCAGGCTGGATGCGTCGATCGGCTTCACTGTCAGCAGCGTGTCGACGAACAGCCGGTAGCCACGGGGCGTCGGCACCCTTCCTGCCGAAGTATGGGGGCTGGCAACGAATCCCATCTCTTCCAGGTCCGCCATGATGTTGCGAATCGTCGCGGGCGAAAGTTCGAGGCCCGAAATTTTCGACAGGGCGCGCGAGCCAACCGGCTGGCCGTCGGCGATATACCGTTCGACCAGGGCTTTAAGAAGGGTTTGGGCACGGTTATCGAGTTGCATGGCGTTATTCTAGCGAGCTGCCGACTTGCATGCCAATAGTATCGGCAGCGTCCAGCCATTGATGCAGTTCATGCATTGTTGTAAAAGTTGCATCGGGAGAGATGTGCTCCGGAAGTTTGAATGCGGATTCGAGGCCCGCGCGATTCATCCATACTGCACGCAGGCCGGCACGTTGCGCTCCTTCAACATCCAGATGTGGATCGTCCCCGACATAAACGGCTTCTGCCGGCGCGATTCCGAGTGCGTCGCAGGCGGCGTGAAAAATTGCCGCATCGGGTTTCGCCGCGCCGAAACTGTGGGCAGCGATGGATGCCTGAAAGTATTTTGCCAGACCGATCATCTCCAGATCCGCCACGCCGTTCGACACGGAGCCCAGGTAGAAACGCCGCTTCAATTTTTCAAGGGCTGGTATCACGTCGTCGAACGGCGTGACCTCGTTGCGCGCCTTGGAAAAAACCGCCATCGCCAGATCAATCTTGGCGCAGTCTTCGCCGGCGGCAAGAAAGGCTTCGGTCAATCCCGCATGCCGCAGTTTCGCCAGGTTCAGCCGATAGTGCGGATTCTGTTCCAGGAGAAGACGCCGCCTTTCCCGCAATCCTTCGACGGTAAACTGGCTGGCAACCGCGGGCGCATGGGTTTGCAACCAGGCGAACAACACGTCCTCGGCACGCCGGATGACGGGCATGATGGGCCAGAGAGTATCGTCAAGATCGAATAGAACTGCTTTGATGTGCATGGGAATAATTAATCAGTACAAATGTTGAGACTGCAACAGGCAAGCAAATTATGGTCTAATCTGCAGCATGCCCCTGCCACAGCCTACTCCTTATACCGCATTTCGCACCGTCGCCATCGTCGGCAAATACATGGCGGTCGGGATTGCCGAAGCGCTTTCCGATATTGCACAGTTTCTGACTCAAAGCGGCCACTCCGTTGTTTTTGAGACGGAGACCGCGCGCAACGTCGGGCTGCAGGGCATTGTCGCCATGACGCCTGTCGAAATCGGCCAGCATGCCGATGTCGCGATCGTCGTCGGCGGCGATGGGACCATGCTGGGAATCGCGCGTCAGCTGGCATGTTATGACGTGCCGCTCATCGGCATCAACCAAGGCCGGCTCGGTTTCATGACCGATATATCGCAGGAGAGCATGATTTCGGTCCTGGAAGAAATGCTGTCCGGAAAACTGGAGTCGGAAAACCGAAGCCTCCTTGAAGGAACGGTCATGCGGGACGGCGTTCAGATTTTCAAGGCCCTTGCGTTCAACGATGTCGTGGTGTCACGGGGTGCCGGTTCCGGCATGGCGGAGCTGAAAGTGGAAGTCGATGGGCGCTTCATGTACAACCAGCGCTCCGATGGCCTCATCGTTGCCACGCCGACCGGTTCCACGGCGTATGCATTGTCCGCAGGCGGGCCATTGCTGCATCCGAGCCTGTCGGGCATCGTACTGGTGCCGATCGCGCCCCATGCATTATCCAACCGTCCGATCGTCGTACCGGATAGCAGCGCCATCGAGGTTGAAATCATGGGCGGGCGGGATATCACCGCCAACTTCGACATGCAGTCGCTGACAAGCCTGCAGCATCATGATCGCATCGTCATCAGGCGCTCCGCGCACACCATTACCTTTCTGCATCCCCAGGGCTGGAGTTATTACGACACCTTGCGCGAGAAACTGCACTGGCATGAGTATCCATCGGCGGAGGGGCGGTTAAAATAGCCGGCCCATCACTCCTGCCTGCCATTCGTCGATTTCCGGCCCGACCCGCACAGACCCGCATACTTATCGAACATGCTTCGCACATTATCCATTCGTGATTTCGTTATCGTAGACGCCATCGAACTTGAGTTCGCGCCAGGCTTTACCGTATTTACCGGCGAAACCGGCGCGGGCAAGTCCATCCTGATCGACGCACTTGCGCTCGCGCTCGGCGGCCGCGGCGACGCCAGCGTCGTTCGCGAGGGCGCCTCCCGCGCCGAAATCAGCGCCGAGTTCGGCCCCAGCAGGGAAGCGCAGGATTGGCTCGAAAGCCATGAATTCACCAATGAAGAGGGCGGGGTGCTGCTGCGCCGTGTCATCGATAATGCCGGCCGGTCCAAGGCCTACATCAACGGAAGTGCCGCCACCGCCGCCCAATTGCGCGAGTTGGGCGAGATGCTGGTGGACATTCATGGCCAGCATGCGCACCAGTCGCTGCTGAAAACCGATGCGCAGCGGGTACTGCTGGACAGCCAGGCCGGACTGGAAAACGAGGCGAAAGCGGTCGCCGCCGCCTACAGGACCTGGCGCGCGCTGGCAAAGCAGCGCGAAGACTTTGAAATCAATGCCAGGAATGTCTTGCTGGAGCGCGAGCGGCTGGAATGGCAGGTCAATGAACTCGAGAAGCTGGCAGTCAAGCCGGGCGAGTGGACCGATATCGGCAACGAGCATAGCCGGTTATCGAATGCGGCAAGCCTGATCGAGGGAGCGCAGGAGGCGCTCGCCGTCATATCCGAATCGGACAATCCGATGCTGTCCCAGCTTTCGGCGCTGACCCAGAAGCTGAGCAAGCTCGCGGATGTCGATGCGGCGCTGAAACCGGTGCTGGAAGCGCTGGAGCCGGCAGCCATCCAGCTGCAGGAAGCTGTCTATTCCTTGAATGATTATCTCGGCCGGGTGGAGCTCGATCCGGACCGGCTGCGGGAAGTGGAAACGCGGCTGGACGCCATCCATTCGACGGCACGCAAGTTCCGTGTCGCGCCGGAAGACCTGCCGGCGGAACTGGAGACGTTGTCTGCGCAGCTCCGCCAGCTGGCCGATGCAAGCGATCTGGATGCGATGCGTGCGCAGGAAGAAAAGCTGAAAGCGGCCTACCTCGACGCCGCCGAAACCCTGTCGAAGGGAAGGGCCAGGGCAGCGGCGTCGCTGGGCGCATCGGTCACCGCCGCAATGCAGGAGCTCAGCATGGCGGGCGGACGGTTTGAGATCGCGCTGCATCGGTGCGAGCCGGCTGTTTATGGCTTGGAGCAGGTGGAATTCATGGTCGCCGCACATGCCGGAACCGGGCCGAGACCGCTGGCGAAGGTCGCGTCGGGCGGCGAACTGGCGCGCATTTCGCTGGCGATTTCCGTCATCACATCGAGCGCTACCTCGATACCGACGCTGATTTTCGACGAGGTCGACAGCGGCATCGGCGGCGGCGTCGCCGAGGTGGTGGGGCGCCTGCTGAAACGGCTCGGCCGGGACCGCCAGGTATTGTGCGTGACGCACTTGCCGCAAGTCGCCAGCCAGGCGAACCAGCATTACCAGGTCAGCAAGTCCAGCGCGGACGGAAAAACCGTATCGCAGATCGAAGCACTGGACGCCAAAGCCCGTATCGAGGAAGTTGCCCGGATGCTCGGGGGACTTGAAATTACGGCCACCACCCGCAAACATGCCAGGGAATTGCTGGCCTCGTAGGTTTTCAGGCCGGCCCGATCCGATCAGGTAAAAAGGTATCGATCAATGGGTTTCAATAAAGAACCGTCCTATGCCCATGGCGCGATTTCGCGGCCAGGGGTGCTGTTCGTCAACCTCGGCACGCCGGATGCGCCGACCACGCCGGCGGTCCGCCGCTACCTCAGGCAATTCCTGTCTGATCCGCGTGTGGTGGAAATCCCGAAAGCTGCCTGGTGGTTCATCCTCAATGGCATCATTCTCCCGTTCCGTTCGTCCAAGTCGGCGGAGAAGTATGCGTCAATCTGGTCCAAGGAAGGCTCGCCGCTCAAGGTGCATACCGAAAAGCAGGCCCTGCTCCTGCGCGGCTATCTCGGCGAGCGCGGACACGATGTACGCGTGGCCTATGCGATGCGCTATGGCAGCCCGTCGATTGCCGATACCATCGATCGCCTCAAGGCCGAAGGTTGCGACCGCATCCTGGTCGTGCCAGCCTATCCGCAATATTCGGGCACCACGACCGCCTCCATCAACGATGCGGTATCCGCTCACCTGGCCAAAGTGCGCAACCTGCCGGAACTGCGCTTCGTCAAGCACTACCATGACCAGGAAGCCTATATCCATGCGCTGGCGAAGTCGGTGCAGGCCTATTGGGACATGCATGGCGAGCCGGACAAGCTGGTAATGAGTTTTCATGGCGTGCCGAAACGCACGCTGCAGCTCGGCGATCCGTATCACTGCGAATGCCATAAAACCGCGCGCCTGCTGGCGGCCCAGCTCGGGCTGGGTACGGAGCGCTACATGGTGACGTTTCAGTCACGTTTCGGCAAGGCCGAATGGCTGCAGCCCTACACCGCGCCGACGCTGCAGCAACTTGCCCGCGAAGGCGTCAAGCGCGTCGATGTCATGTGCCCGGGATTTACCAGCGATTGCCTGGAAACGCTGGAAGAAATATCCATGGAAGCAAGGCAGGATTTCCTGACGGCGGGCGGGAAGGAGTTTCACTACATTCCCTGTCTGAACGAATCGCCCGATTGGATAAGGGCATTGGCCGATATCGCCGAGTCTCATATGGGCGGGTGGCTGTCGATGATGACGCCTGCCACACGCGATCAGGAAAACAAGGCGGCGGCGCTGTCGCGCGATCTGGCCCAGCGAATGGGGGCCGTCAGTTAGGCGGTCAGCTCAGCGTAAATAAATAGACCAGGCCATGGTGGCAAATCCATGCGGCGGAAAGAATGCTGTAAGCGATGACGGAAACGGAGATCAGTGGCAATTTCATGGCGGCGGGAAGTTTCATGTCGCTATTCAGATAAGGCCATATTAATAACTTCCGCCGGCGAACGATGTGCACAGGCAGTAAGGGCTGTAACAGTAAATAACTGTGCGCCTGAAAAACCGTCGTGTTGTTGCTAATACTCAATGTTGCTGCAGGCTCGGTGCCTGGAATCACCAAAATCCTGCGGAATTCCCCTTGAAAAAATATGGCATAGCCCCATTTAGCAGGTGTGTTGTAGCTAAGTCATTGATTGTTGGAGATATTTTGTGATGCAAGACCAAGAGAAAATGCACGACCAAGCGGACCGGATGCATGACATCCCCAACGGAACAGCAGGAAATTCGGGTCCACTACCCGATGGCCAGACAGCCACAGCTGTCGATTCCGGGCTGGAACAAAGGCTTATCACGGCCGAGGCAAAAGCCACCGAAATGCAGGATGCGTTCCTGCGCGCCAAGGCTGATGCGGAGAACATCCGTCGCCGGGCGCAGGACGATATCGCAAAAGCACACAAGTTCGCGATTGAAAATTTCGCCGAAATGCTGGTGCCGGTAAAGGACAGCCTCGAAATGGCGCTGAAACTGGATACGCCGTCGGTGGACTCGCTGAAAGAAGGCGTGGAAATGACGCTGAAGCAGCTGACTTCGGCCTTCGAGCGTAACCGCCTCATGGAAATCAACCCCCAGCCGGGCGAAAAACTCGACCCGATGAAGCACCAGGCGATTTCGATGGTCCCTGCCGAGCAGGAAGCCAACACCATCGTCAGTGTTTTGCAGAAGGGCTACATGATCGCCGACCGCCTGCTGCGGCCCGCCTTGGTCACCGTCGCGCAATAAAAAAGATTTGCTGGACCGGACAAGCTTGAAAAAACAAACCGTGCTCCACACATTCAATTAACAGAACGATAGTTTTTCATTAAAGGAACAAATTATGGGCAAGATCATAGGCATCGATTTGGGTACAACCAATTCCTGCGTGGCGATCATGGAAGGCGGCCAGCCGAAGGTCATCGAGAACTCCGAAGGCTCCCGCACCACGCCTTCCGTCGTCGCATATCAGGAAGACGGTGAAATTCTCGTTGGCGCACCCGCGAAGCGCCAGGCCGTTACCAATCCCAAGAACACTCTCTATGCGGTCAAGCGCCTGATCGGCCGCAAATTTGCGGAAAAGGAAGTCCAGAAGGACATCAGCCTGATGCCCTACCAGATCGTCAAGGCCGACAACGGCGACGCCTGGGTGCAGGTCCGCGACAAGAAGCTCGCGGCGCAACAGGTATCCGCCGAAATTTTGCGCAAGATGAAAAAGACCGCCGAAGATTATCTCGGCGAAGAAGTCACCGAAGCCGTGATCACCGTACCGGCATACTTCAATGACGCACAGCGCCAGGCGACCAAGGACGCCGGCCGCATCGCGGGCCTGGATGTCAAGCGCATCATCAACGAGCCGACCGCGGCTGCGTTGGCATTCGGCCTCGACAAGAGCGGCAAGGGCGACCGCAAGATCGCCGTGTATGACCTCGGCGGCGGTACCTTCGACATCTCGATCATCGAGATCGCGGACGTCGACGGCGAAATGCAGTTCGAAGTGCTGTCCACCAACGGTGACACCTTCCTCGGCGGTGAAGATTTTGACCAGCGCATCATCGATTACATCATTGACGAGTTCAAGAAGATCAACGGTCTCGACCTGTCGAAGGACGCGATCGCACTGCAGCGCATCAAGGCATCGGCCGAGCGCGCGAAGATCGAACTGTCGTCGTCGCAGCAAACAGAGATCAACGAGCCGTATATCGCGATGGCCAACGGCGCGCCGGTCCACCTCACCATGAAGGTTACCCGTGCCAAGCTGGAGTCGCTGGTCGAGGAGCTGATCGCACGTACCATCGAGCCATGCCGTACCGCGATCAAGGACGCCGGTGTGAAGGTTTCCGACATCCAGGACGTTATCCTGGTCGGCGGCATGACCCGTATGCCGAAGGTGCAGGAAAAGGTGAAGGAGTTCTTTGGCAAGGATCCGCGCAAGGACGTGAATCCGGACGAAGCCGTTGCCGTCGGTGCGGCAATCCAGGGTTCGGTTCTGTCGGGCGACCGCAAGGACCTGCTGCTGCTGGACGTGACACCGCTGTCCCTGGGCATCGAAACCTTGGGTGGCGTGATGACCAAGATGATCCAGAAGAACACCACGATCCCGACCAAGTTCAGCCAGGTATTCTCGACCGCCGACGACAACCAGCCGGCGGTGACGATCAAGGTTTACCAGGGCGAGCGCGAGATCGCGACCGGCAACAAGCTGCTGGGTGAATTCAACCTTGAAGGCATCCCGCCTTCGCCACGCGGTACGCCGCAGATTGAAGTGACCTTCGACATCGATGCCAACGGCATTCTGCACGTGGGCGCGAAGGACAAGGCAACCGGCAAGGAAAACAAGATCACCATCAAGGCCAATTCCGGCTTGAGCGAGGAAGAAATCCAGAAGATGGTGAAGGACGCAGAGCTGTATGCGGACGAGGACCGGAAACTGAAGGAACTGGCCGACGCGCGCAACCAGGGCGATGCGCTGGTGCACTCGACCAAGAAGTCCCTGACCGAATACGGCGACAAGCTGGAAGGCGGCGAGAAGGAAAAGATCGAAGCAGCCATCAAGGAGCTTGAGGAAGCCCTCAAGGGCAACGACAAGGATGCCATCGACACCAAAGTCGCGGCATTGTCCACCGCGGCACAAAAGCTCGGCGAGAAGATGTATGCCGACATGCAGGCTCAGCAAGCGGGCGCTGCCGGTGCGGCGGGCGCGACAGGCGCGGCCGGCGGAGCGGGTGCTTCCGAGTCGAAGCAGGAAGAGGATGTTGTCGATGCCGACTTCAAGGAAGTCAAAGACAAATAAAGGTATCGGGTCACGGTGCATTCCGTGACGCCTCGCCGGGCCGTAGTGATCGTCATGGATCCTCGGCTCGGCGTTTTTGCTTAAGGTTAAGGTGCCTACGACATGGCAAAGCGCGATTATTACGAAATACTGGGTGTAGCGAAAAACGCTTCCGAGGAAGACATCAAGAAGGCGTATCGCAAGCTCGCGATGAAATACCATCCGGACCGCAATCCGGACAGCAAGGGCGCGGAAGAGAAGTTCAAGGAGGCGAAAGAAGCCTATGAGATGCTCTCGGATGCGCAGAAGCGTGATGCATACGACCGCTACGGGCATGCCGGGGTCGACCCCAACATGGGGGGATTCGGTGCCGGCGGCGGCTTCGGTGGAGGTGGTTTCTCCGACGCCTTCGGCGATATTTTTGGCGACATTTTCGGCAATGGCGGCGGGCGGAGCCGCAGTTCCGGGCCGCAGGTCTACCGCGGCGCGGATTTGCGCTACAACCTCGAAGTCACGCTGGAACAGGCCGCCCATGGTTTCGATACCACGATACGCGTGCCATCCTGGGATGAATGCGAAACCTGCCATGGTTCCGGCGCCAAGCCGGGCACCTCGCCGACCACCTGCGGCACCTGCGGCGGCCACGGCCAGGTCCGGATGCAGCAGGGCTTCTTCAGCATCCAGCAAACCTGCCCGAAATGTCACGGCACCGGCAAAATTATTCCCACTCCCTGCACGACCTGCAGCGGCGCTGGCCGCATCAAGCGCAACAAGACCCTGGAAGTCAAGATTCCCGCCGGTATCGATGATGGCATGCGGATACGGTCGTCCGGCAACGGCGAACCCGGCATGAACGGTGGTCCGCCGGGAGATCTGTACGTCGAAATCCGCATCAAGCAGCATCCGGTATTCCAGCGCGATGGCGACGATCTCCACTGCGAAATACCGGTATCGTTCGCCAAAGCGGCGTTGGGCGGCGAAATCGAAGTGCCGACGCTTAACGGCAAGGCATCATTCACCATCCCAGAGGGCACGCAGTCCGGAAAAACCTTCCGCTTGCGCGGCAAGGGCATCAAGGGCGTACGGTCCGGTTATGCCGGCGACCTGTTCTGCCACGTGGTAGTCGAGACGCCGGTCAAGCTGACGGAACGCCAGAAAGAACTGCTGCAGGAATTCGAGCGCCTGACCACGGATGGCGGCTCGAAACATAGTCCGCAAAGCAAGTCATGGAAAGACAAGGTGAAAGAGTTTTTTGAGTAAATTTTTTTCATCCTGAGCAATATTTTTCTGAAGCCGCCGCTTCCCTGAACCGGCGGCTTTTTCATGTCTGTACCCTTTGATTGCGGTGGCAGCATGGGGGGGCAAGGCAAGGTCTCGTTGATATTTTGTGCTTCCAAAACCTGTCCGGATATTGTTCGCCTTGTGTTTTCTATAAAATGGCGGTCGGCAAGCGCCATCCGGCGCAAACATCTCTAGCGGTGAATCCCCATGACCGAAAATAGCAAAGACGAATCCATGCTCGAGCATCTGTTCCAGAACAACCGCGAATGGGCAGCGGCCATCGTGGCCAAGAATCCCGATTTCTTCAAAAAACTCGCGCAGCAGCAGGCACCGGAATACCTATGGATAGGCTGCTCGGACAGCCGAGTGCCGGCGAATGAATTGCTCGGCCTGTTGCCGGGCGATGTGTTCGTTCATCGCAATATCGCTAACGTCATCGTTCATACGGACCTGAATGCCTTGTCGGTATTGCAGTTCGCCATCGATGTGCTGGGCGTCAAGCACATCATCGTCTGCGGCCACTATGGCTGCTCGGGCGTACATGCGGCGCTGACAGGCCGCCGGATCGGCCTGGCGGACAACTGGCTGCGCCATGTGCAGGATGTCAGCCAGAAGCACGAACGCTACCTCGGCAATGCACTGAAGGATGATCGCGATAAGCTGAATCGGCTCTGCGAGCTGAATGTGATCGAGCAGGTCAGCAACCTCTGCCAGACAACCATTGTGCAGGATGCCTGGGAGCGAGGCCAATCCATCACCGTGCATGGCTGGATTTATGGCGTGCACGACGGCTTGTTGCGGGATCTTGGTGTGGTAGTGAATTGCGCCGAGAGCCTGAACGAGCACCTGAAGAAAAGCCTGGCGAAGTACGACTGAAGGGCGGTCCCGGCGCTGCAGCAACTGCGCAGTGCCGGTTACCGTGAAGACCATTGGCGCGGAGCGCACCGGCCCTTTGGACGCAGTCAATCCATCAGAAACAGTGTTCCGGGCCGGGAAAGGATTTGCCCTTGACCGCGGCAATGTAGGCTTGCACCGCCCCGGCGATGCTGGTCTGGCCTTCCATGAAGTTTTTGACGAAACGTGCCTTGCGGCCGGGGAAGACGCCAAGCATGTCATGCATCACCAGCACCTGGCCGGAGCACTCCGGGCCGGCGCCAATGCCGATGGTAGGAATTGCGAGCAACTCGGTGGTTTCCTTTCCAAGCGCCGACGGGATGGCCTCCAGCACCAGTAATGACGCACCGGCAGCCTGCAGCGTCAATGCATCCTGCTTCAACTGTTCAGCGGCTTCCGATGTTTTGCCTTGTACCTTGTAGCCGCCGAATTGATGCACCGACTGCGGTGTCAGGCCGAGATGCGCGCACACCGGCACGGCGCGATCGGTCAGGAAGCGTATGGTATCGGCCAGCCAGGCGCCACCTTCCAGCTTGACCATCTGCGCGCCGGCCCGCATCAATTCCACTGCGTTGCCAAATGCCGCCTCCGGCGTCGCATAACTGCCGAACGGCATGTCGGCAACCAGAAGAGCCGTTTTATTGCCGCGCGCCACGCTCGCGGTGTGATAGGCGACTTCCGCCACCGTCACCGGCAGCGTGGATGTATGCCCCTGGCAAACCATCCCGAGAGAGTCACCGACCAGCAACACGTCCACGCCGCAACTGTCCATCAGGGCGGCAAAGCTCGCGTCATAGCAGGTCAGCATGGTGATCTTTTCGCCGGCTTGACGCATCGCCAGCAAGCCCGGCGCAGTGACCGCCTTGCTGCGTACGGTGGTGTCGCTCTCTTGCAGATATCCCGCCATGTCTATTCCCCACGGTTAAAAAATTCGCGTCTACCGCGCATGTTGTCGATCCGGTCGAGCAGCAGGGCGAAGTCTTCGTCCCGCCCTACCGGATTCAGGTGTTCGGTATTGATGATCAATACCGGCGAAGCGTCGTAATGATAGAAGAATCGGCTATAACTTTCACAGAGCCGGTGCAGATACATCTCGGAGATGCCTGCTTCCATCGGTACGCCGCGCTTCCGTACCCGTTCCGCCAGGGTCTGAGGCTGCGCCTGCAGGTAAATGACAAGGTCCGGTGCGGCTGCCTGCGGCCGCAAATGGTTGTACAGCTGCTGATATAAATTCAGTTCGTCGTCACCCAGCGTCAGACGGGCAAAGATCGGATCCTTGTCCAACAGGAAATCGGAGACTACACGGTTATCGAACAGATCGGTCTGCGCCAGATCACGCAACTGGTTCATGCGCTGGAACAGGAAGAACATCTGCGTCGGCAGCGCGTAGCGCGCCGCATCGCGATAGAAGTTTTCCAGGAAGGGATTCTCCTGCGGCTGTTCAAGCAGTGTTTGTGCATGCAGGCTGTCCGCAAGCTTGCGGACCAGGGTGGTCTTGCCGACACCGATCGGCCCTTCCACCACGATGTACTTGTATTTATCGATGCTCATGTTCGGAAGATGAAGTAAACCGCGCCGACGAGGCAGAGAGCAGCCCAGACGTAATCGAGTTTGAATGGCTGGTTCATGTACAGCATGGCAAACGGCACGAATACCCCGAGTGTGATCACTTCCTGCATGATCTTCAACTGCGCCAGGCTGAATTGGGTATAGCCGATGCGGTTGGCAGGCACCTGGAGCAGATACTCGAACAAGGCGATCGACCAGCTGATCAGCGCCGCTATCCACCATGGCTTGGAAGAGAGATTCTTCAAATGCCCATACCAGGCGATGGTCATGAAAACATTCGACAGGATCAGCAAGCCGGCAGTCTGGACGAAAACGGGAATCTGCATAAATGATTAGTAGATCGGCGCGTCAGATTTTCTGTATCGCCTGGCCGGCGACATCGGGGACGAACTGATGGGCAGGGCCCTTGCCGGGGATGGCGATCATGGGATCGATCTGCAGCAGCGGAATCAGGGCGAACGCACGTTGCGTGAGACGAGGATGCGGCACCGTCAGCGACGGCGTATCGATTCGCTGCTGCGCATACAGCAGCACGTCGAGATCCAGCGTACGGGGCGCATTGGGAAAAGGGCGTTCGCGTCCGAAATCCTGCTCGATAGCCTGCAGGGCGCTCAGCAGCCGGTCGGCAGGCAATGCCGTTTCCAGTTTGGCGACTGCATTGACATAGTCGTCACCGCCCGCGTCCACCGGCGCTGTGCGGAACAGATTGGATTGTGCAGTCAGCCTGGTGTCGTCGAGTTTGCCGAGCCGCAGGATCGCGCGTTGAACATGGTCGGCCGCATCGCCAAGATTGGAGCCGATGCCGATGTATGCGTCGACCCGGCCCTTGTTCATGCGACATCTCCGCCGGCGGCGGCATCCTTGTGTTTGCTGCGGCTGCGGCGGCGGCGCTTCTTTGCCGGCTGCGCTTCGCCATCGATTTTGGGTTTGCGTGCCAGCAGCGCCTCGCGGCCCGGTCCGTCGGCATCAATGAATTCTGTCCACCACTGCCCGATTTCCTCGCTGATTTCGCCCGACGCGCAACGCAGCAGCAGGAAGTCGTAACCGGCACGCAGGCGCAGATGCTCGAGCATCTTGTACGGCGATTTGCCGACGCGGCGCTCGAAGCGCGGTTGCATGGCCCAGATATCCCGCATGTCGGAGGCGATCTTGCGCTGCAAGGCCAGCTTTTCCGTTTGTGTGTTCAGCACATCGTCCGCCGCCAGGTGCAGCGCGGGAATAGGGTATTCGCCGGCCGCCTGGTAGGCATGCCATTTCTCCAGCACCTGGTGCCAGAGCAGCGCGGCGAACAGGAATCCGGGTGATACCGGTTTGCCTTCCTGTACCCGCTGATCTGTTCCGGCAAGCGCCAGCCGGACGAATTTTTCACCCAGCGGCTGCTCCAGCACGACGTCGAGCAGCGGCAGCAGGCCGTGGTGCAATCCTTCCTTGCGCAGTTGCTGCAGGCATGCCAGCGCATGGCCGCTCATCAGAAGCTTAAGCATCTCATCGAACACTCGCGCGGCCGGCACATTGTTGATCAGCGGCGCCATAACCTGGATCGGCTCCCGGGTGGCCGGATCGATGTTGAAATTCAGTTTGGCCGCGAATCGCACCACGCGAAGCAGGCGCACGGGGTCTTCCCGATAGCGCGCTTCCGGCACGCCGATGATCCTGAGCGTCCTGTTGCGGATGTCGGGAATGCCGTTGTGATAGTCCAGCACCGTCTGGCTCGCCGGATCGTAGTACATGGCATTGATGGTGAAGTCGCGCCGGATGGCGTCTTCATGCTGCTCGCCGAAGGTGTTGTCGCGCAGAACGCGACCATGTTCGTCTTTCAATGCGCCCTCGGACGAGGCGCCGCGGAAAGTGGTGACTTCAATGATCTCCTGCCCGAACATCACATGCACGATCTGGAAGCGCCGGCCGATGATGAAGGCGCGGCGGAACAGGCGCTTGACCTGTTCCGGCGTGGCATTGGTCGCTACGTCGAAATCCTTGGGTTTGACGCCCAGCAGCAGGTCGCGCACCGCTCCGCCCACCACGAAGGCCTTGAATCCGGCTTCCTGCAACGTTTGCGTCACGCGCACCGCATTTGGCGAAAGAAGCTGCGGATCGATGCCGTGTTCCTTCGGCCCGAGTTGAACTGGCTTGTTGGGGCTATCCGCTTTTGATTTGACGCCCAATATGCGCCGGATGAACTTTTTAATCATCGAATAGATTCAGGATGGGCCAGCCATGCGCTTCGGCATGCGCTTTCAGCAGTGCGTTGGGGTTGGTCGCAACAGGGTCGGTGACCACGGACAGCAAGGGAATGTCGTTCTGGGAATCGCTGTAGAAAAAGCTGCGATCGAAGCTCTGCAGGCTTTTGTCCATTGCCGCCAGCCATTGCTGCGCGTGAACGATTTTACCCGGACCGGAAGTGGGTACGCCGCGCAGTTTGCCGGTAATCTGCCCGTCGGGGGTCAGTTCCGGCTCGGCTGCGATCAGATTGTCCACGCCCAGTGCCTTCGCGATCGGCGCGGTGACAAAGCGGTTGGTGGCGGTGATGATGGCGATCAGGTCGCCGGCATCGCGATGGCGCTTCAACAGGTCCAGCGCAGCGGGACAGATGGCGGGCTGAATTACTTCTTGCATGTACTGCCGGTGCCACGCATCGAGTTGTGCGCGGGGGAAGCTTGCCAGCGTGCCGAGCGCGAATTCGAGATATTCCACCGGATCGAGCGTGCCGGCTTCGTACTGCGCATAGAAAACCGCATTGCGTTCGGCGAAAGTGACGGAGTTGACGGCGCCGATGCGCACCAGGAATTGTCCCCACTCGTAGTCCGAATCAAGCGGCAGCAGGGTATGGTCGAGATCAAATAAAGCGATATTCATTCTGTCTTCGGCTCGCCCTCGCGCTGCAGCAGGCTGCGCAGGAGCGGCAAGGTAATCGGTCGTTGGGTTTCCAGCGAATAGCGGTCCAGCGCATCCAGCATGGCGGAAAGCGAGCGCATGTCCCGGCGGAAATGGGTGATCAGATAGGGTAACACGCCCGCCGACACCGCTATCCCGCGCGTTTGCGCGGCATGCGTGAGCGCGGCGATCTTTTCCTCGTCGGTCAGGCCGTGAAGCTGATAAATCAGTCCCCAGCCCAGGCGGGTACGCAGGTCTTCCCGCAATGCCAATGCCGCCGGCGGCGCGGCGCCCGCCGCGACCAGCAAGCCGCCGTTTTCGCGCACCTGGTTGAACAGCGCGAATGCCTCGATTTGCGCAGCCGGTGATAGACGCTCGCAGTCGTCAATCAGATAGACCGGTGTTTCCTGAGAATATTGCCAAGTTTCCGGGCTGCCGTCGGCATCGGGCGAAATGTAGCGCGCCCGGGTGGCGGCAACGAGCGCATGAAGCAAATGCGATTTGCCGGCGCCGGATTCGCCCCAGATGTAGACGAAGCGCTCATGGGGCATGGCCGAGGCATGGTCGGCGAATTGACGCAGCAGTTGCAGCAACTCGCGGTTTTGACCCGCCACGAAACTATCAAGGGTCTGCGGTTTCTCCGCACCCAGGTCCAGCACCATTTGCCTCATGATTGATGAGGAACGCCGTTATGAGTGGATTTCGCCTGAAAACACCGCATTGCTACCGGCCCGGGCTCGGTCCTGGAAACGGCCTGTTTTTGTTCTGAACTGAAAGAAAATGACATGTATTCGCGGGGCGGACGGATCGGTTTGTTAGAATAGCGGTTCGTTTTGGCGTCAGCCGCCTATTTTACCGCCTAGTAACCACATCATGAGTTCTTCTTCAAAGGTTTCCCTCTCTTATCGAGATGCCGGCGTCGATATCGATGCCGGAGACGCACTGGTCGAGGCGATCAAGCCTTTTGCCAAACGCACGATGCGCGAAGGCGTGCTCGGCGGGATCGGCGGTTTCGGCGCTTTGTTTGAAATTAGCAAGAAATACAAGGAGCCGGTACTGGTTTCCGGCACGGACGGCGTGGGAACCAAGCTCAAGCTGGCTTTCCATCTCAACAAGCACGACACCGTCGGCATCGACTTGGTCGGCATGAGCGTCAACGACATCCTGGTGCAGGGTGCCGAACCGCTGTTTTTCCTCGATTACTTCGCCTGCGGCAAGCTCGACGTGCCGTCGGCCACCGATGTGATCAAAGGTATCGCGAAGGGCTGCGAACTGGCAGGCTGCGCATTGATCGGCGGCGAGACGGCGGAAATGCCGAGCATGTATCCGGACGGGGAGTATGACCTTGCCGGTTTCGCGGTCGGTGCGGTGGAAAAATCGAAGATCATCGACGGCAGCAAGATCGTGCCGGGTGACGTGGTTCTCGGTCTCGCATCCTCTGGCGCGCATTCGAATGGTTATTCGCTGGTGCGCAAGATCATTTCGGTTGCCCAGCCTGACCTGAATGCCGATTTCCATGGCCGCCGGCTCGCTGATGTCTTGATGGAGCCGACACATATCTACGTCAAGCCGTTGCTGGCGCTGATCGACGCAATGGAAGTCAAGGGCATGGCGCACATCACCGGCGGTGGATTGGTCGAGAACGTGCCGCGCGTGTTGCAGAGCAATCTGACCGCGGTCCTGCATCGCGACGCGTGGACCATGCCGCCGCTTTTCACATGGCTGCAACAGCATGGTGGGGTGGCGGATGCGGAAATGCACCGGGTGTTCAATTGCGGTATCGGCATGGTGGTGATCGTGGCAAAAGAAAATGCCGATGCCGCCATGGCGCAATTGAAAGCGGCGGGCGAGAACGTCAGCCGGATCGGCGAAATTCGCGAACGCCAAGGGAACGAGGCACAAACCATCGTGGTTTAAGCCGCTTGCTGAAAACGAAAACCGCTGCAGGGAGCGACCCTTGCAGCGGTTTTTTTATTGTCCGCTTCAGGAAATACCGATAGCACTACCGCTTAACATGTTCACGCTATGAGTTGATTTTCCCGCGGCTCTGAGGGGAGAAGGCCGATTCGGTTGTGCCCTGTATTGCGGGAATACTAATGCTGCCGATTCCCGCCCGGCTGTTGCGCTAGTGTTTGCGGCGCGGCGGCTGCCACCGGCGTTTCGGCGCCGATGGGCGGCAATACCCGGATCGGCTGGCTGCGCGAGTTCGCGGCCGACAGCGTATTCACATCCGAATCCGAATCCGGCGCCGCATCCCAGACCGGATCGGCAATTCCTTCAAATACCGCCTTGAGTTGCTGTCCCCAGGTATTGCGGATCATCTGGAAATACTTGTTCTTCTCGTCGATGGTGACGAAGCGGGTGACAGCCAGGCTGTCGGTTTCATAGATCAGCAGGTCGAGCGGCAGCCCTACCGAGATGTTCGACCGCAGCGTCGAATCCATCGAGATCAGCGCGCATTTCGCCGCCTCGTTCAGGGATGTGGATGGGTTGACAACGCGGTCGATGATCGGCTTGCCGTACTTGGCTTCACCGATCTGGAAATAGCTGGTTTCGCTATGGGCTTCGATGAAATTGCCAGGCGCATAGATCTGGAAGAGACGGCAGCGCTCGCCCTTGATCTGTCCGCCGAAAATGATATTCACATTGAAGTCGATGCCGAACTTCTCAAGCGTATGTGCGTCGCGCTTGTGTACCGTACGCACTGCTTCGCCGATGATCTGTGCCGCTTCATACATCGATTCCGCGGTCCAGATGCTTTTGCCGCCGGCACCATTCTCTTCCGTGATGAGTTGGCGCACCGATTGCGAAATCGACAGGTTGCCGGCGGTCATCAATACCATCATCCGGTCGCCCGGATTTTCGAACACGGTCATCTTGCGAAAGGTGCCGACGTGATCAACTCCTGCATTCGTGCGCGAGTCGGAAAGAAAAACCAGGCCTGCATCGAGGTGCATGGCGACGCAATAAGTCATGATCGCAAAATAGGAAGGCGCAAAACCCGGATTTTACAGGAAGCGGTTTGCGCTTATGCGCATTGGAAACAAGCTGGCATCAAGTTTCAGCTGACAGTGCTGATCGGCACCACATCCACTTCGACGCTCAAGGATTCGACGCCACCGCCATGGCGTACGCCGCGTATCGGTGCGGCGGAATCATAGTCACGGCCTATCGCAAGCCGGCACAATGAATCGCCTGCGAACTGGGCATGGGTCACATCAACGCTCACCCAGCCGGAGAAGCCGGATTCTTCGACCCAGACATCGACCCAGGCATGGCTTTCAGCATGGGCAGTGTTCTGCGGATCAATATAGCCGGATACATAACGCGCCGGGATGCCCTGCACGTGGCAGCAGGCGAGAAACAGGTGCGCATAATCCTGGCAGACGCCCTGGCCGAGATCGAGCGCGTCGGCGGCCGTGCTGGTGACGGCGGTCGCGCCGGTGCGGTAGTCGACCGTGCCGCGGATGGCTTCCGCAAGCGTGATCAGCGCATTGCTGTTCGCGCCTTGCGGCAAATAACGCATCGCAAAATCGGCAACGGCGGGCGTGGCTTCAGTGAGCCTGGTCGGCACGGTGAATACCAGCGGCGACAGCGTCTTATCGGCCGCCAGTCTTCCGCGGTCGAGCGGCCTGACGTCGACCACGCCGTGGGCGACGATGCGCACTTCATTGTGGGTGCCGTTGATGGTGAGCATATGGCTGAGATTGCCGAATGCATCGATAAATTCATGCCGCTGCCCGGATGTGGAAATATGCCAGGACAGCGTGCGCTGATGGGCATCCGCGCGCGGAGACAGACGAAGCTGCTGGATCGTGTATGACAGCGGGGCTGTGTAACGATAGGCCGTTTCATGGCGTATTGAGAGTTGCATAGTATCTTTATGCCGCCAGCGGGACCAGGAAGTCGCGGCTGACGCGGTTGCCGAGCTCGTAAATGCGTTCAAGGAACTGGGTCAGGTAGTCGTGCAGACCGCCCGCCAGGATTTCGTCGATGGTATTGAATGTCAGTTCCGCATGGAGTCTCCCGGCGAACCGTTCGGTATCCGCCGATACATCATTGCGGATATTTTTGAGGTTCGCCACGACTTCCTCCATGCAGGCAAGCAGTGAACGCGGCATGTCAGGCCGCAGCATCAGCAGCTCTGCCACGCGCTCGGGTGAAATCACATCGCGATACACCTTGCGGTAGATTTCGAACGCCGAGACGGAACGCAGGATCGCCGCCCAGTAATAGAAGTCGATTTCATTGTCTTCGTTCTCGGACGCGTCCTCCGTCGCACTGTGGAATTTGACGTCCAGAATACGTGCCGTGTTGTCCGCCCGCTCCAGGAAGGTGCCAAGGCGAATGAAATAGAACGCTTCGTCCTTCAGCATCGTGCCGATGGTGACGCCACGTGACAGATGGGAGCGGTACTTTACCCACTCGAAGAACTGGCTCGGGTCCCGCTCGAGCTGTTTGCCGCTGAGGCGGTTCTGCATGTCGAGCCAGGTGGTGTTCTGGGTTTCCCATACCTCCGTCGTCAAGGTGCCGCGCACCGCGCGGGCATTCTCGCGCGCCTGTGTCAGGCAGGATGTGATCGAGGATGGATTCTGCGGATCGCGCACCATGAAGTCCAGTACGTCCTTTGCCGTCAGCAGGCCGTATTTGTCGTCGAAGGCTGCATTCAATTCGGATATGCCGAGCATGGCGCGCCATCCCTTTTCGGCAGCGGCGGCCGACTGGGGCATCATCGCTGTCTGGACGTTCACGTCCAGCATGCGCGCGGTATTCTCGGCGCGCTCGGTATAGCGGGCCATCCAGTAGAGGTGATCGGCGGTGCGGCTTAACATGTGGTTTCTCCCTATTATTTTTCCAGCACCCAGGTATCTTTAGTGCCGCCGCCCTGTGAAGAGTTCACGACCAGCGAACCTTCCTTCAGCGCCACCCGTGTCAGTCCGCCGGGAACCATGGAGATCGTTTTGCCGGACAGCACAAAGGGGCGCAGGTCGATATGCCGAGGCGCAATCCCGGATTCGACGTAGGTAGGGCAGGCCGACAGCGCAAGGGTCGGTTGCGCGATGTAGTTGTCGGGCCTTGCCAGGACGCGCTGGCGAAAGTGTTCAATCTCTTCCTTGGTCGATGCAGGGCCGACCAGCATCCCATAACCGCCCGCGCCGTGAACCTCCTTGACAACCAATTCCGGCAGGTGCGCGAGCGTATATTCCAGGTCCGATTTCTTGCGGCACTGGTAGGTCGGGACGTTGTTGAGGATCGGTTCATCCGACAGGTAGAAACGGATCATGTCCGGCACATACGGATAGATCGACTTGTCGTCCGCGACGCCGGTGCCGATGGCATTGGCCAGCGTGACGCGGCCGGCACGATATACCGACAGCAGGCCGGGCACGCCGAGGGAGGAGTCGGGACGGAACGCCAGCGGGTCGAGAAAATCGTCGTCGATGCGCCGATAGATGACATCGACGCGTTTCGGGCCACGGGTGGTGCGCATATACACCGCATTGTCATTGACGAACAAATCGTTGCCTTCCACCAGTTCCACGCCCATCTGCTGTGCCAGGAACGCATGCTCGAAGTAGGCGGAGTTGTACATGCCTGGTGTCATGACGACTACCGTTGGATCGATGATGCCGGCCGGCGCCACTGACCTCAGGTTGTCCAGCAGCATATCGGGATAATGTGCGACCGGCGCCACCTTGTAGCGGGCGAACAGTTCCGGAAATAGCCGCATCATCATCTTGCGGTCTTCCAGCATGTAGGACACCCCGGACGGCACCCGCAAATTGTCCTCCAATACGTAGAACTCGCCCTTGCCCGCACGCACGATATCGATGCCGGCGATGTGGGCATAGATGTCGGATGCCACGGAAATGCCCTGCATCTCTGGGCGATACTGGGCATTCTTGAAAATCTGTTCCGCCGGAATCACGCCCGCCTTGACGATATTCTGGTCATGGTAAATATCGTGGATGAACATGTTGAGCGCTTTTACCCGCTGGACTAGCCCCGCTTCAAGCTGCGCCCACTCGTTGGCGGGGATGATGCGGGAAATGATGTCGAACGGGATCAGGCGTTCGGTGCCGGCATCGTTGCCGTACACCGCGAATGTAATGCCCACGCGCCGGAAGATCAGGTCTGCTTCCGCGCGCTTGCGGGCAATGGTTTCAGGCGACTGTTCGGAAAGCCAGGCTTCGAATTCGCGGTAATGCTCGCGAATGGTGGCTGCGCCATCGAGGTACATCTCGTCATAAAAATCGGCCATGGCTTGAAAATGAATTGATCTTAAAACGGTGATTATCAAGAAATATGCCAGATCGAGATGCACTGATGCTGTGCATGATCAAGGCGTGCGTATGCGCTCTACCAGTGCATTCGACCGTTCGTCCGGAGGCGCTGTCAGGAGACTCACGACCACCAGCGCCAGGATGCCTGCAGGCACGCCGAAGACGCCCGCCGACACCGGCGCGATATGAAACCATTGGCCGTTTGCCGATCCGCCAAGTGTCGGGTGGGTATGAACCATGTAGTAAATACATACCGCCAGTCCGGTCACCATGCCGGCGATTGCACCTTGTTGATTCGCCCGCTTCCAGAAAACGCCCAATACCAGGGCAGGGAACAACATTGATGCCGCCAGCGAGAATGCGGTGCCGACCATGGACAAAATGTTTCCGGGCTTCAGCGAAGCGGCATAGGCGGCGACCAGCGCCACCACCAGAAGAAGCAATTTCGAGATCGTGACGCGTTTCTGGCTGGAGGCCTTCGGATCGACCACCTTGTAATAGGTGTCATGCGACAGCGCATTTGAAATCGCCAGCAGCAATCCATCCGCCGTCGACAGCGCAGCGGCCAATCCACCTGCAGCGATAAGACCGGATATGACATAGGGCAGGCCGCCGATCTCGGGCGTGGCCAGTACCACCATATCTCCGTCGATGAAGACTTCCGCCAGCTGCACCACGCCGTCCTTGTTAATGTCGAAAATGGCGATCAGCGGATTAACCTTGTCCACACCGGCCCAATAGGACACCCATGCCGGCAGCGACGAGAAATCGCTTCCTACCAGGGAAGTGTACAGATCGTACTTCACCAGTACCGCAAGGGCGGGGATGGTGGTGTAGATCAGCATGATGAAGAACAGCGTCCAGAATACCGACGATCGCGTTTCCTGCACCGACGGTGTCGTATAAAAGCGGGCCAGCAGATGCGGCAGGCCGGCGGTGCCCATCATCAGGCAAAACACCAGTGCGAGAAAATTGTTCCGCTTGATGTCGGAAGCCGCCTCGCTTTCGGCGGCGAACGGCATGGTGTGGGCGACAATGGGCATGGAATGGGCGAGATTGCTGTTCCTCGCATCGGTCCATCTTCGCCTTGCCTCCTCGACGTTTCTCGGATAGTTGGCCAGCGCCCGTGCGGCAGCCCTGATCTCGATCAGCGACGCGTTGCTCCTGCGGAGATCGTCCAGGTAGCGCTGGGCGGCGATCCGTCCCTTCTCCCAGGATGTGGGCAATTCCTTCAACCTGGTGTCGTATTCGTCGGCGCGCTGCTTGAATACGGCACGGATTTCGTGCTCCCTCGGGTCGTCGTTGAGGGCCTTTTCCCGATCGCTGAGCTTGGAGAGCGCTGAACCATAGGCAATCTGGGGTATCGGCACCCCGGTATGCTTTACCGAAAGCCATACCACCGGAATCATGTAGGCGATGAGGATGATGATGTATTGCGCAATCTGGGTCCATGTGATCGCCCGCATTCCGCCGAGAAAGGAGCACACGAGAATGCTTGCCAGACCAAGAAAAATGCCGACCGAAAAGTCGATGCCGGTGAAGCGGGACGTGATCAGGCCTACGCCATAGATCTGTGCGACCACGTAGGTAAAGGAAACAATGATGGTCGCCGATACCGCGAGCAGGCGCACGACGTTTCCGTTTCCGCGTCCGGCATAGCGCGCCGCCAGGAAATCCGGAATCGTGTATTGGCCGAATTTGCGCAGATAGGGCGCGATCAGCAATGCAGCCAGGCAGAATCCACCGGTCCAGCCCAGGATATAGGCAAGTCCGTCGAAGCCGTAGAGATACAGCCCGCCCGCCAGGCTGATGAAACTGGCGGCGGATATCCAATCCGCGGCTGTCGCGATGCCATTGAAGAATGCAGGAACGCGGCGTCCGGCCACATAGTACTCGGACACTTCCGACGTCCGGCTGATTACGCCGATGCCGGCATACAGCACGATGGTGGAGAACAGGAAGAGATAGCCGATCCAGACGCGGGGAAATCCCTCTTTCTCAAGAATGGCAACCGATAAAAGAAACAGGATGAAGCCGAATGTATAGAGTCCGTAGTAGCGGCAGAGCTGCCTGAAGAACACCTTATTTGCCATTGTTGCTCGCATCGTTCAGCATCTTGTCCAGGTGCGGCATGCGCCATGCGTACAGACCGACCAGCAAAACATAAATGAATATCGTGCCTTGCGCAGCCATGTAATAGGAAAAGGACCAGCCCAGGATAGAGATTTCGGAAAGTTCGCGCGCAAAGAAAATGACGCTGAACGTCACCGTGAACCATATTGACAGCAGCACGAGGGTCATCCGCCGTGTTCGAAGCCAATAGGCCCTGCGAACGGCCGGCGAAATATTGACGGAAGGGCGGGCGTCCATGTCAGCCGATATCCTCTATGACATCCAGGCGCTGTTCGCCGCGCAGGGTAACCCTGAACAGGCTGCCGGGAAATTTGGGATCATGGCTGCGCGGGTTATTAAAGATATCCACGGTGGCGCCATGCTGCTGTGCAATCTCCCGCACAATCGACAGGCCAAGACCGCTTCCTTCGGCCTGATTGCCCAGAATGCGATAAAAGCGCTCGAACACATGCGTACGCTCGGCATAGGGAATGCCTGGGCCGGTGTCCTCGACTTCCAGGGTTGCAATGCCGCCGCCTTCTCCGGCACCCACCCTGACCGTAACGCTGCCGCCGGCGGGGGTGTAGCGAAGCGCATTGTCGATCAGATTGCTGAGCAGTTCACGCAAGGTAATCGGATTGCCGAGCACCATTACCGGATAACCCGGCTGTTCGAAGCCGAGGTCGATTCGATGGGTGAAGGATGCCTGCACCCAGTCCTGCACCACATTGCGCGCCAGTTCGGACAGTTCCAGCGGCACGAACGGTTTTGCTTCCGGCGTCTGATTCTCCGCTCGCGCGAGCGCCAGCAACTGGTTCACCAGCCGTGTTGCCGATTCCGAGCTTTTGGAGAGCTGTTCCAGCGAACGGTGCACTTCATCGTAATTGGTCTGGCGCAGCGCCAGTTCCGACTGCATGCGCATGCCGGCGAGCGGCGTCTTCATCTGATGGGCGGCATCGGCGATGAAACGCTTTTGCATGTGAATGGTTTGCGAAAGCCTTTCCAGCATATCGTTCAGCGAACTGACCAGCGGACTGATCTCTTCCGGCACCTGGCGCGAGTCGATCGGACTGAGGTCGTCGGGCCGGCGTTCGCGTATGTGTCGTTGCAGCTCCGCCAGCGGCGAGAGTCCGCGGCTGAGAGCGAACCATACCAGCGCCAATGCGATCGGAAGAATGATGAACTGGGGCAGGATCACGCCCTTGATGATTTCGTTCGCATGTTCAACGCGTTTGTCGAGGGTTTCACCCACCTGCACCAATGCCAGGTCGGATTCAGTTGCCCCTTTGCCTCCATTTCGCGGTTTCATGTCGATGTAGGTGTAGGCGATACGCACATCGTTGCCGCGCATGACATCATTGCGAAAAATCACCGAACCGGGCAAGGGCTTTTCCTCGTCAGGAGGGGGCATGGGCATATCGCGGTCGCCGTCAACATATTCGCCGCGCGTTCCTATGATCTGGAAATAAATGTTGTCCACATCGTCGGCGCGCAAAAGGTCACGGGATGTGTTGGGCAGCAACGCGACCACTTTGCCGTTGACTTCCTTCACCTGCTGCGCGAGCACGGTAACGGTATCGTCGAGGGCATGGTCGAATGGATAATTGGCGATGGATTTTGCGACAAGGTAGGTAATGGCGATGCTCATAGGCCAAAGCAGAAGCAGCGGTACGAGCATCCAGTCGAGAATCTCGCCGAACAGCGAGCGCTGAATCTGTTCCTCGAGCTCCTGCTCAGCCGGACCGAAAGGGTCCGCCAGCGTGCCTGCATCGCTTGCGACAGGAACAGTCGCCTGCATGGAGTCGCCATCGCTCATCGTCGCGCTCAGGCCGGAGGGATTGCCTGCTGGCTCTGCTGCGCCTGGCTGTCGGCGAACTTCTCAAGACAGTATCCGAGGCCACGAACGGTTGCAATGCGCACCCCGCCGGTTTCGATCTTCTTGCGGAGGCGATGAACATATACTTCGATCGCATTGTTGCTCACTTCTTCGCCCCATTCGCATAAATGGTCGACCAGTTGCTCCTTCGACACCAGTCGCCCGGTTCGCTGCAACAGCACTTCGAGCAAACCGAGTTCGCGCGCGGACAAGTCCAGCATCTGTTCGTGCATGTACGCAATACGTCCGACTTGATCATAGGAAAGCGGGCCGTGCTTGATGACAGTCGGTCCGCCGCCGGCGCCACGTCTGGTCAATGCCCGAACCCGGGCTTCCAGCTCGGATAGCGCGAAGGGCTTGGGCATGTAATCGTCTGCGCCCAGATCCAATCCCTTTACCCGCTGTTCGATCGAATCGCTGGCGGTCAGGATCAGGACTGGAAGACGGGAATTGCGCGCCCTCAGGCGCCGTAATACTTCAAGACCAGCCATCTTGGGCAGACCGAGATCAAGGATCAGCAAATCGAAATCCTGGGTAGACAAAGCCGAATCTGCTTCCATCCCGTTTTTCACGCAATCGATTGCGTATCCTGACTGCCGCAATGAGCGTGTCAGACCATCGGCGAGTACACTATCGTCTTCCGCAAGCAGGATGCGCATGTTGGCGTAAAGCAATGAAATTGAACTGATTCTAGTCTATTGCGTTTTATTCAAGCCAGCAAGGCGGAACGACATGCCGACACTGTTCAGCTTAGTAAACTTTTCTCTCAAATTGAGAATATTTGCTTGCATAAATCACTGTTTTTTTATACAGTAGTGGTTGTGACGAAGATCGTAAATATGCTTAATTTTGCGGTGTTTACGGCCTAAGTTTCCCTCTATCCAACCGTCGAAAGAAGGCACTCATGGACGACAAGAAATCCGCCCTTAACTCGGACAAAAGCAAGGCACTGTCCGCAGCATTGGCACAAATCGAAAAGCAGTTCGGCAAGGGTTCGGTAATGCGCATGGTCGACGGCGCGGTAGCCGAAGAAGTGCAAGTTGTATCGACCGGCTCGCTTGGGCTGGACATCGCGTTGGGCGTCGGCGGTTTGCCGCGCGGACGCGTGGTTGAAATTTACGGTCCTGAATCGTCGGGTAAAACGACTCTGACACTGCAGGCAATCGCAGAGATGCAAAAACTGGGCGGCACATGCGCTTTCATCGACGCGGAACACGCACTCGATGTCGTGTATGCACAAAAGCTTGGCGTCAATCTTTCGGACCTTCTGATCTCTCAACCGGATACCGGCGAGCAGGCTCTGGAAATCACCGATGCCCTGGTGCGCTCCGGCAGCGTCGATATGGTCGTGATTGACTCCGTGGCCGCACTGACGCCACGCGCCGAAATTGAAGGCGACATGGGCGATTCACTGCCGGGCTTGCAGGCACGTTTGATGTCACAGGCATTGCGCAAGCTGACCGGTAGCATCAATAGAACAAATACTCTGGTGATTTTCATCAACCAGATCCGCATGAAGATCGGTGTCATGTTCGGTAACCCGGAGACGACAACCGGCGGCAATGCATTGAAGTTTTACGCATCCGTGCGGCTGGATATCCGCCGTACCGGTTCCATCAAGTCTGGTGACGAAGTCATCGGCAATGAAACCAAGGTCAAGGTTGTCAAGAACAAGGTTGCACCTCCTTTCAAAGAAGCACACTTCGATATTCTTTATGGAGAGGGCACTTCGCGGGAAGGCGAGATTCTCGACTTGGGGTCGGAGGCGAAGATTGTCGAAAAATCCGGCGCCTGGTACAGCTACAACGGCGAGCGGATTGGTCAAGGTAAGGACAATGCCCGTACCTATTTGAGAGAACATCCGGAACTCGCACGCGAGATTGAGAACAAGGTTCGTGCGTCGCTCGGTGTGCGGGAGCTCGCTGCAACCACCAGTCAGGCATCTGAATAACTAACTGCTTCAACTACTCGTTGGTGCACGGCGAGTAGGACGCAATAAAGAAGCTTCAAGCAATAACGATTACTTCACGTGAGAAGGGCTCGCGTCTTCGGAACACCATGGCAAAACTGCAAATGAGTCTGAAAGCGCGGGCCCTGAAGTATTTATCGGCACGTGAGCATAGTCGTCTGGAACTCTCACGCAAGCTGGCTCGCTATGCCCAGGAAGGCGATGACATCGAGGCATTGCTGGATAGTCTCGAGGCAGCCAAGCTGCTTTCCGAAGCGCGCTTTTCCGAATCGCTCGTTCATCGCCGCGCTACACGTTTCGGCAATAGCCGTATTTTTTCCGAATTGCAAAGCCACGGGATAGAAGCGGAAGCCTTGGCTGAAATCAAGTCGAATCTCGCCGAAAGCGAAGTTGCCCGTGCCCTTGAAGTTTGGCGCAAAAAATTCAATTCCCCTCCAGTCGCCCCCGCAGAGCGCGCAAAACAAATACGTTTCTTGCAGCAACGCGGATTTTCTCTCGCTTCCATACAACGGGTGCTGCGCCGCACGGACGCAGACACTGAATAATTTTTACGGCCACGGCTTTTGGTCGCTTTTCATTGCCGTAATTCAATCAAATCATCATTCCTCAAAATGTACTAACCAGAAACTATTGGTATGGTTTTAAGCTTTCGACCTGTGCTACACTTCGGTGGTTTTTGCAGCGCCGCATGAGCGGCTGTTGCCGTAGAAGCTGCGGCAGCGACTCGCAAATGCGGCTTTTTGTTGCCACTCCACAGGCATTGGCCGTTATGCCCCTACCTCCGTCGAATTCCCGCCGTGCTCTTAAGCACACTCGCGCAATCCAGGTCGACGCGTTCGCTCGCGAAGACGGATTGTGGGATCTCGACGCTCACATCACCGACATCAAGACTCGTGAATCCAGGCTCGCATCCGGAACCAGACCTGCTGGCTCACCGGTTCATGACCTCTGGCTGCGGTTGACCATTGATCTCCAGTTCAACGTCGTCGATGCCCATGCCGTATCCGACGCTGTTCCTTATCCAGGGTACTGCGATACGATCGGCCCGGCATACAAGAAGCTAATCGGCCTCAACCTGATGAAAGGCTTTCGTGATGGGGTTCGCCAGCGATTGTCCGGGATCGCGGGGTGCACCCATCTGACCGAACTTACGCAGGTATTGCCGACAGCAGCCGTTCAGGCGTTTGCGGGTGATGTAATCGATACCCGTGACGGCGCCAGCACTGACGGCCAGAACCAGAAACCGTTTCAACTCGACCGCTGCCATGCCCTCCGTACCGATGGCGCGGCGGTCGCGCAATATTATCCTCGGTGGGCCGTCAAGGCGGCAGCCGTGTCCGAATCCACCGGGTCAGAACCCACTTAATCAACCAGTTTATTTTTCCATAAGCGTCTGAAGGGAAGCTCGCATGAAGATCCATGAGTATCAGGGCAAAGAAATCCTCCGTAAGTTCGGAGTGACGGTTCCGCGGGGTATCCCGTGCTTCTCCGTCGATGAGGCGGTCAAGGCAGCCGAAACGCTTGGAGGCCCGGTTTGGGTCGTCAAGGCACAGATTCATGCAGGCGGACGAGGCAAGGGCGGCGGCGTGAAGGTTGCCAAGTCGCTCGACCAGGTAAAGGAATATGCCTCTGCGATCATGGGCATGCAGCTCGTTACTCACCAGACCGGACCGGAAGGGCAAAAAGTTCGCCGTCTCTTGATCGAAGAAGGCGCGGACATCAAGAAGGAACTGTATGTCAGCATGGTCACCGATCGCCTCAGCCAGCGGGTCGTACTGATGGCATCCAGCGAAGGCGGCATGGATATCGAGGAAGTCGCGGAAAAACATCCGGAACTCATCCACAAGGTCATTATCGATCCGGCGACCGGCCTGACAGACGCCGATGCCGATGCAATCGCGGCCAAGATCGGCGTGCCCCAGGGTTCAATTGCCGATGCGCGCAAACAATTGCAAGGTCTGTACAAGGCTTACTGGGAAACAGATTCATCGCTGGCAGAAATCAATCCGCTCATTCTTACCGGCGACGGCAAGGTTGTCGCGCTCGACGCCAAATTCAACTTCGACTCCAACGCGCTGTTCCGTCATCCGGAAATCGTCGAGATGCGCGACCTTGAAGAAGAAGATCCTGCTGAAGTCGAAGCATCGAAGTTCGACCTTGCCTATATTTCCCTCGACGGAAACATCGGCTGCCTGGTGAATGGTGCCGGTCTGGCGATGGCGACAATGGATACCATTAAGTTGTTCGGCGGCGAACCAGCCAACTTCCTCGACGTCGGCGGCGGCGCAACAGCGGAAAAGGTTACCGAAGCCTTCAAGATCATGCTGAAAAACCCCGGCCTGAAAGCCATTCTCGTCAATATTTTCGGCGGAATCATGCGCTGCGACGTCATCGCCGAAGGCGTGATCACCGCATCCAAGGCTGTGTCGCTGAAGGTGCCGCTGGTGGTGCGCATGAAGGGCACCAACGAAGACCTCGGCAAGAAAATGCTGGCTGACTCGGGCCTGCCCATCATTTCGGCCGATACGATGGAAGAAGCTGCGCAGAAGGTCGTCGCTGCGGCTAACGGAAAATAAAAAATATTGTTGCGGCAGGACGTTGCGCATAGCGCTGGATTCCTGCCCCAACCGATTCGAAAGAGAATACACATGTCGATCCTGATCAACAAAGACACGAAAGTCATCACCCAAGGCATTACCGGCAAGACCGGTCAATTCCATACCCGCATGTGCCGTGACTATGCAAATGGAAAAAACTGTTTCGTCGCCGGCGTCAATCCGAAGAAAGCGGGCGAGGACTTCGAAGGCATCCCGATTTTCGCGAACGTTTCCGAGGCTAAGGCAAAAACCGGCGCAACGGTATCCGTCATCTATGTTCCGCCTGCAGGCGCCGCAGCCGCCATCTGGGAAGCGGTCGAAGCCGAACTCGACCTGGCGATCTGCATTACCGAAGGCATTCCGGTCCGTGACATGCTCGCGCTCAAGGACCGCATGGCCAAAGCCGGAAGCAAAACCCTATTGCTTGGACCGAATTGTCCTGGTCTGATTACACCGGATGAAATCAAGATCGGCATCATGCCGGGCCATATCCACATGAAGGGCCGTATCGGCGTGGTATCCCGCTCCGGCACATTGACCTACGAAGCAGTCGGTCAGCTCACGGCGCTCGGCCTGGGTCAATCGTCTGCGGTCGGCATTGGCGGCGACCCGATCAATGGCCTGAAGCACATCGACGTCATGAAGGCGTTCAACGACGACCCGGATACCGATGCAGTCATCATGATCGGTGAGATTGGCGGGCCGGACGAAGCCAATGCGGCGGAGTGGATCAAGGACAACATGAAGAAACCGGTCGTCGGTTTCATCGCTGGCGTTACCGCGCCACCGGGCAAGCGCATGGGTCATGCCGGCGCACTGATCTCCGGCGGTGCCGATACCGCAGAAGCCAAGCTGGAAATCATGGAAGCCTGCGGCATCAAAGTCACAAAGAATCCGTCCGAAATGGGACGTTTGTTGAAGTCGGTCCTGTAATTACGATTAGTCGCTGACACCCTTGGCGACTAATCGGACTGCTTGTCGAAAGCAGTCCCGGTGAAGGCAATACGTACAAGGCACAACTTGCGGGGGGCATTTGCTCCCCGTATTATTTCGACCACAACATTTCGAGGCAAGCATGGATTTTTTACTCAACCTGAACTGGGTCGCCGTCGGCCAGATCATTCTCATCGATATTTTGCTGGGCGGGGACAACGCCATCGTGATCGCCCTGGCATGCCGTAATTTGCCGGCGCACCTGCGCACCAAAGGTATTCTTTGGGGAACATTCGGCGCCATCGCCATCCGCGTCGTCCTGATCGCATTTGCAGTAACCTTGTTGCAGGTTTCATTTCTCAAAGTGGTTGGCGGTCTGCTGCTGCTCTGGATCGGCGTCAAGCTGCTTGCAGACGACGATGGCGGACATGGCGACATTGAAGCTAGTGACAAGCTGATGTCCGCGATCAAAACCATCGTGGTTGCCGACCTTGTGATGAGCGTGGATAACGTCATCGCAGTTGCCAGCGCAGCGGAACAGGCGGGTGGTGATCATCAGTTTGCCCTGGTTGTCTTCGGTATCCTGATCAGTATCCCCATCATCATCTGGGGCAGCACGATCGTTCTCAGATTGATGGAGAAGTTCCCACTCATCATCACCTTCGGTGCCGGTTTGCTAGGATATCTGGCAGGCGGCATGATCGTGACCGATGTGGCCGTCGCGCCATGGGTAAAGGAGAACATGCCCGGTCTCGACATGATTATTCCGGGTACGGATATACATCTCAGCATCCCGAGCGTGGTTGGTGCAATCTTTGTCATCGCAGTAGGGCATTTTCTTGCGAAGCGACGCGCGCAAACGCATGCGGGTACACATCCGACGCATTGAGGGATTAACCGACTGATGAAATTACCAGCGCCTCCTTGCCTTGCAAGGGGGTGCTTTTCAAATGTGGCTTCATCAATTGATTAGCGCAGTCGAACGCCGTGCACCGTAATCAACATAAACGACCACCCAAACGTGTCGTCCATTAATGATGCATATAGCATAGATTGAGGGATCGGGCGGATGTGTGTAGTCGAAGCCCCGAGCGGAACCATCCTTGCCCCCAACGTATAATCTGCCACATGGCAAATAATGTCGGGCTGGAATTCGCTGCACAAACCCATACTGGAATGGTCCGACCGCATAATGAAGATGCGGTCGCGGTCAGTGCTGCTTACAATTTCGCTATTTTGGCGGATGGCATGGGTGGTTATAACGCGGGTGAAGTGGCCAGTGGAATGGCAACGAGCCTACTAAAGGAATTGCTCGAAACCGGACTTCAAAAAATACAGCAATCGCCTTCCGACCTACTGCATAGTCGCAGCAAACAAATCCAGCATTTGATGCAGGAAGCCATTCTGCAAACCAACGCAGCCATTCTCGACGCGGCCCGAAATGATTCGCAATGCCAAGGCATGGGAACCACGCTAGTCGCGGCGTTGTTTGATCGCGATACGGTCACCATTGCACATATTGGTGATTCCCGCGCATACCGCCTTCGTCGAGGCGAGCTAGTTCAACTTACGCGAGACCATTCACTCCTGCAGGAGCAAATCGACGCAGGAATGATTGCTCCGGATCTGGCCCGCTTTTCCCTTAATAAAAATCTTATTACCCGTGCTGTGGGAGTCGACTACGAGCTTGAGGTGGAAATGCATGAGCACCAAACCGAGCAAGGCGATTTGTATTTGCTTTGTTCCGATGGGTTGTCTGACCTGCTTGAACTGGACGAGATAAGAAATCTTCTGCAAGAAACAAATGTCTCGCTGGAGAAAACCTGCGACACGCTAATTGAGAAGGCAAATTATTACGGTGGGCGAGACAACATTTCTGTAGTAATTGCGCATGTTCTTTCAAGCAGACTAAAACCATTAGGTTTGTGGCAACAAATTCAACAATGGCTCACTACATAATTTGTTGCAGACAAAATTCGCAAATTGACAAAAATCTACAGTCAATAATGACAATTATTGTCAATCGTTTGCACGCTTGATCGATAAGCACCCTAAAAAGCAAGTAAACATGCAAAATCCTGCTGGCATGTCTATTGCTGTAAGGGAACTATGGCAGGTCTACTGTCTAATTTCCTAAAGGAGCGATAAATGAAATCAATGAAAATAGCAAGAGAAACACAACGGGGCTTTACTTTAATTGAATTGATGATTGTAGTTGCAATCATTGGTATTTTGGCCGCAGTAGCTCTTCCTGCATATCAGGACTATACCGTTCGCGCAAAAGTAAGTGAGGCGGTAATTGCAGCTTCTTCTGCGAAGGGGGGGGTTAGCGAAGCGTTTCAAACGGATAGCCTCCAAGGCGTTCAGAACTTCTCTGCTGCGTGGGAAGCTAGAACGGATACGGAAAAGCAGTCTAAATATGTTAATGACATTCAGGTGGCAGCTGATGGCGTAATTACTGTGCAAATTGCTGCAAATCAAGCGAACGGTTTACCGACAACGCTTAATACTCAAACGTTAACCTTTACACCCTCTGTCCAAGGTGCAGCTTTGGCTACAGATTCTCAAGGCGCGATTGACTGGGCGTGCGCAAGTGATACCAACGGCAATGCAACGGCACGTGGTTTGCCCTTTACTGTTGGTACTCTTCCAAGCAAGTATGCTCCTGCAGAGTGCAGATAATATCTCTCAATAAAGTTAAGACGCCCGCATTTGCGGGCGTTTCTATATCACGAGGTGATTTTTTAAAAGAAATGATAGAACGTCTTAAAGCATCTGCTTTGCATCTTGGGGTGTCTATTTTTGTTGCAGTGTTGTCCGCAATCTTGGTATTTGTTTTTTGGTATCCAGAGGCTTTAGCTCATGAAAGTAATGTTCATAATATTTTCATACTGTTATGTATTAGCGATGTAGTTCTGGGTCCAGTTATTACACTTATTATTTTCAAAAAACAAAAACAACAATTTATGCGCGATTTATCAGTAGTCGCGCTCATTCAATTAGCAGCATTGCTATATGGCTTGCACGCAGTGTTTGCGGCCCGTCCAGTGTACATAGTTTATAACGCTGGAGCTTTTGATCTCGCTTATGCAAACGAAATGTCACAAGAAAATTTGAAAAAAGCTAAGAATCCGAAATACCGCTCGCTACCCGTTTTCGGACCTCATCTAGTTGCCGCAGATTTGCCAAGTGATAGCTATATTGCAGAAAAGATAATTTTGTCTGCTGTAAATGGCGGAGACGATATACAACACTTACCTGAGTACTTTTCTCCATATGAAGCTAAAAAGGAGGTTGTACTAAAAAATGTTAAGCCTTTAACCAATCTAAGTAGCTCAAGGTTAGCTAACAAAGAAAAACTTAATGATCTTCAAAAAAAGTATGCTGGGCAGAACAGACAAGTAGGTTACCTGCCGCTACGAGGAACCGAAAAGAAGATATACGTCTTGGTTGATCAACTTACCGGGGAATTTCTCGAGATAAGCGAACTTACGTAATGCGAAAGGCTGATGGAAATAAGGATGAATAGCTTTATCGGTAAAGTTGAAGTTGAAAGACTAAAGGAGTAAGAAATGACTGTGATATTCCGGCAGAAGGTCAGAACTAACAAGCCAGTTCTTGGTTTTACATTAATTGAATTAATGATGGTTGTAGCAATTATAGGAGTGTTGGCAACCATTGCGCTGCCTGCTTATCAAACTTATACGATTCGTTCAAAGGTAAGCGAAGCACTTATTGCTGCATCTGCTGCAAAGACGACGATAAGCTCCGCATTTCAGACGGATAACTTAACGGGTGTTGCTACAGTGGCATCATCATGGGTTCCGGCAAACACAGGTTCAAAATATGTAAAGCAAGTGTCTATTGATGCAGGGTCGTCAGGAATTATTCGTGTTGCTATTGCAGCTAACGCATCAAATGGTCTGCCTGTTAGCTTAGACGATGCAACATTGGTGTTCACGCCATCAGTGCAAAGAGCCCCTCTTACTGATACTGCTGTAGGAAGTATTGATTGGGCGTGCGCAAGTGATGCAAGTGAGGTCGCAACTTCGCGAGGGCTACCGGTCAATCTGGGTACTCTGCCAGAGAAATTCGCCCCTGCAGAATGTCGTTGAAATAAAACTAGATCTTATAAGTCCGACTGCTTCTGCTGCTTTGTCGCAGACCAGTCGCTGGATTTGCCTCCCAATTTACTTTCTAGCCGGATGGCCGTCATTACCATTCCTCGGTCTACAGCTTTGCACATATCGTAGATTGTTAGCAACGCGATTTGGACCGCAGTTAAAGCCTCCATTTCTACACCGGTTTTTCCAAATGTCTCAACTTGACCTGTGCAAGTGATTCCTGGCTCCATCTCTTGAATCTCAAAATCTACAGTAACCCGAGTCAGCGCAAGCGGATGACATAACGGAATCAAGTCACTAGTACGCTTCGCTGCCATAATCGCTGCAATCCGCGCAATACCCAGCACATCGCCTTTCTTCGCATTCCCGCTTTTAATAATCTCCAGCGTCTCCGCCTTCATTAAAATCGTCCCGGTGGCAACCGCAACGCGGTGCGTTTCTTTTTTCTCCCCCACATCCACCATATGCGCCTGGCCGGATGCGTCAAAATGCGTCAATCCGCCGTTTGTGGATTCAGGGTCCTGCTTATCTTTATCAATGGTCATATCGGGTAAGGTATTTCAAAATTGCAACCAAGCACTGAACGATCAGCATGTGCAAGTATCATAGCATTGTGAAATTTCTTTTCTATGCGCCACCGGGTCATGCCTGATCATTCCTATTCAACAAGGAGTCACTCTTGACGCCTCGATTTCTACCAGCCGCGATGGTGGCGCTGGCATGCGCATTTCCAGTGGCGGTTGTGCCGACGGTGACCTCGGCGCAGAATCTGCCAAGCCTTGGCGACGCCGATCGGCAGGAATTGTCTCCGCTGACGGAGCGTCGGCTCGGCGAGCAGATCATGCACCAGATCCGGCGCAATAAAGATTATCTGGACGATGCGCCGGTCACCGAATATCTGAACAATTTCGGCGCGACGCTGTTGGCAGCGCGCCCCGAGGCGCGTGGCGAAGCGGCGTACGACTTCTTCTTTTTCGCCGTGCGCGATCCGATGCTGAACGCGTTCGCGCTTCCCGGCGGCTTTATCGGGGTGCATTCGGCGCTGGTACTTGCGGCGCAGAACGAGTCGGAACTGGCTTCGGTCGTGGCACACGAGATCGGTCACGTGTCGCAGCGGCATATCGCGCGGATGCTGGGCAAGCAACGGCAGGATGCCTTGATTCCGCTGGCGGCTGCCGTGTTGGCGGCGCTTGCGGCGAGTTCGAGTCCCGACGCATCGGCGGCCTTGCTGATGGGCGGGCAGGGCATGGCAATCCAGCGGCAGTTGAATTTCAGCCGGGAAGCGGAACGCGAGGCCGACCGCATCGGCCTGCAGATGTTGCGTGATGCCGGCTACGATACCTCGGGTGCGCTCGCTTTCTTTACGCGAATGCAGACCGCGACACGCGCATACAACGACTCCGCGCCGGCTTATCTGCGCTCGCACCCGTTGACCACCGAGCGGATGGCGGACATCCAGGCGCGGACCAGTGACCAGC
>NZ_DASZBA010000174.1:0-2644 GCF_035944575.1 Noviherbaspirillum sp.
TCATCAAGCTGACCCTGGTGTACGACAGTGCCTGTGTCCGCAAGGATCTTGATCAGGCAGAAATCGAAAACCTTGCCGTAATCTGAATCGGCTTTCAGTTCTGCCTGTTTCCCGTCGCGGCCCGTGATACCGACGCTTGCACGGCAATGTGGAAATGGCGCTGCCATGCAGGTGAACAACTTTCTCCCCTGACCGCTATTTCGACGCGCCGGACGAACGTCCGGTATTGTCGCTTTGCTGCTGCATGCTGGACAGGTAATTGCTGAGATCGCTGCGGTATTTTGCATCGTTCAGATTAGGCCAGTTGTTTTCGTCGAACGACCGGGCCATATCGATCTTTTCCCGCTGCAGGTTCAGGAAGATATCGATGTCGGGGCGTCCGGGGAAAGTGAACGCGCTGAGCGGCAATGCCAGCAGCTTGTCGTCCGGGTTCCATGCCTTGTCGAAATCGAGGACGGCATAGGTGCGGCCATTGCCGAAATTTACGACCAGTTCCTCGATCTCTCCCGCGCTGTGGGCCGCCCGATCATTGACATCCTTGCCGATCAGGTCGCTGGCACTCATCAGCCGGCCGGTTGTCGTGCGTTTGGTCGTGTCTTCCTTGTAGAAAAAACTGTCGACCTGGCTGCGGTACGTATTCAGAGACCAGTTCGGCTTGCTATTGCGTTCGAAGCCCGGCGCTTTCTTCAATTGCTCCTTGTCGACGGCGAGCACGAACTCCTCCTTGCCTTCGGCGCCGCTCGTTTTGAAAAGCTCGGCGGGATAGGCAAACAGCTTGTCGCCCATCCCGAGGAAACCGCCGGAGGAGATGACTGCGTATTGCAGCTTTTCGGTGCCGACATTGATCACCAGGTCTTCAATTTTCCCAAGGTTTTCACCCTGTGGATTTTTTACCTGTTTCCCGATCACTTTACTCGCGCGCATGTCGGGAGCCATTGCCTGCGACTGGATTTGCTGGGTTGATTTGCCGGCTGTATCGACATTCTGCGCCAGTACGGGCACGCAGACTGCAAATGCGACCGGCGCGAATACGGCACATAGCAGGCCTTTAGTTCGCTTGAATTGCATCATTCAGCTCCTTGAATTTCGTGTTTGTAGAGAATGTACTGTTCAAGACAGGAGCAAAATCCAAGCCTGCGGCTGTGCAAGACGAACGAAGGCGGTCAGGATGAAATTCAGTGATCGGGAGGAAGCGGTGTCAGCAGGTCCAGCCGCGGAAAATTCCATTGCGGTACATACGTCGGGCAGGCGCGGTGCTTGAAGTCCTCGAAGCGCATGGTTGTGAAGTTGCCCTGCGGCGAAGCAGAGTAGCGCAGATCCATCGCCTCAATGTCGCTTACCGCAGGCGCTCGCGCAAAGCGCAGCCAGGCTTCAAAATGGCAATTGTCTTTCCGCAGCTCACGCAGCACGGCCAGCTGGCCGACCTGTTCCGAAAAAAGTGCCAGCGATGCCGTCATTTCCTTTTGCGACTTCCGGTCAGACAGGGCGGCAGGGCAACGGGTGACCGGTACGGTATCGGGAAGGGTGCTCACCAGTCCGCGCCGCAACCGGTAAGTGCCGGCTTCTTCGTTGCTTTCCACTGAGACGAAGCTCCAGCACACCGGGTTGGTCGGGAAGGAGGTCATCGATGCATCGACCAGGCGGCTGGCCGGGTCGCGCGTGTGAAGTGCCTCAGCGACGAACTGCCTTGCGCGATTGGAGGCAACGCCCTGCAGACCAACGAAACCGGCGCCGATCACCATGGCCAGCGCCAGCGCGGCAATGCCCTGTGCCCCGGCCCTGCGTTGCAGCAGGCCGAGCGGCGCGGCAATGGCGGCCAGGACCGCCATCGAGACCCAGGGGAGATAGTTGTGCATGGTGAAGTACACCGGTATTGCGAGCAGAGCGAGTATCAATAACGCTCGCAGCCATAGCGTGCGGATCATCATCGCCATCGGAATGCCGAATGCGATCCAGAAAAGCGGCTCCAGGATGAACACCATATCGCCGTAAAACCATCGCGAATCGAATGGATGGAATGGATGTATGCCGTAGGAATTCAGGTAGTCCATCGACATATGCAGCAGAAAGCCCGCTGTCAGGCTGAGGGCAAGCCCTGCGCGCGCGGTCTGGCTTGCTTTCAGCAGGCGCCGCGCTGCCGGCCATAGCAGCCATAGCAGGGCCCAAAGCAGCAATGCCTGGGGGATGGCATAGAGCAGCGTATGGGTATGCCCCCGGTGATGCAACAGGTAACCGAGGGGTTCAGGCAGCAGAGGCGTGAGAACCAGGTCCAGATCCGGGAAATTGCTCGCCAGCCAGCACGACACCAGCAACAGGGTGCGGCGCAAGTCATGGCGGGCGGAATCCTGTTCGACGGGGAGGCTTCGATGAATGAGTTCGCCGGCCGCCAGGCCGACGACGGAATGACTGAGGTTATCCATAAGGGCGTATGCGGCGGCTTGGGCGCGGTCCCGAGTGGACCGCAGCACGCAAGCCGCCGCGGGCTGTCTTTCTTCGAATTTTTAGTGAGAGAGAGTGTAACCAAGCCGCCGGAAAAGCGCTTCCGGTTTCCGCCGCGAGTGTCAGCTGTGTTTGGAGACAAACTGTGAAAAATTTGCGACGGATCGAACAGTATTGTGTTCGCTGTCACATTTAAGCCGTGACC
>NZ_DASZBA010000175.1:0-55528 GCF_035944575.1 Noviherbaspirillum sp.
ACCTGATCATCGGCTTTGTTAAGTCGATGCATCCAGAAAATTTACGAACGAAGTGCCTGCCGTGCCGATTCCTCGATCAGGTCGCGCAGGCATTTCGGGCATAAGCACTTGCCTTCAACTTCGTTGTACGCGTCGCGCGGCAATGGCGGCAAGCCCGTGCACCAACATGCGGCATCTCCGTCGGGCGTATCCGTCATGCCGCAGGTGAAGGTGGCGTCGCAGCGCGTGCAAATGCTCATTTTTTCTCGCTGTCGCTATCGGCGGCTTCGGGAATGGTCAACTGCCGCATCGCGGTACGGATCAGCTTCATCTGGTTGGCGAAATTGGTGCAGGCGCTGCATACTCCAAGGTGTATGTGAACGCGTGCACGCTCCGTCCACGTAAGAGGGCGATCCAGCCCTTCCGACGTCAATCGGTGTACTTCCCTGCAGGTCGGTTTGAGTCCCATGTCGCCGCTTTCCTCATGCCGCTTTGATTATGCCGGTGTATTGCCGAACCATTTCAACTCCAGGCATTCTCTCAACTGCACCCGTGCCCGATACAGCATCACCCATGCGTTAGACGTTGAAATCGCCAATTCCTTACAGATTTCTTCGGTATCAAGTTCGAGCCACTCGCGCATCATGAAGATGCGCGCATTCTTGGCCGGCAATCTTTCCAGGCAGATCTCGAGCACACGGAAAAAGTCCTTCTGTTCGAGCGTCGCATCCGGATCGCCCCATTGCCGCGGTGTATCGACGGTATGGCCATCCGGCTTGAACAGGGCGTCGATCACTTCCGCATCCGTTCGCTCGGCCTCGTCCCCGATTTGCACCTCGCGATTCGACGAGCGCAGCACATCGATGATCTTGTGCTTGAGAATGCCGGTGAGGTAGGTTCGAAGCGTCGACTGACCGGCAAAGCGCTCGGGTTTCTCAAGCACCGCAATCAGGGTGTCCTGCACCGCATCCTCTGCCAGGGCGTGATTGCGAAGCTGAAGGAAGGCGAAGCGAAGAAGGGCGGGGCGCAGGCTTTCGAGTTCGACGTGCAGGGTAGCGGTATTTGTCATTTGGGCAAAGGTTATTCGATCGCCATGTGAAACACAATATGCGAAAACCCCGCCGCTTTCGCTGTAAAATCGCGCTGATCTATTTTCAGGACCTGCCATGACCGACTCGCACGACTCCAACGCCGATCTCTCAGGCGTTTCCCCGCAAATCAAGGCGGAAATACTCGCGGAAGCACTGCCTTACATTCGTAAATTCCATGGCAAAACCATTGTCGTCAAATACGGCGGCAATGCGATGACGGAAGAGCGTCTCAAGCATGGCTTTGCCCGCGATGTCATCTTGCTAAAACTCGTCGGCATGAACCCGGTCGTCGTCCACGGCGGCGGCCCCCAGATCGACAATGCGTTGAAAAAGATCGGCAAGCAGGGCACGTTCGTGCAGGGCATGCGCATCACCGATGAAGAGACGATGGAAGTGGTCGAGTGGGTGCTTGGCGGCGAAGTGCAGCAGGACATCGTCATGCTGATCAATCACTACGGCGGCCAGGCGGTGGGTCTCACCGGCAAGGACGGCGGCCTGATCCGTGCCCGCAAGATGGCGATGCCGGACAGGGAAAATCCGGGGCAGTTCATCGACATCGGCTTCGTGGGTGAGATCGACGCCATCAATCCGGCCGTGGTGAAGGCACTGCAGGACGATGCCTTCATCCCGATCATTTCGCCCATCGGTTTCGGTGACGACGGTCAGGCGTACAACATCAATGCCGACCTCGTGGCCGGCAAGATTGCCGAGATCCTGAAGGCCGAGAAGCTCATCATGATGACGAACATCCCGGGCGTGATGGACAAGCAGGGGAATCTGCTCACCGACCTGTCGGCGCGCGAGATCGACGAGATGTTCGCGGACGGCACGATTTCGGGTGGCATGCTGCCGAAGATTTCATCGGCATTGGATGCTGCGAAGTCGGGGGTGAATACGGTTCACATCATTGATGGACGGATCGAGCATTCGCTGCTGCTGGAGGTGCTGACGGAGCAGGCGTTTGGGACGATGATCCGGTCGCATTGATTGCCCGCATCGTATTATTTGACGATCGAACGGCGTATTTCAAATGGCAAGCAGGTCCGCGCAGACTGCGCCATCATCACCCGGCTTCCATCACATTCGGTCAGACGCGCCGGGCAGTGTCAAGCGAACCTCCCTTACTGCCCTTTTTGACATGTTCCGCTCACTTTTCGCGGCTGCGTTTTGTATTGAACGCAGCCCACTACGGTAGTGATCGGCGCACGGCGAGTCGTGCTGGCAAATGATCAAAATGTGTCGCTCGAAACCGTCTTGGCCCTTCCCGGGGATTCCAGGGTAAAAAATTGAAAAGGCATATCGAATTTAATCCGCTACGTCCTATCTTGCAACCGTTCGTCCGCCTGCTGCGTTCCGCAATCGGCATCGGCGTCATGGAGCTGCGATTCAATGCAATGCAGGAGCAACTTTCGCGGGTCGAGGCACTCCTGCATGAAATGGCATCCCAGAACAAAACCGAGCTCATGGAAGCGGGGTGCCTTCAACCACATCGCCCGCCGTCCTACGTGACTTTCACTCTCCCAAAGGGACGTGCTTACGAACTTGGCATCCCGTCGGACAAGGAGGATGCCTACCTTCAGGCTGTTACCGCTGGCCGGCTATTCGTATCACGAACTACTGTCGTTTCTGGCGGATCACGGATACGCCATCTATCGCTTTCACAAAAACCAACTGTGCCCCTGCACAAATGACGTTATCCAGGAGATTGTGTACGCAGACTACCTGGCTACCATCAAGTCGCCCGACGAAATCCAGCAAAGATCAGCTTGGAGTATCGCGACTATGACCGATCAGGAACTCATCGACAGCATTGTCGAGCAGGATCATCACAAGGAAGTCCAGAAGGCGTATGAATTGGCGAACAAGCAGCGTTTGCCGGCGTTCGCTCTCGACGATGCAAGAATTCCAGCATTGCTTGATAAATGGAATCCGCTTATGACGAAACCTTGCTTCTTCGCCCTGCAGGCCGGATCCACGCCACAGAGTGTGTAACATTGTGCGAGCTTACTCGCCCGATGTGTCTGAATGTTTTTCCGCTGAAGCGAAATAAGAAGAATTTATGGGTTTAGGATGTGCGCAACCCGCACATCTTCCGCGGTCCGGTCAGCCTGCCATCCGCCGAATGTTTTGAGCGTGCGTATCTCGTTCATGGTTTTCCGCGTGTTGCATTCAGTGCCGCATCTTCTCCGCACTACCTCTGCATCAGCCTGACCGGACCTGCTTTTAATACACCTTCTCCACCCGATACCCTCTCTTGCGTAGCAACGCCGGCAACCCCTTCTCTCCGAGCAGATGCAGCATGCCCACCGCGATAAAAACCGTCTCGCCGCTTTTCAAATAACCTTCGATCCTGCCCGCCATCCCCGCATTGCGCCGGTTCAGCACACGTCCTGCAGAAATGCCGATGACACCGGCTTTTCTTTTGCCCCTTCGAGCATGACCGCGTTGAGCTTGCCGGAGTCGGCGTTGGCCCAGGCATTGGCTATCGCATGGGCCTGTTCGATGCCCTCGCCGGTTTCGATGCTGTCCAGAGTTTCAAGCAGGTAGGTTTCCTGATCCGACATGCGCATCTCGCCGAATAGCGAAAGCTGGTATGCGGCCGATTCAAGTTCTAGTACGGCTTTGGTTGGGCCGGCCAGCGTGAGCAGATGCAGGTCGACGCCCTGGCTGAGGTGGAGCCCGTACCGTTCGATGTCGACGCTAGTCAGCAGGTTGGCGATCATCCAGGGCTTCATTCGGGCGATGCTGTCGAAGCGGATGCCGAATAAGTCGGTTGCTTTTTTCAGCCGGAGGAGGGTGTCAACGGATACGTGGCGGTCGATCGTTGTACCGTCTCGATACATTCCAACTCTGTCGAGCGCAGCTGCGAACCGGTCCTGCTTGCGCAGGTCGATCTCAACGATTAACTTGCTTGACGCTGCCAGTGCCTGTGTTACTTCGGCGTTGAGCGGGAAGTAGCCAGGCTTACCGGCGTGGATCGTGCCGAAAAGGTAGGCAGTTCCTTTCTGGTGCCGTATCCGGTACAGTGCGCCGCGCTGCGGACGCTTTTCCGCCGACGGTATCGCAGCCGGTTCGATAGCTGCGGCCGTGTCCGCACGTGCGGGGAAGAAGAAAAACGCCGACAATACGGCAAAGACAAAATGACGCCTGATATCCATACACTCTCCTGACGCCGCGACTCTATCAGATGCCCCATCCCGTTTGGTTGTTCGACCTCGACAACACCCTGCACAACGCATCGCATGCGATTTTCCCCGCCATCAATACGAACATGAATGCCTATATGGCGCGCGTGCTCGGCAAGGAGGGCGTGGATGCCGATCCGGACGTGGTGAACGCCGCGCGGCTCGCCTACTGGAAGCGCTACGGCGCGACGCTGCTCGGCATGATCAAGCATCACCAGGTGCGGGCCGAGGACTTCCTGCGCGAGGCGCATACGTTCGAGGAGCTGACGGCGATGATCCGCGCCGAGCGCGGACTGGCGCGCTTGCTGAAGCGGCTGCCGGGCCGGAAGATCCTTCTGACGAACGCGCCCCGTGGTTATTCTCGCGAGGTGGTGCGTCATCTCGGCCTGCACCGGCATTTCGCGGGACATATCGCGATCGAATCGATGCGGGTGCACCGGCAACTGCGGCCGAAGCCGTCGCGGCTGCTGTTGCATAAACTACTCGCCCGGGAAGGTGTCGCGGCACACAATTGCATCCTCGTCGAAGACACCCTCGACAACCTGAAAGCCGCGAAAACCCTGGGCATGCGCACCGCTTGGATTACCCAGTACCTGGCGAGCAAGCCGAATCTGCAACAGCGCGCCGACAATTTGCCGTCGCCAAAATTCACAAAGCGCCCCGTTTATGTTGATGTCAAAGTAAAATCCGTACGGAAACTTCCGGCGAATCTGCATCGATTGCGCTGACAAACATTCGTTGCGACTAGAGTGAATCGATCATGGCAAGCACAAAACCGGGCGAACGCAAACTTCAGATACTCCAGACCCTCGCCGCCATGCTCGAACAACCGAAAGGCGAGCGCATCACCACGGCCGCACTGGCCGGCAAGCTCGATGTATCCGAAGCAGCCCTGTACCGGCATTTCGCCAGCAAGGCGCAGATGTTCGAAGGCCTGATCGAATTCATCGAATCGACGGTGTTCGGTCTCATCAACCAGATCACCGAACAGCAGGAGAACGGCTTGGCGCAGGTGCAGGCGATCACCGGCATGCTGCTCAACTTCGCCGAGCGCAATCCCGGCATGACACGGGTGATGATCGGCGATGCATTGGTCAACGAAGACGAGCGGTTGCAGGTGCGGATGAACCAGTTCATCGAGCGGGTGGAGCTGGCGATCCGCCAGTCCCTGCGCCTGGCGGCCACGCAGGGAAATGCCAGCGAAGCCGAAGCGACGGTACGCGCGAACATGATCGCCAGCCTCGTCGTGGGCCGCTGGCACCGCTTTGCCAAAAGCGGGTTCAAGCACTCCCCCACCGAGAACGCGCAGGCGCAGATCGTATTGCTGCTATCCTGACCGGCGCTGCGCAAGCGGACGAACATCGGTACACTCGCTGCCGGTGCGCCGGTTGTGCGGCGCGTTTTTGCATTCTTCCCGCGTATCCATGAATTCCACCAAGACCTTTCCGACATTTGCTTTTTTCGCGCTGCTGCTCGGCGGCGTGGCCATCGGTTTCGCCGGCATTTTCATGCGCCTGTCGGACGTCAGCCCGGTTGCATCCGCTTTCTGGCGCATGGCGCTGGCTGCCCCCTTCCTGTGGGCATGGGCGTTCGCGGTGAGCAAGCAGGATGGCGAGGCGGACAAGCGAACCGATTTCACGCTGGCACTGGCGCTGGCCGGCGTCTACTTCGCGGCCGACATGGGACTGTGGCACCTGTCGCTGCATTACACGACGGTATCGAACGCCACGCTGCTGTCGAACTTCGCACCGATCTTCATCGCGCTGTGGATGTGGCTCGCGCATAAGGTGAAGTTCGCCCGCATCTTCATCGTCGGCATGGTGATCGCGCTGGTGGGTGCGGTGATGCTGGTCGGGCCCAATGCGGCGGGCGAAGGTGGCGATGGTACGAGCAAGCTGCTCGGTGATGGCCTCGGCCTGGCGAGCGCGGTGTTCTACGCCGCCTACCAACTCATGATCAAGGATGCGCGTGGCCAGTATTCCACCGCACGGCTGATGGCGTGGAGCACGACCATCACCGGCCTCGCGCTGCTGCCGTTCGCATTGCTGTCTCCGGGCGCGTTTTGGCCGGCGAACGCGGCGGCATGGCTGCCCTTGCTGGCACTGGCGTTCGTTGCCCAGATCGGCGGCCAGACGGTAATCGCGTATGCATTCGCGCACCTGCCGGCATCGCTGTCTTCGGTCAGTCTGCTGATTCAGCCGCTGACGGCGACCATCGCCGCGTGGATCATTTTTCAGGAAGCGATCGGACCCATGCAGATGGCCGGCGGCGCATTGCTGCTGTGGGGCATCTACCTGTCCAAGCGCGGCAGCTGACCGGACCGGGATACATCGACAGTGCAGCAAACGACGATGAGCATGCATGCCACCGACTGCTTTGCCCTGCTGGACGACAGCAGCGCCACCAATACCCAGCCGCGCTCCCGCCTGTACACCGGTTATGCCGGCACCTTGTCCTGTCCACATCCCGACCAGCTTCCGGCGTTGTGGGATGGCTTGCAGAAGGCGCTGAACGAAGGCAGGCACGCCGTCGGACTGTTCAGTTACGAACTGGGCGCGGCGATGCACAGCATTGCGCCGCATGCCGATGCGGCTTGTTCGCGCATCGTGCTGTTCGACCGCTGCCAGCATCTATCGGCCGCCGATGCGGAGTCCGCGCTCGCCGAACGGGCGCGGCGTGCCGCATCTCCCTTTGCCGGCATCCTGAACATACGGCCAAATGTCAGCCAGGCGGAATTCACCGCCGCCATCGATCGCATCCGGGCCTACATCGAGGCCGGCGATACCTACCAGGTGAACTACACCTACCGGCTGAATTTCCAAAGTCATGGCGATCCGGTCGTGCTTTACCGCCGCCTGCGCGAGCGTCAGCCGGTACCGTACGGAGCCCTGATCGTGTTGCCGGACGGCGGCGCGGTATTGTCGCTGTCTCCCGAACTCTTCCTGAGGCATGGCAGCGGCGAACTCACGGCGCGCCCGATGAAGGGGACGGCGGCAGCGACTGGTAATCCGGATGAAGATGCCGCTCGCGCCGCCGCTTTGGCGGCGGACCCGAAGAACCGCGCGGAAAACCTGATGATCGTCGATCTGCTGCGCAACGACCTCGGACGCATTGCCGCCCCCGGTTCCGTCAAGGTGCCGGATCTGTTTTCCACTCATCGCTACAGCGGCGTCCTGCAAATGACGTCCACCGTGCGCGCGAGGCTGCGTGATGACACCGTGCTTGCGGATGTGTTTGCCGCCGTCTATCCCTGCGGATCGATCACCGGTGCGCCGAAGCGCCGGACGATGCAGATCATCGGCGAGCTGGAACGCGCGCCGCGAGGCTATTACACCGGCGCGATCGGCTGGTTCGATGCGCCGCCGCCGGGCCGTGCCGTCGGCGATTTCTGCCTGTCCGTCCCCATCCGCACATTGGTGCTGCAACCGGAGGGCGCCGATGGATTGCGCTCGGGCGAGATGGGCGTGGGCGCGGGCATCGTGCACGATAGCGTGGCCGCCGACGAGTATGCGGAGTGCGCGCTGAAGGCGGCATTCCTGGCGGGCCTGTCGCAGGAATTCGCGCTATTCGAAACCATGCATGCGACCCGGGAGGCTGGCTGCCGCCATCTCGAACGGCATCTCCGGCGTCTGGCGGCATCGGCATCGCATTTCAATATTCCGTTCGATCGGGCGGCTGTGCATTCGGAATTGGAGAAAGCTTGTGGTGCATTGCCCGACGGGCCGCATCGCCTGCGGTTGGCAATCGGACGGGACGGCGGCATCGCCATACAGACAGCGCCACTGTCCCCTCTCGAAGCACCGGTAAAAGTACTGCTGGCGCGTGAGCCGACCATGTCCGCCGATCCGTGGCTGCGTCACAAGACGACGCTGCGTGAGCGCTATGACGCCGGATGGCGCGCGGCAGAATCCGTCGGTGCTTTCGACACGCTGTTCTGCAATGAGCACGGCGAACTTACCGAAGGCGGGCGCAGCAATCTGTTCATCAGGCGTCGCGGCAGGTGGATTACGCCGCCGCTATCCGCCGGCGTGCTGCCCGGCGTCATGCGGTCGGTACTCCTTGACGATCCGAGGTGGGATGCCCGGGAAGGCCGGCTGACGCTTGACGATCTGCGCGGCGCCGAGGAGGTCGTGGTGTGCAATGCGCTGCGCGGGGCTTTGCCTGCCGTCATCGACTGGAATCAGGCGGCCACCTTCGGCGCGGCGGCCGGCTGAAATACCACCAGCCAGGTCGCCAGTACCACCAGTGCGCAGCCGATCAGCGTATTCAGGTTCACCGCTTCGCCGAGGAATACCGCGCCCCAAATCAGCGCGAATAGCGGGATCAGAAAAGTGACCGTCAAGGCCTTGGTCGGTCCGAGATCGGCAATCAACCGGAAGTAAATGAAATACGCCACGGCGCTGCACAGCAACGCCAATACGAGCGCGATCACGATCACCAGCGGCGTCACTTCGCCGCGAACCGGTGACAACGGCAGGAAGGGCAGCAGCACCAGCGCCGCGCCGAGCTGGGAGCCGGTCGCCATCTGCGGTGGCGCGATGCCGGCGGACGCTTTCTTCGAGTACGCACCGGCAATGCCGTAGCACAGCGCCGCAATGACGCAGGCACCGGCGGCAACCAGTACCTGCGGCGAAAATTGCGCGGGACCCAGTCGTACCAGGAAGGCCACGCCGGCAATCCCGATCAACAGGCCGGCGATCTTGCGCGCAGTGAGCGTTTCGCCCAGCACCGCCGCACCGACCAGCGCGCCCCACAAAGGACTGGTGGCGTTCAGGATGGCCGAGTAACCGGCGGGCAGGGTTAATGCTGCGTAGGAGAACAGGGCGAAGGGCAGGGCGGAATTGAGGGTACCGAGAATCAGGTATTGCCGCCAGCTAGTGCCGAAGTGCATCGACTTCCCGCGGGCGAGAATGAACAGCAGCATTGCCGCACCGGCGACCGCAACCCGCACCTCCGCCGTCCAGAGCGGACCGAGGGCGGGCGCGACAATGCGCATGAAAAGAAACGACGCGCCCCAGATGGCGGCCAGCAGGATCAATCGGAACAGGTCGGCGCTACGCATGGCAAGCTCTCGCAGTCGGATGAGATTCGAGAATAATGGCGGTGCGCCGCGCTGGCTGGCCGGAATCGGACATGACAGTTTTTCATGTCTGCTGCAATGGTTTCTGCCGCGTCGCCAGCGCCGCACCGATCAGCAGCGCGATCGCGGAAAACACCAGGCCGCGCTGCAGTCCCCCGGCGCCGTCGGAAATCCAGCCGACGATGGTCGGACCGACGATCTGTCCGGCGGCGAAGACGATGGTGAACATGCTGATGCCGGACGACCACGCCGGCGCCGGAAGATTGTGGCGCACGAGCGCGGTGGTGGATGCGACGACGGACAAAAATACCGCGCCGAACAGGATGCCGGATGCGAACACCGCGACGATAGCCGAAGTCAGCACCGGCAGCAGCGTCGCGACGGCGAGCAGGCCGTTCAGTATCGACATCGCCTGTCCGCCCTTGAAGCGGTCCAGCATGCCGGCCCAGATACGCGACGACGCCACCACGGCCACGCCCAGCGCCGCATAGAACAGCGATAGCTGCGCCCCTTGCATGCCTTGCTCCTTCAGCAGCGCGATCACGAAGGTCATGTAGCCGATATAGCCGACGCCGAACATGAAATAGCCGCCGAGGCTCCAGCCGAACGACAGCAGGCTTACCGGACGCTGGCCGGTCGCCGGCGCAGCGGCGCCGTCGATGCTGGCAGCGGGCAGGGCCATCGCCAGGGTCGCCAGAAAACACATCATCCCCAGAACGATCCACGCCCATTGCCAGCCATGGGGCATGTTTTGCGCATCCGCGCCGGCCAGTGCTGCCGGTACGAGCAACGCCGATAACACGATGCCGAAGCCGGTGCCGCCGTAGTACAAACCGATCAGGAATCCGGTATGCCGTGGATGCAGCGCGCCAAGGCGGGCTGCAAGCAGGCCGCCGGCGATGAAAATGAAGGCGCTGGCAGCGCCGGCCAGCACGCGCTGCGCGAGAAGCATCTCCGCGCTGATGACGAAGCCCGACAGCAGCATGAACAAGCCGGTGCACACCGACCCGCCGATCAACGCCGCCTGCGCGCCGAAGCGCCGCATGAATGCCGGCGTGACCATCGCACCGATCAGGTAGCCGAGTGCGTTTGCCGTATTCATCGCGCCGGCCAGCAGGTAGGACCAGTCGAGATCGGTCCGCATCGGCGGCAGCAGGAGCGCATACGAAAAGCGCGACATGCCGAGCGACACCGCCGCTGCCAGCGACAGGGCGAAAGCGGTAAGGAAAGGTCGCTGTTGCGCGAGGGAGCGGTCGGTCGATGCTTGTTCGGCCATGGTCTGCTCAGGCCTCGGCGGTGACGGGATCTTTGGCGCGCGGCGGTGATGCCGACAGGACCAGGCCCATCGCCGCCAGCACGACCGCGCCGCCGATGAAGGTCGGCAATCCGATCGGTTCCTGCAGGAAGATGAAGCCCCATAACATGCTGAACAGGGGGATCAGGAAGGACACCGTCATCGCCCGGGTAGGGCCCACCTTCACGATCAGTGGGATGAATAGCGCCTGCGCCAGGCCGGACGACAGCAATGACAGGCCGGCGATGCAGGCCAGCGCGGTCAGCGACGGGAGAGCGATGGGCAATGCGAGCGGCAGCGTCGGCGCCATCATGAGCCCGCCCATCACCAGCGAACCGGTCGCCATGGCAATCGGATGAATGCCGCCCGGATGGCCGGTCTTTTTCACGATGATGCTCGATAGCGCATAGCAGGCGGCGGCAACCAGGCACGCGGCGATCGCCGTTAGGGTCGACCGGTTCAGGTCCAGCGCGCCCGCGCCGACCAGGATGGCGACGCCGGTGATGCCGAGCGCCAGTCCAACGAGCTTGCGCGCGGTCAGCCGTTCGCTCAGCCAGATTGCGGAAAACAATGCGCCGAACAGGGGCGCGGTGGAATTCAGTACCGCCGAATGCGCGGCAGGCAGATGCTGGGCGGCAAAGGCGAAGCAGGAAAACGGCAGCACGCCGGCGAAGATGCCGACGACGGCGAACGGCCGCCAGTTGCGCCGCCAATCCATGTTCACGCCTGCCAACAGTGCATAGACCATCAATGCCAGCCCGGCCACGCCGATGCGCAGGATAGCTGTCAGCAACGGCCCGAGTTCCGGTACCGCCACGCGAAGGAAAATGAAAGAACCGCCCCAGATCGCAGAAAGAAAAATAAGCTTGGCGAGGTCGGGTAGGGACATGAAGAGGGAAGTGACCGGCTATTAACGAACAGGCGTTCGATTGTAACGTGCATGCGTTAAGACTGCTAAACCTTGCCATGCATGACGCGGCAATCCATGTTGCAATGCCCCGACGTGGTTCCCCGGGTACGTTTGATGGCAAGCAAGCGTGATGGCGATTGACGCGAAGACGCTTGATTCAAACCAAGGAAGAATTGTCAGGAAGGCAAATAATCATGGGCAGGGAGAAAACCATGAATAACCTTAGTTGGAAACGCCTGACGAACTTGACTGCATGCTTCGCCTGCGCCGCCATGCTGGCAGGCTGCGATGCCGTGCAGCATCGCGGTGCCTCTTCCAGTACCGCTCCCGGTAGCGACCTTGCCGCGCAGGGGGAAGCGGCGATCGACGTGTCAGGCATGGGGCTGTCGGAAGCCCGGCTCAACGATGTGGAGATACGGCATTTTGCCGCCTATCGCAGCTATGTTGCCGTCGCCGATACTTCTGCCATTGCAGACGACCCGCGCAGCAACGCCGATGCCATCCAGCGGATATCTGAAGAATTGACAAGCGGCAGCTCTGCCTCTCTCGCCTGCGTCACTCGTGGCGGCATGTGAAGAAATCAGAACCTAATCATGAGTCCGGCCACCGCACACCGGGCAGCCGGGACTGCGTCCAACCTTGATGCTCGTCCATTCCATGTTCCGCGCATCCAGCAATAGCAGGCGGCCCGCCAGCGATTCGCCGATCCCGGCCACCAGCTTCAGGGCCTCCGCCGCCTGCATGGTGCCGATGATGCCAACCAGCGGCGCGAACACGCCCATCGTCGAACACAGCACTTCCTCGAACTGCTGGTCCGGCGGAAACAGGCAGGCATAGCAGGGTGCGTCGTTACGCCGCGCATCGAATACCGACACCTGGCCGTCGAAACGGATCGCGGCCCCCGACACCAGCGGCACGCGATTGGCGACGCAGGCGCGATTGATCGCATGCCGGGTGGCGAAGTTGTCGCTGCAATCGAGCACCACGCTCGCCTGTCCCACCAACTCATCCAGCCGCGTTCCTTCTAGCCGCTCGGTCAGGGCGGTGACCTGCACCTCTGGGTTGATCTGTGCCAGGGTTTGCTTCCCGGATTCCGCCTTGGCATGGCCGACCCGGTCGGTGGTATGGAGAATCTGCCGCTGCAGGTTCGTCAGGTCGACGGTGTCGTTATCGACGAGCGTCAACCTGCCGATGCCTGCCGACGCCAAATAATAGGCTGCCGGTGAGCCAAGGCCGCCGGCGCCGATGACCAGTGCATGCGCCGCCAGCAGCTTTTCCTGGCCCTCGATGCCGATTTCATCGAGAAGGATGTGGCGGGAATAGCGAAGAAGCTGGTGGTCGTTCATGGCGGGATCGGGAGTGTCGGTAGCAGGATCGTAATGGAAAACACGGCTCGAAGTGCAAACCGACGTAGAGCGCCATTTCGAACCGGCAAAGAAAAAGGCCGCATCGCTGCGGCCTTCAATCGGGTCGGATCCTGCTTATTTCTTTTCCGGCGTCTTGTTTTCGTTGATCGTGTTTTCCTTCTTGCTTTCGATCTTCGCGGTCTTCGACAACTGCACCGGCTTGCCCTTGAGATGATTCAGTGCCTGCGCCAGCTGGAAGTCATCCTTGCCGCCGAATTCCAGCGGCGTGCGTTTCTTTTCCAGGGCCGCGGCACGCTGTTCTTCTTCCAGCTGATCCATCTTGCGGGCGACTTCTTCCTTGTCGCGGTCATTCATCAGATGCTTTTGCAGATCCGCTTCGCGCAGGCGCAAGCCGTTCAGGCCGTCGCCGTCGGGATACTCGTCCACCAGCAGGTCGGGCACGATGCCGCGGGCCTGGATAGCCCGGCCGTTCGGCGTGTAATAGCGGGCCGTGGTCAGCTTGACGGCGGTGTCGGCCGACAACTGGCGAATCGTCTGCACCGAGCCCTTGCCGAATGTCTGCGTTCCCATGATGGTGGCGCGCTTATAGTCCTGCAATGCACCCGCCACGATCTCGGACGCCGATGCGGAGCCGGTATTGACCAGCACGACCATCGGCACTTTCTTGATCGCTTCCGGCAGCTTTGCCAGCGGATCGGTCAATGCAGCACGGGACGACGTATAGAACTCGCGACGCGCATAGAAGGTGGCTTTCGAATCCGGCAACTGGCCGTTCGTCGACACGATGGGTACATCCTTCGGCAGGAAAGCCGCCGACACGCCGATCGCACCGGGAAGCACCCCGCCCGGATCGTTGCGCAAGTCGAGCACCAAGCCTTTCAGGTTCGGATCCTGGGCATAAATGGCATTGATCTTCTTCACCATATCGTCCACCGTCGGCTCCTGGAACTGCGCGACGCGCAGCCATGCATAGCCCGGTTCAACGATCTTCGACTTCACGCTCTGCACACGGATTTCCTGGCGCACGATGGTGACGATGATCGGCCGGTCTTCCTCTTTGCGGGCGATGGTAAGGGTAATCTTGGTGTTCGGTTCGCCGCGCATGCGCTTGACCGCTTCATCCAGCGTCAGGCCCTTCACCGGAGTGGAATCGAGGCGGGTGATCAGGTCGCCGGACTTGAGGCCGGCCTTGAAGGCGGGCGAATCCTCGATCGGGGAGATCACCTTGACGTAGCCGTCTTCCATGCCGACTTCGATGCCGAGCCCGACGAATTTGCCTTGCGTGCCTTCACGCAACTCCTTGAATGCTTTTTTATCCAGATAGGCGGAGTGCGGATCGAGCGACGCCACCATGCCGGAAATTGCTTCGGTAAGCAGTTTCTTGTCTTCGACCGACTCCACGTAGTCGGTTTTGATCAGGCCGAATACATCGGCCAATTGTCGCAATTCTTCCAGTGGCAGCGTGGTCGCGCTCTTTTGCGCGCTCGCCTCGAATTGCATGGAGCCGGCGATACCGGCAATGACGCCCAGACCGATCAGACCGAAGTTCTTGATTTTGCTGCTCATGTGTCACCTAATGGTTACCGAGGGCCTTGGCAGGCGCATCATTTCGAGAATGAGGCCGACATCCAGCCCAGAGGGTCAAACGCGCGGCCCTGATGCCGCAATTCAAAGTATAAACCTGATTGTTCATTACCACCGCTGTTGCCGGCGCTGGCAATGACGTCGCCGGTTCTGACAATATCGCCAGCCTGCTTCAGGACGGCCTGATTATTGCCATAAATGCTCAAATACTGGTCTCCGTGGTCAACGATAATCAGGTTTCCAAAACCGCGCAACCATTCCGCGAACACCACTTTCCCTGATGCTATTGCCCTGATTTCCGCACCTTCCGCGGCGCGGATGAACAGGCCTTTCCAGCTGGGGCCATCGCCCCGTTTGCTGCCGTATCGTGCCGCCAGCTCGCCTTTCACCGGCAGTTTCAGCCGTCCGCGCAGACCGGTAAATGTCTGCCCAGCCGGGCCAAGACCAGCGTTTTGGACGCTGGCAACCGGCGCGAGTTCATTCCGGCGCGATATTTCTGATGGAGGCTCGTCATCGTCAATTGCATCAGGATTTGCAGCGCGGTTCTTTGATTTATCTTGAATTCCCGCTGAGGGAGGCGGTTCGGGCCGGCTTTCCCGGGCTTTGGCCTGCGCCTGTTGCTGCTCGCGGCGACGCTGTTCGAGGGTGGCGGCCTCCGACTTGCGTTGTTCTTCGATCAGGTCGGATAGCTTTTTGACCAGGCCCGCCAGCCGTTGCTCGTCGCGCTCCAGGTTGCCGGCCTCCTTGCGCTGCGTGGCCAGCTTGTCCGACAGGCGGGCAAGCAATTCGGCCCGCCTGCCGAGTTCCTTTTCGAGCCTGGCTTTCTGGTCGACCTGTTCAGCGGCGATTTCGTCCAGTTCGTCCCTGGCATTCTGGGCTTCCGCCTTGCCCGCTTCAATTGCGAGAAGGTCTTTGCGCAGCGCAGCGATCAGCCTGGCCTGCGCCTGCGATACATATCCCATGTATTGCAGGTCCCGATTGATCCGGTTCGGGTTGTCGCCGGACAGCAGCAGCTTGATTCGGTCCTCGTTGCCTGCCATGTACTGTTCGCGGAGGAGTTTGGCAAGCTTCGCCTGCTGGGCGGCCGCGGCCTTTTCCAGCCGGTTTTGCTGTTCGGTCAGCCGGGCCAGCCGCGCTTCCGTGCTTTTCTGCTCGATCGCCAGTTCGTGCAGCGCCCGATTGGCTTCCGAGATCGCCTTTTCGGAATGGGCCAGCGCATCGGCGGCATGGCCGCGTGCGGTCTCGGTGCGGCTGATGTCGCGTTTGAGAGCGTTCAGCTTTTCCTGCAGTTCGGCTCGTTCGGCCTCGACCGCCCGCTTGTGCTTGGTACGCTCCGTGATCCGGACGGCTGAGGCTGGCTGTACGGCAATCAGGCAGGCCGCAGCGACTCCGAGCGCGGCAATCCACCTCCACCACCTTCGTCGCTGCGTCCGCGGGCGTGCCGCAGAGAACCCGCTTGCCTCGATCGCTTCGGCCACCCCGGCGTAACCGGAAAACTTCATTCCGGATCGCCTATTTCGCCTTGCCCTGGCTTGCAACCGCGTTCATCGCCGCTTCGATTGCCGACTGGTCACCCAGGTAATAGCTGCGGATCGGTTTCAGGTCGGCATCCAGTTCATAGACGAGAGGCTGGCCGTTCGGGATATTCAGGCCGACGATGTCCTTGTCGCTGATGTTGTCCAGGGACTTGATCAGCGCGCGCAGGCTGTTGCCGTGGGCCGAGATGATGATGCGCTTGCCGGCGCGGATGGCCGGCGCGATGGACTCGTTCCAGACCGGCATCACGCGCGCAACCGTATCCTTCAGGCATTCCGTCAGGGGGATTTCTTCCCTTTTCAGCTTGGCATAGCGCGGGTCATTGTAGGAGGTGCGCGGATCGTTGACGTCCAGCGGCTCCGGCGGCACGTCATAGCTGCGGCGCCAGATCAGTACCTGCTCGTCGCCGTACTTGGCTGCGGTCTCCGCCTTGTTCAGGCCCTGCAGCGAGCCGTAATGCCGCTCGTTCAGGCGCCAGCTGTGCACGACCGGCAGCCACATCAGATCCATTTCGTCGAGCGTCAGCCACAGGGTGCGAATGGCGCGCTTGAGCACCGAGGTGTAGGCAACGTCGAACTCGAAGCCGGCTTCCTTCAGTATCTTGCCGGCCTCGCGGGCTTCCGCCGCGCCTTTTTCGGTCAGGTCGACGTCGACCCAGCCGGTGAACCTGTTGGCAAGATTCCAGGTCGATTCGCCATGACGCATGAATACGATTTTGTACATGATGTTTTGATGAAGAGATAAATGAAGAGATATATGGAGGGAATGGATTGAAACTGCGAATTCAATGATAGGCCGCCTTCTATTTTATAATGTTGGGATTGCTTAAAACCATTAGGGTCCCGTGAAATTCTTAATCGACAATATCTGGCTGATCGCATTGGCGCTGCTGTCCGGCGGCGCATTGGTCTGGCCCAACCTGCAGCGCCGCGGTGAAAAAGTCTCGACATTGCAGGCGACGCAACTGATGAATCAGGGCAAGGCCGTGATCGTCGATGTGCGCGACCCAGCCGGGTTTGCAACCGGCCATGTGCGCGACGCCAAGAACATTCCGCTGAAAGAATTGCCAAACAGAGTGGCGGAGCTCGAAAAATTCAAGTCGAAAACCGTGATCGTGGTCTGCCAGTCCGGCACGCAGTCGGCAAAGGCGACCTCCATTCTGAAGAAGGCGGGTTTCAACGAAGTGGTCAGCCTGACCGGCGGCCTCGCGGCCTGGCAAGCGCAGGGATTGCCGGTCGCAAAGTAATCAAGGAAAGAACATCATGACTGCACGAGTCCTCATGTACAGCACCGGCGTATGTCCTTATTGCGTGATGGCCGAACGGCTGTTGACGTCCAAGGGCGTCGAGAACATCGAAAAGATCCGCGTCGACCTCGAGCCGCAACAGCGGATGGAAATGATGCAGAAGACCGGACGGCGGACCGTGCCCCAGATCTATATCGGCGATACCCATGTCGGCGGCTTCGACGACCTCAGCGCGCTCGACCGGAACGGTCAGCTCGAACCCCTGCTGAAGGGCGCCTGAGCGGCGCCACCAGGTATCCGGCAATCATTTCATTACTATAAACACGTGGACGGCCGCCGCGCCGTCCTTCCCTTTTTCACTCCCAACGAAAGCTCCTCATGGCCGACCAGAACCAGCAACCCGTATTCCAGATCCAGCGCGTCTACCTGAAGGACATGTCGCTCGAGCAACCCAATTCACCGGCAATCTTCCTTGAACAGGAATCCCCGAATATCGAAGTGGCGGTCGATGTCGGTGTCGAGATGCTCGCCGACGCCATCTTCGAATCCACCGTGACCATCACCGTGACCGCAAAGGTCAATGACAAGGTGGCCTTCCTGGTGGAAGGCAAGCAGGCTGGCATTTTCGAAGCCCGCAATATCCCCGACGAGCAACTCGATCCACTGCTCGGCATCGGCTGCCCCAACATCGTTTATCCCTACCTGCGCGCCAATATCGCCGACCTGATCACCCGTGCCGGATTCCCGCCGGTCCACCTCGCGGAAATCAATTTCGAAGTGTTCTACCAGCAGCGCCTGCAGGCTCTGGCGGAACAGCAGCAGCAAGCCGGTTCATCCGGATCCGGCATCCTGATGCCGGACGGCACAACCGCAGGCCGTCAGTAAGGTTGAAGGTGGTTGTGATGTTTCCGGTTCGAATGCTTGCCGCCTGTGCCGTGCTTTTCTGTGCCTCAGGTACAGCACAGGCCCTTGATTTCAAATCCATCGGCGCCAATCCCGCCATCCTGTACGACGCGCCGTCGGAAAAGGGGCGCAAGGTCTTCGTCGCACCGCGCGGCATGCCGGTGGAAGTCGTTCTGACCTATGGCGAGTGGACCAAGGTGCGCGATGCCGCCGGTGACCTGTCCTGGGTGGAAACGAAGTTGTTGACGCCGAAACGGAACGTAGTCGTAACAACCGGCAATGCGAAGGTGAGATCCGCTGCTGAGGAATCATCGGCGCTGGTCTTCACCGCCGACAAGGGTGTCCTGCTGGAAGTTGTCGAAACATCCGCGCCTGGCTGGGTAAGGGTCAGGCATCGCGACGGGTCGGGCGGCTTCGTGCGCGCCGCCGAGGTCTGGGGCGAATAAGCCCGCCATGACGCAATCTGATCCCGTCGGCACCCGGCAAGCCCGGCCGGCGAACATCGCCATCTTCGGTGCCGGCGCCTGGGGCACGGCATTGGCGATCGCGTTCGCCGACCGGCACGACGTCGTACTCTGGGGGCGCGATCCCGAAGCGATGCGCGCCGCCTCTTTGCGGCGTGAAAACAGCGCCTACTTTCCCGGCTTTACGCTGCCTTCCGGACTGATGGCAACAGCGGATTTCGATGCCGCCGTCGCGCATGCGATCCATGCCCCGAGCGGTAATGCCCTGGTCATCGTTGCATCGGCGGTGGCCGGGCTGCGATCGCTGGCGCAGCGCCTGCAGCCGCATGCCATTCCCAATCTAGTCTGGTTATGCAAGGGCTTCGAGGAGGACACGCGCTTGCTGCCGCACCAGATAGTGCGCCAGATCTGCTCCGACCGCTTGCCGGTCGGCGCCTTGTCCGGTCCATCGTTCGCCCAGGAAGTCGCTCGCGGCATGCCATGCGCGCTGACGATCGCATCCGACAATCAGGCGCTGCGCGAGTCGGTCGTTGCAGCCGTGCATGGCCGCAGCATCCGGGTCTATTCAAGCGATGATCTGGTCGGCGTGGAGGTCGGCGGCGCTGTGAAGAACATCCTCGCCATCGCCACTGGCGTGGCTGACGGCCTCGGGCTCGGCCTGAACGCGCGTGCGGCACTGATTACCCGCGGTCTGGCGGAGATCACGCGGCTCGGCATCGCTCTGGGCGGACGCGCCGAAACCTTCATGGGCCTGACCGGCATGGGCGACCTGATCCTGACCTGCACCGGCGACCTGTCGCGCAACCGCAAGGTCGGTCTCGGGCTGGCGCAGGGCAAGCCGCTCGACGTCATCGTCAAAGAACTGGGGCATGTGGCCGAGGGCGTGCGGTGCGCACAGGCGGTGCGCGCGCTGGCGGCCAACATGGGCGTCGACATGCCGATTACCGCCGCGGTCGCCGCAGTCCTGTTCGACGGTGATTCGCCACGCGGCATGTTGCAGAAACTGCTTTCGCGCGATCCCCGGGACGAGACCGCCTAAGCGTCGAAAAGCCGGTACCATGGCGCTACCCTTATGGAGCAGCCCATGACCACCCTCATTCCCGATCCACGGCAATTCCTGCTTGACCTTTATGCCGGCGCGGTCGCCGCCGTCAGCGCCGAAAAATGCCTCCCTGCTTATCTGCCGCAGCCTCCGGAAGGCGGCCGTACATTGGTGATCGGCGCCGGCAAAGCCGCGGCGGCGATGGCGGCTGCCGTTGAAAAGCATTGGGCAGGTGAGTTATCCGGGCTGGTCGTCACCCGCTACGGACACAACGCCGACTGCCGCCGCATCGAGGTGGTCGAAGCGGCGCATCCGGTCCCGGACGAGGCGGGCCGGCAGGCAGCCGCACGCATGATGGACATGGTGCGGGGCCTGGGCGAGAAAGACCTGGTGCTGTGCCTCATCTCCGGCGGCGGCTCGTCGCTCCTGGCGCTGCCGGCACCGGGCATTACGCTGGAGCAGAAGCGCGCGCTCAACCAGGCTCTTCTCAAAAGCGGCGCGGCGATCGATGAAATGAATTGCGTGCGCAAGCATCTGTCTGCCATCAAGGGCGGGCGGCTGGCCCTTGCCTGTGCGCCGGCACGGGTCGTGACGCTGCTCATCTCCGATGTGCCTGGCGACGATCCGGGCATCATCGCCAGCGGACCGACACTGCCGGATGCGACCACGTGCAGCGATGCATTGAACGTATTGCGCAAGTACGACATCGCCTTGCCCGAAGCGGTGCGTCGCCATCTGGAATCGGGCGAAGGCGAAACGCCGAAGCCGGGCGATGCACGGTTTGCAGGGCATTCCCATCATGTCGTCGCGACTGCGCAGCAGGCGCTGGAGGCGGCTGCTGCACAGGCAAGGGCAGCCGGCATCACACCATACATTCTCTCGGACGCCATTGAAGGCGAGGCGAGAGAGATTGCAAAGATGCATGCCGCCCTGGCTCGCCAGATCGCCCTGCATCAGCAACCGTTCCGCAAGCCGTGCGTCCTGATTTCCGGAGGTGAGACGACAGTGACGGTACGAGGCAGCGGGCGCGGCGGACGCAATGCCGAATTTCTGCTCGGTCTTGCGGTAGCGCTGAATGGCCAGCCCGGCGTGCATGCGATCGCCTGCGACACGGATGGCATCGATGGCTCGGAGGACAATGCCGGCGCGGTATTCGGACCAGACACGCTGAAGCGGGCAGAAAGCCTGGAGCTGAAGATGAGGGCGATGCTCGACAATAACGATGGTTACGGGTTTTTCAAGGCGCTGGGGGATCTGATCGTGACCGGGCCGACGCGTACCAATGTCAATGATTTCCGGGCGCTTCTGATTCTGTGAATCAAGCCCCGCCACGCGCATGCACCCGGCATCCGGCCGCATAAGTCGCTGCCACCGCACGGTCATCCCCTAGCATTGCCAACGCAAACAGCAATTCCTCCAGGCTCCCCGCGCGGGCGGTGCGGCGGGCGAGCAGGGGCGTCGATTGCGGATCAAGCACGAGGAAATCCGCTTCCGCGCCAGGCGAAAAATTGCCGATGGTGCCTTCGAGTTGCAAACCGCGCGCACCGCCCAATGTCGCAAGGTAGAACATGCGCAGGGCAGAGAGATGAACGCCGCCCATGCGCGCCACCTTATACAGCTCGTTCATGGTGTGCAGCATCGAAAACGATGTGCCGCCGCCGACATCGGTCGCAAGGGTCAACGGCATTCCTGCCGCATCGGCGGTAGTGAAGTCGAACAGGCCGCTGCCGAGAAACAGGTTGGACGTCGGGCAGATGGCGGCGGCGGATCGGGTTTCCGCCATGCGCCTGCGGTCATGGTCGTCAAGCCAGATGCAATGCGCATACATCGCGCGCGGCCGCATCAGGCCGACACGATCGTAAACATCGAGATAACTGCGCGCATCCGGAAACAGTTCCTTGATCCACGCCACTTCATCGCGGTTCTCCGCGACGTGGGTCTGCACGAAAATGTCCGGATACGCCTTTGCCAATTCGCCCGCGAGCCGCAACTGCGTATCGGTTGAACTTGCGGCGAAGCGCGGCGTAATCGCATACATCTGGCGCCGATGTCCGTGCCATTTCTTCAGCAGCCGTTCGCTTTCCAGAATGCCGTCCTCCGCGGTGTCGCGCAGGTACGGCGGACAATTACGGTCCATCAGCGCCTTGCCCGCAATCATGCGGAGGTTGCGCGCGTCGCTCTCCTGGAAGAAGGCCTCCGCGGATCCGGGGTGTACCGTGCAGTACACCATCGCGGTGGTGGTGCCGCATCGCAGCAGTTCGTCGAGGAAGAAGGTTGCCACTTTGGCCGCATGGGCCGGATCGGCAAATGCGCGTTCGCCTGGAAAGGTATGGTCATCCAGCCATGGCAGAAGGCCGGAGGATGGTGACGCGATGATATCGGTTTGCGGATAATGGATGTGCGTGTCGATGAAGCCGGGAACAATCAGCTTGCCGCGGTAGTCAACGATATCCGCATGCGGCATCAGGCCGGCAGCGAGTTGAGGGTAGTCGCCTGCCGCCTGCACGCGGCCGCCTTGAACGACCAGCAGTCCGTCCTCATGCCAACGGAAAGCGTCACCGCTCCTGGCCGGGTCGTCCGTGAAGTGCAGCAGGCTGGCCCGATAGGCAACCGGTTTGTCATCCATGATCTTGGGCAAGCAAGCGCCTTATCGTTTACCTGATTGCGGCAGGGAGCCAGCGACCGCCTTGCCATTTTCATAGGTCAGTACGATCGTCATCAGCACCGAACAATTCTCGATGCCGCGCAGGGAGTAAGGGACATTCCCTGCAAGCAAGACAAGTTCGTTGGCGTTGAGGGTTTGCGTCTTGCCATGGGCGCGCACTTCCACCTTGCCTTCGAGGCACTGCAAAGTGATTTCTCCAGGTACGTTATGCTCCGGGATTTCCTTTCCCGCTGCCAGGACCAGGCGCATGATTTCGAGCTGCTCCGATTTCAGCAATGCTGTGGATGGCGTATCGCTCAGCCTGGGGCCGAGCGGATGGATATCGATGATTTCGCCGGACGTGGCATGGTGCAGGGACATGGACGACAACCTCCTTGACAGGCGCGGTATAGTGCCGCGATGAATGTTTATACAAATGCTGAAATATTAGAGATAAGGCAAGTGCGACGGTTCAATGCAAGCCATTGATGCAATTGGCTGATCTTATGAATAGCAAGAACTGAAATGGTATGGCCCTGATGCTTGTAAACGGGAAACAAAAGTCCAGCTATTTCGATTTATTTCGCCTTGATCTTCATCAAAGGGTATGCTTCGGAGCACTTTTTTACGACACCGATGTCGTAGCATTGGCCGGATTCAGGATGGATGCTCAAGCTTGCAAGTATGGTAAGTTGTAAACTTATACTGACCGAATTCCCGAATTTTTGTTTTTTATTTAGTGATCTTTATGCGCAATAACCTGATTTATTCTTCCCGCAACAAACTGCGGTCCGCCGTCAACCGCGGATTCACCCTGATTGAAATCATGGTCGTGGTGGTCATCATGGGCATTCTCGCCGCTCTGGTGGTGCCGAAGCTCATGGGCCGTACCGATGATGCGCGAATCACCGCAGCGCGCCAGGATATCGCCACGCTGATGCAGGCGTTAAAGCTGTACAAACTGGACAATCAGCGTTATCCAAGCACCGAGCAGGGCCTGCAGGCACTGGTGACCAAGCCGTCCGGCGGGCCACCGGCCAACGGCTGGAAAGCCGGCGGTTACATCGATAAGCTGCCGAAGGATCCCTGGGGCGGCCAATATCAATACCTGTCGCCTGGCATCAAAGGTGAGGTGGACGTATTCTCCTTCGGCGCCGATGGTCAGGCGGGCGGGGCCGGCAATGATGCCGATGTCGGTTCGTGGGATCTATAAGTACATTGTCGTTTGATCTTGCAAAGCGCCGGTCCCGTATCGCCGCGCGCGGTTTCACGCTGCTTGAATTGCTGGTGGTTCTGGTCGTTGCCGGCATCGCGCTCGGGTTCGTCTCGATCAACGCGATGCCGAGCGACCGCCAGGTATTGCAAAATGAAGCCCAGCGTATCGCGCTGCTGCTGCAGCTCGCGCGCGACGAGGCCATCGTGCGTAACCGTCCTATCGCTTTCGAAGCCGAGAACGACCGCTACCGTTTTCTGATCCGGGATGGCAGCACCTGGCAGCCCCTGCAGCAGGAAGACATGCTGCGCGAAAGGGCATTTCAGCGCACGCCGATCGGCCTGTCGATCTCGCCGGCGGTCGCAGCCGAAACAAATCCCCTGCGCATCGTGTTCGGTCGGGAGCCGGTCGACAAGCCGTTTCTGCTGACGTTCTCTTCTGGCGATTCGAGCGTCGCCATCCGCGCCGACGGTATCGGCAATTTCGTGGTGGAGTGACATGCGATCTCCCCTTCAACGCATGCCCGGCCAGGGTATTGCCGGTTTCACCCTGCTCGAGGTTCTGGTTGCGCTGGTCATCGTGGGTACGGCGCTGGGTGCAAGCTTGCGCGCGGTAGGCAGTCTTACTCAGAACAGCAACGGCTTGCGCGCATCGATGATGGCGAACTGGTCGGCGGAAAACCGGCTGGCGCAGATCCGCCTGGCGAAGGAATGGCCGCCGGTCGGACGGCGCTCCTTCGATTGTCCGCAGGGCGACCTTCGCCTGGTCTGCAACGAAGAAGTCCTGCCGACGCCGAATCCGTTCTTCCGCCGCGTCGAAGTCAGCGTCTTCGATGCGGAAAACCCGGACCGCCGCATCATCAAACTGGCGCAGGTAGTCAGCCAGTCATGAAAAAAGCAGCCGGATTTACGTTGATCGAACTGCTGGTGGCCATCAGCGTGCTGGCCATCGTCGCCGTGCTCGGATGGCGCGGCCTCGACAGCATCGTGCGCGCCCGCGTCGCGCTCACCAGCGAACTGAAAAGCACGCGTGGTCTGCAGCTCGCGTTCGCGCAGATGCAAAGCGATGCGGCACATCTTGCCCCGGACGCTTTGCTTGAAAACCGCATGTCGCTGGATGCCCGGCCGGGACGACTCACGCTGATCCGGACAGTGAACATCGACAACCAGCCTACGCTTGTGCAGGTGGTGTCATACCGGGTGCGGGACGGGGTACTCAGCAGGCGTGAGTCTGTGGCGACAAGAGACCTGAGGCAACTGGATGTGGCATGGGCGGCGGCATTGGCCGACAGCGACACGTCGCAGCCCGTAACCCTGCAGGATGAGGTCGATGAAATGAGAATCCGTTCATGGGATTCACAAAGTGCGGCTTGGCGGGCCGAGGCGGTGGCAACACCGCCGCCGACGGTGATACCTGCAGTGCCAGGAGCGCCGGGAACTCCGGCCACGGCTCAAAGCCAGACTGGCCTGGAAGTGACCTTACGTTTACGTGATCGCAGCACCAACCTGGTGAAGATTTTCCTGCTGGGGGCGATATGACGAAGAATGCTGCGCCTCGCTTTCGATCCCCTGCGCGGCAACGCGGCGTGGCGGTCATCACTGCGCTGCTGCTGACCACGCTGGCGATCACGATCGTCGCCAGCCTGTTCTGGCAGCAGCAGGTGCAGGTGCGGTCGATCGAAAACCAGCGGCTTCAATTGCAGAAGCAGTGGATCCTGCGCGGCGCGCTGGACTGGACGCGGTTGATCCTGCGTGAAGACGGGCGCATTTCAACCGTGGATCACCTCGGCGAGCCGTGGGCTGTCAATCTGGCGGAAACGCGGCTTGATCAGTATGTCGATAATGCCAGTGCGGAAACGGAAGTTCCGGACGCCGTGCTGTCGGGCAGCATTGTTGATGCCCAGTCGCGATTGAATCTGCGCAATCTAATGGATGAAACAAAGGGCGCACCGGATCCTGCCGAGGTCAAGGCCTTCGGTGCATTGCTTTCAAACCTGCAGCTGAATCCTTCGTTGGCGCAGTCGACTGCAGATCTGATGACGCTGGCATTCAGGAAGAAGGAGCCGGCGACCGGCACGCCTGCCGCTACGCCGGCGAGTCAGTCCCAGTCGCAGTCGCAGCCCTTGGGAATCAATCATGTGGACGATTTGCTTGCGGTACCCGGATTTACGCCTGAAATAGTGGAAAAACTGAGGGAGTTTGTCATCGTTTTGCCAGCCAAGACGCAGATCAACGTGAACACCGCGCCGGCCGAAGTACTGATGGCGAAAATTGATACACTCACGAGTTCGGACGCTGCTGCCATCATTGCGTACAGGCAGAGGTCCTATTTCAAAGGGGACGCCGATGTCGGGCAAGTAATACAAAGATCCCTTGTTACCAAAGCCGTCTTCAAAACCAACTATTTTTTAGTGAACGGCAATGTGCGCATGAACCGCGCGGCGCTGCAGATGCAAACCTTGATTCGGCGCACCGATGACCGCCCACCAAAAACCGAAATCATCTGGATTCGAGAATACTAGAAAGAGAATAAACCCTTGAGCACACTGTATATACGTCTGCCATCCAAGGCCGTTGCGGACAGCATGGACGCGGGGGCGCCCTTGTATTGCCATTTCGCCCAGGCGTCCGCCAGCGGCGCGGTGGAACGGGAGGGCGTGGCGGCGCTATCCGAATTATCCGAAGCGGCGGGCCGTGCGCAGCGCGTCGTCGTGCTTCTGGCGGCCAGCGATGTCACGCTGTTGCGGATCAAGATGCCGCCGCTGTCGGGCGCGCGCCTCAAGGCCGCATTGCCCAACCTGATCGAAGATCACCTGATGAGCGATCCGGCCGACTGCGTGATGGTCGCTGGTCCATCGGTCGATGGCCTGCGCACGGTGGCGGTGGTGCAGCGCAGCTGGCTGGAGATCGTCGCCAAGACGCTGACCGGACTCGGCGCGCGGCGCATGTCCGCGGTGCCGGCCCAGCTTTGCCTGCCTTATGAGGCCGGTGCGGCCAGCGCGGCGATCACGGAGCATGGCGCCGATATCGATGTGGCGGTGCGCTTGTCGGAACAGGACGGCATCGGCTTGCCGATCACCGCCGACCAGCCGGAACTCGCCCCGGTGGAAGTCATCCAGTCGGTCTGCGCGGTGGTGCCGCATTCGCCGATCATCTTGTATGTGCCACAGGCGAGGGTGAACGACTACCAGGAAACCGTGGGTGCTGTGCCGGCGCTCGATGGCCGCATCGCCCTGCATGCGGATAATTGGCCGCGCTGGATTGCCGGCGCCAACAAGAATCCGCTGGACCTGATGACCGGATTCGGCATGTCGTCCGGCCCGGCATTCAACTGGCGGCCATGGCGCTGGCCGGTAATCCTGGCAGCGGCGGTATTGATGATCAATGCCATTGCGCTCAACATCGATTGGCTGCGTGCGAAGCGGGAAGCGGATTCGCTGAGAATGACCATGGTGCAAATCTATAAATCCGCTTATCCGAAGGAGACCGTAATCGTCGATCCGATGGCGCAGATGCGCCAAAAGCATGCCGCCGCGCAGCGGGAATCAGGCCAGATCGCGCCGGACGATTTTGTGGCGCTGGCCGCCGCGTTCGGCGAGGCATGGGGAAGCGCGGGACAGAAGCCGCAGAGCATCGCAGGCATCGAGTACCGGGAGCGCAGCCTGTCCGTGAAACTGAAACCGGGCACCAATGTGTCGCTGGAACAGATGCAGCCGGCGTTGACGTCGCAGAACCTGTCGGTGTCGCAGCCCAACAGCGATGTATTGCAGGTTAGGAGCGGCAAATGAGGGCTCCAACTGCACTGGGCGGTATCAAACGTTCGATATCGACCTTCTGGAGCGAGCGCAACCAGCGCGAGCGCACAATGCTGTCGGTGGCGATAGCGGTGATCGTGGCCGGCCTCTTTTATGTGCTGCTGATCGATCCGGCCATCAGCGGCCGCCAGGACCTGGAAAAGAAACTGCCTGATATGCGCCGGCAAGCCGCGGAACTGCAGGCATTGGCACGGGAAACCACGGCGCTCTCCGGCAAATCCGCAGGCGCGGCGCCAGCGTTTACAAGGGAAAACATCGAGGCGTCGCTGCAGCGCAAGGGATTGAAAGCGGACAACGTGGCGATGACGGGCGAACTTGCACGGGTTCAACTCAAGTCGGTCTCGTTTGCCAGCACGGTCGAGTGGCTTGAGGAAATCCAACGGACCGCCAGGGTTTCCGTCGTGGAAGCAAATTTCGAGGGCTTGGCGGCGATTGACACCGTCAATGCCGCACTAACGCTGCGCCAGTTGAAAGGCGGGCAAAGCCAATGATCAAGGATTCGAGCAAAATGGAGATCAAGTGCGCCGCCTCGTGATATGGTTATTGGCTGGCCTGATCACCGTTACGTTGACCATGATCGCTTTCTTCCCGGCATCATGGATGGCGCCGCTGGTGGAAAGACAGACCGGCGGGCGCCTTACATTGGGCGACGCGCAGGGCACCCTGTGGAATGGATCCGCCTTCATCGGCGGCGCACCGAGCGGTGCCGATCCGGTGACGCCGCTGTTGCCGGGCCGTTTTGCGTGGCGGCTGTCGCCGATGGTGTTGCTGGGACAGGTGGATGCGGAGGTGCAAAATTCCGCAGCGCTGGCCCAACCGGTCAGGGTTACCGGTAGCTGGCATCAATGGCGGGTCAGCCCTGGCGCATTGAGCCTGCCGGCGGAACGGCTTGCCGGCCTCGGGGCGCCGCTGAACACGATCGCGCCCTCGGGCGAAATGCGGCTGACATGGAATCCGATGCTCCTCACCAGGGAAGGGCAACGCGTGACGCTGAACGGAACGACGACCTTGCTGATGAACGACATCGCATCGCGCCTGTCGCCGATCAGGCCTCTCGGGGCATATGAGTTAACAATGGATTGGCAGGGCCAGCAGGGACAGCTGGCGCTGAAAACGCTGAAAGGACCGATGCTGCTGAGCGGCTCCGGTGCACTCACCAACGGACGGCTGAGGTTTTCAGGGAAGGCGGAAGCGGAAGAAGGGCAGGAAGAACGGCTGGCAAATTTACTGAATTTGCTGGGACAACGTCGCAGAGAAGGCGACAAAACTGTGATCGCGCTAGAGTTCAAATGAGAAAAAATTCAACAGCACATACCTCGACCAAGAACACCGGATGGCGCCGATGGGGCGCCACTGCATCGCTGCTTTGTTTCATCGCGGGCATGCAGCCGCCTGCCTATGCGCAGGATCCGGCGTCCAATCAGGCATCGCTGAATTTCGTCGGCGCCGACATCGAGTCGGTGATCAAGGCGATCGGTCAATACACCAACACCACTTTCGTTATCGATCCGCGCGTCAAGGGCACCATCAATCTGGTATCGGAAAAGCCGGTCAACAAGACGGAGGCGTTCAATCTGCTGGCATCGGCATTGCGGCTGCAGGGCTTTTCGATCGTGCGCGGCGACGGATTTACCAAAGTGGTGCCGGAAGCCGACGCCAAGCTGCAGGCTGGCACGACGCAAGGACAGACCGTGCGCGGCGACCAGATCGCCACCCAGATCTTCCGTCTGAATTATGAATCCGCGGCCAACCTGGTCCAGGTGCTGCGCCCGCTGATCTCGCCCAACAACACCATCAACGCCAACCCCGGCAACAACACCATCGTCATCACCGATTATGCCGATAACCTGAAGCGCCTCGGCCGCATCATCGCGTCGCTCGATGCCCCGGCCACCGCCGAGATGGACGTGGTGCCGGTCAAGCATGCGATCGCGATCGATGTCGCCACCATGGTCAACCGTCTGCTCGACCAGGGCGGCGGCGCTCCGGGCGCGGGCGGCGCAGGTGGACGAATCAGCGTGCTGGCCGATGGCCGCACCAACTCGCTCATCATCAATGCGCCGTCGGTGGCGCGCGCCAACCTGGCCAAGTCGCTGATCGCCAAGCTCGACCAGCCGACCGCCCAGCCCGGCAATGTCCATGTGGTCTACCTGAGGAATGCGGATGCGGTCCGCCTTGCGACGACCCTGCGCGCCGTGGTGGCGTCCGATTCCTCCACGCCGGGCGGCAACCAGCAGCCGCAGCAGCAGCAGCCCCAGCAATTGCAGCAGGCACAATTCCAGACCTCCCCGGGCCAGCAGCAGCAGGGCGGCCTGGGCACCGGTGGCAGCCAGCAGTCGGCACCGACCCCGGCGGCGCTGCCGACCGGCGGACCTGGCGGCTTCATCCAGGCCGATCCAGCCACCAATGCACTGATCATTACCGCCAGCGAGGCGGTCTACCGCAACCTGCGCAGCGTGATCGACCAGCTCGACGCGCGCCGGGCGCAGATCTACGTCGAGTCGCTGATCGTCGAAGTCAGCGCGGAAAGAGCGGCCGAGTTCGGCATTCAGTGGGCCGGCTTGTCAGGCAGTGACACAAGCGACTACCGGATCGGCGGCGCGACCGGCTTCACCACGCAGGGCGGCGGCAACAATCTGATCAGCCAGGCGGTGGCACGCGCCACCACCGGCAATGCACTGCCGCCGGGGAACGGCCTGAATCTCGGCATCTTCCGACAGGTCGGCGGCAGTCTGACATTAGGAGCCCTGGCACGGGCGCTCGAGTCCGAAGGCAACGCCAACATTCTGTCCACGCCGAACCTGATCACGCTGGATAACGAAGAGGCACGCATCATCGTCGGCCAGAACGTGCCGTTCGTGACCGGCCAGTTCACGACTGCAGCGTCCGGTGGCGCAGCCGGCGTCAATCCGTTCCAGACCATCGAGCGAAAGGACGTAGGCTTGTCGCTGCGGGTAAGGCCGCAGGTCTCCGAAGGCGGCACGGTCAAGATGTCGATCTATCAGGAAACGTCGAACATCCAGCCCACCAGCAACGCGTCCGACATCATCACCAACAAGCGTTCGATCGAAACGAACGTACTGGTCGATGACGGCCAGATCATCGTGCTCGGCGGCCTCATCGAAGAACGTGTGACCAACAATGACGAGCAGGTGCCGGGTCTGGGCGACATCCCGGTGGTCGGCAACCTGTTTAAGTACCAGACGCGCCGGGGCACCAAGACCAACCTCATGGTCTTCCTGCGGCCGACCGTCATTCGCAGCAATCAGCAAAGCGTGAACGTCGCGGGCGATCGTTACGATTTCATCCGCAACGTGCAGAGCAATACCCAAGTGCCGCCGAGCTCCATCCTGCCGCAGATCAACGGCCCGGTGCTGCCGGTCATGCAGGAAGGACGCCCGATCGGCGGTGCGATGCTGGCGGTGCCGCCGGAGACTCCGCCGGTGCAGACGCCCGGACCTACGACAGGACCCGCTGCGGCAACGAATCCTGCGCCTGCCAATGCACCGAACCCGGCGGCGGTAATGCCGTCCAATATGCCGCCGGGGAACCGGTGACGATAGCCGCCGCGGCAGAGCCCGGCGTGCAGCCGAACAACCAGTATCGATAAAGTTAAAGCAGACCGCAATGAGTATCGTCACAACAGAAGCCAGGTTATTGCCGTATGCCTTCGCCCGCGACTTCGCCTTGCTGGCGCGGCGCGGCGAAGCGCCGGGCAATCCGGTCGAGGTATGGGTATCGGAGGCGACTGCGCCATCCGCGATCGCCGAAGTCAGCCGCCGCTTCGGACGGGTGAGGCTGAAGTCGATTCCGCGTGCCGATCTGGAAGCGGCCATCGCCCAGGCCTATGCCGGCTCCGGCGGCGATGCCGCGCAGGTGGTGGATGAAGTCGAATCCGATCTCGACCTGGCGAAACTGATGATGGACATGCCGGCAATCGAGGACCTGCTCGAATCGGCCGACGATGCGCCGGTGATTCGCATGATCAACGCCCTGCTGACGCAGGCGCTGCGCGAGGAAGCTTCGGATATCCACATCGAGCCTTTCGAACAGATTTCGGTGGTGCGCTTCCGCGTCGACGGCAATCTGCGCGACATCGTGCGGCCGAAGAAAGCCATCCACGCATCGCTGATCTCGCGAATCAAGATCATGGCGCAGCTCGACATCGCCGAGAAACGCCTGCCGCAGGACGGCCGTATTACGCTGCGCGTCGGCGGCAAGCCGGTCGACGTGCGGGTATCGACGCTGCCCACCGGTCACGGCGAACGTGCGGTGCTGCGTCTGCTCGACAAGGAAGCCGGACGTCTCGATCTGCAGCATCTCGGCATGAGCGATGCGGTCATGCCGCAGTTCGACAAACTGATCTCGCAGCCGCACGGCATCGTGCTGGTCACCGGCCCGACAGGTTCCGGCAAGACCACCACGCTGTATGCCGCGCTGTCGCGGCTGAATGCGCCCACCACCAACATCCTGACCGTGGAAGATCCGATCGAGTACGAGTTGGCGGGCGTCGGCCAGACCCAGGTCAATGCGCGTATCGACATGACGTTCGCGAAAGCCCTGCGCGCCATCTTGCGCCAGGACCCCGACATCATCATGATCGGTGAGATCCGCGATCTCGAAACCGCGCAGATTGCGGTGCAGGCATCGCTGACCGGTCACCTGGTGCTGGCAACACTGCACACTAACGATTCGGCGGCGGCGGTCACCCGTCTCTTGGACATGGGCATCGAGCCCTTCCTGCTGTCGTCGTCGCTGCTGGGCGTGGTCGCGCAACGGCTGGTGCGCAAGCTGTGCCAGGAATGCCGCCAGCATGACGGCCACGAGTGGCACGCGGTGGGCTGCGATAAATGCGGCCACACCGGCTATCACGGCCGCGTCGGCATCTACGAACTGCTGCTGACGACCGACCAGATCCGTGCGCAGATCCACGACCAGGCATCCGAGGCGGAGATCCGCGCGGCGGCACAGCGGGATGGCATGCGCACCATGCGCGAGGATGGCGAGCGCTGGGTGGCCCAGGGCATCACCACCCGCGCCGAGCTGTTGCGGGTTGCGAAAGAGTAGAAACAGAGCAGAGGCAGGCGCCGTGCAGGCATGAACGCCTGCGTTATCAACCGGAACTGAATGTAGAGTAATCAGCGTGCCAGCATTTCGTTATGAAGCCGTCGACGCGGTCGGCAATACCAGGAAGGGCGTGGTCAACGCCGACAGCGCCCGCGCTGCGCGGTCCGACCTGCGCGCCCAGGGTATGGCGCCGCTCGTCGTCGATGCCATCGCCGCCCAGGTCGATGAATTCGGCCAGGCGCGCAAACGGTCGTTCGGTGACAAGCTTTCCACCAACGAACTTGCGCTGTTCACCCGGCAGCTCGCCAGCTTGCTGGAAGCCAGTCTGCCCCTGGAGCAGGCGTTCTCAGCCTTGCTCGAGCAGGCGGAGCGCCCCTATGTCCGCGACTTGGTGGCGTCGATCCGCTCCGAGATCATGGGCGGTTCCTCGCTGTCCGATGCCTTGTCGAACCATCCACGTGATTTCGCCGATATTTACCGGGCGCTGGTCGCCTCCGGCGAGCAAATCGGTCAGCTGTCGAAGGTGCTGTCGCGTCTGGCGGACTACATCGAGCGGCGCAATGCGCTGGTGCAGAAAGTCAGGCTGGCGTTCACCTATCCGGCCATCGTGACGGTGGTGGCGTTCGCCATCGTCATCTTCCTGCTGGCCTACGTGGTGCCGCAGATCGTCTCGGTGTTTGCCAATACCAAGCAGAAGCTGCCGATGCTGACCGTGGTGATGTTGGCCATTTCGGACTTCGTGCGCAATTACGGCTGGATCGTCTTCCTGTTGTCGGTGGGCGGTTTCCTCGCCTGGCGCAGCGCGTTGAAGAATCCGGATATCAAGTACCGCTGGCATCGATGGCTGCTCAACGCGCCGCTGTACGGCAAGTTCGAACGCAGCCTGAACACCGCCCGTTTCGCCAGTACGCTGGCGATCACCACCGGCTCCGGCGTGCCGATCCTGCGCGCGCTGCAGACCAGCCGCGACACCTTGTCGAACGTCGCAATGCGCGAGCAGGTCGAGGAAGCGACCGCCAGCGTGCGCGAAGGCGTCGGCCTGGCGCGCGCGCTGTCGGCGCACAAGCACTTTCCGCCGATGCTGATCCATATGATCCGCGCCGGCGAGGTCACCGGCGAATTGCCGGCCATGCTGGAGCGGGCATCGAATGCGCAGGAACAGGATCTGGAGCGGCGCGCAATGACCATCGCCGGATTACTGGAGCCGGCGCTGATCCTGGTCATGGGCGTGGTGGTGTTGCTGATCGTGCTGGCGGTGCTGATGCCGATCATCGAGATCAACCAGCTGGTGCGGTAGAACGAACTCATTTCAAGGAAAGCGAATGAAGCGCTGGCCCCTCATTGCAAGTTTCGTATTGTTTATCGCGCTGTGCGCCTCCGCGGCGTATTGGGCGATGCAATTGTTCAAGCCGCCGGTGCGTCCGGTCGCCGCGCCGCCGCGCGCCGCCCAGGCCGATGTCAATACACAGGCTGCCGCAGCGCTGTTCGGCGGACGCCAGGGCAAGGTCGTGGTGGCGAGCAATTATCAGTTGCGAGGCGTCATCTCCTCAGGCAACGGGCGCGACAGCGTCGCCATCCTGAGTGCGGACGGCAAACCGGCGCAGGCAGTGCGCATGAATATGGAAATTGCTCCTGGCGTGACCGTCAAGGAAGTGCACCGTGGCTATGTGCTGTTGTCGGAAGGCGGCGTAACGAAGCGAGTGGAGTTGCCCGAGAGCGCCAAGGGCCAGGTGAATGTGGCAACCGTTGCGCCGATGCCGCGCGTGCAGGCGCCCGGAACACCGATGCAGGTAACGCCACCGCCTGCGCCGCGGCCGTCTTCGCTGCCGTCGCAATCGCCGCCTCCGGTCACCCAGCCCGGCATGCCTGCGCCGATGGTGACGCCGGCAAATCCGGGCAATCCGGCGATGCCGGCAACCTCCGGTGCATCAGGAGCACCGGGAGTGCCTGCGGCACCAGGTATGCCAGGAGCGCCTGGTACGCCGATGGCAACGCCTGGAACACCTGGCGCACCTGGCATGCCGACGCAGGCAATGCCGCAGACTGCACCGGTACCACGATCCTCGGTGACATCCGCCGTGCCGGCGATGAATGGCAATCCGGCCCAGCCTGCCACACCCGGAAACGTACCTCAGCCAAATCCGGCATCCGGCGGTTGAAGTTTCTTTTCGCGTGATTTTGCCCCGGTAAGCTTTCGCGGCAGATCATGCGCCCATTCCCGGCGCAAACGCTTGGTCGCGCCGGGAATGCGTCAAACTTAAATCACTCTTCCGGATCGGTCAGGACTTTTTTAAGCAGGCGATTGTGCAGCTGCCGGGCAGCCGACGTGGATTTCTGATGCGTCCCGGCGGCGCGCTGCTTGGCGGCGATCGCCACCGGATTCCGGGGCTTGACCGCCGCCTTCAATGGCTGGCTGCGCAGCATCATCTTCTGCCGTTTGCTGAGTGCTTTGTTGGCCATGATCGATAACCGCGCAGCGCGTCCTTACAGTACGTAGCGCGACAGGTCTTCATTGATCGCCAGCGCACCCAGCTTTTCGTCCACATACGCCGCATCGATGGCGATCGTCTTGCCCGATGCATCGCTGGCGGCGAACGACATTTCCTCCAGCAGCTTTTCCATGACGGTGTACAAGCGACGGGCACCGATGTTTTCGGTTTTTTCATTGACCGAATACGCAATCTCCGCCATCCGGCGGATGCCGTCTTCCGTAAACTCGATGGTCACGCCCTCAGTCGCAAGCAGCGCCTCATACTGCTTGGTGAGGCAGGCATCGGTGCTGGTGAGAATACGCTCGAAATCGGCGATCGACAGCGACTCCAGTTCGACGCGGATCGGAAAACGTCCCTGCAACTCGGGAATCAGGTCCGATGGTTTGGCAAGATGAAAAGCGCCCGAGGCAATGAACAGGATGTGGTCGGTCTTGATCATGCCGTACTTGGTATTGACCGTCGTGCCTTCCACCAGCGGCAGCAGGTCGCGCTGCACACCGGCACGCGACACATCGGCCCCACCGACTTCGGAACGGGTGGCGATCTTGTCGATCTCGTCGAGGAACACGATGCCGTTCTGCTCGACATTGGCGATCGCCTTCTGCTTCAGTTCATCTTCGTTGATCAGCTTTGCCGCTTCCTCGTCGAGAAGAATCTTCATCGCTTCGCGAATCTTCATCTTGCGCTTCTTCTTGCGGGTGGCGCCGAGGCCGGAAAACATGGACTTGATCTGTTCCGTCATTTCTTCCATGCCGGGCGGGGCCATGATTTCCATCGTCGGCCCGACATCCGCCACCTCGATCTCGATTTCACGGTCGTCGAGCAAACCTTCCCGCAGCCTCTTGCGGAACGTCTGGCGGGCGGTGCTGCCACTGGCGTCGCTTTCGGTATGTGTGCTCGGCGTAGCGCTGAAGCCGAAGTCACGCGCCGGCGGCACAAGGATGTCGAGCACCCGGTCTTCCGCCGCATCCGCCGCACCGCTGCGCACCTTGCGCATCTCGCTTTCGCGTGTCTGCTTGATGCCGATATCGATCAGGTCACGGATGATGGTATCCACATCGCGGCCGACATAACCGACCTCCGTGAACTTGGTCGCCTCGATCTTGATGAAGGGCGCATCGGCCAGCTTGGCTAGGCGGCGGGCAATCTCGGTCTTGCCGACGCCCGTAGGCCCGATCATGAGGATGTTCTTCGGCGTGATCTCGTAGCGTAACGGCTCTTCAACCTGTTGACGCCGCCAGCGATTGCGCAATGCGATGGCAACTGCGCGCTTGGCGCGGCCCTGTCCGACGACATGCTTGTCGAGTTCGGAAACGATCTCTTGGGGTGTCATGTTCATAATGAGTAATCGGTGCGTGTCGTTATTCCAGTGTTTCGATGGTGTGCGACAGGTTGGTATAGATGCAGAGCTCGCCGGCAATCGTGAGTGACTTCTTCACGATGTCGAGCGGCGACAGCTCGGTATTTTCCTGCAGGGCCTTGGCGGCGGATTGCGCGAATGCACCACCCGAACCGATGGCGCCGATGCCGTTCTCCGGCTCGAGCACATCGCCATTGCCGGTAATGACCAGCGTGGATTCCCGGTCGGCCACCAGAAGCATGGCTTCCAGGCGACGCAGGATGCGGTCGGTGCGCCAATCCTTGGCCAGCTCAACCGACGCGCGCATCAGATGGCCCTGGTGCTTTTCAAGCTTGCCTTCAAAGCGCTCGATCAGGGTGAACGCATCGGCGGTGCCGCCGGCGAAACCGGCCAGCACCTTGCCCTGATACAGTTTGCGGACCTTGCGCGCACTTCCTTTCATCACGATATTGCCAAGCGTTACCTGGCCATCGCCGCCGAGCGCAACAACATTGCCGCGACGCACGGACAAAATGGTTGTGCCGTGAAATTGTTCCATGTGATCCCCAGAAAATAGGAAATGAAACGGAGTGAAAAGCATCTCCGTGCAGAAATTGCTATCCGGTCAAAATGGGGATGGGCCGACCGAATACAAGTAGTCTAGTCGACAGCGGTGGGGGAAGGGTAAAACCGGAGGGGTAATGAACAGAGAGAAAATCAGGTTTTGCGCGGCAGGATGCGTACGATTTCTTTCAGGCCGATCACATTGAGCAGCGCTGCCACCAGATGATTGACGTTATGCATCTCGATCGTCTTACCGGCACCGCAGAAGGGGGCGAGGCCGCTCATCAACCGTCCCGCCGCCGTGAAGTCGATGCGAGAAAGCCGCGTGCAATCAAGGATCGCGGGATCATGTTCATCCGAGAAGGCGGCGATGGCGACGATAAGCTGGTCTATCTTGCCTTCGATGACGTTCGGCATCATGAATACGTCCGCTCCGCCGTCCTGATGGGCCTGTTCAGCTGCGGTAGTGATCTTGTTCTTCGGGGCGACGAAAGCAGGCGGGGACACCTCGAACGTGACGCAGTAATCGATGCTGGTTTCCTCGAATTCCTTTTCCTGATTCAGGAGGCGCAGGATTTCGAGCAGCAGCAGCCACGGATCTTCGGTTTCGTCACGACGCCCGACTTCCAGCGTGGCACGAATCTTAACAGCCAGTTCCGGTGCGCCGACCAAGATCAAATCGTGGCCGGACTTTTGCAATTTCTTCAATGCATTGAGAAGCAAACCGCATCCAGCCGGATCGACTTCCGTAACGCGGGCAAACTCCAGTCGCAATACACGGTGCGTTTCCGCGAGCTTCAGCACACGGTCGATCTGCTTGACACTGTTGGCATCGAGCTTGCCGGAAAAAGGCACCATCGGCGCGCCGCCGGACGGCGAGGGCTTCGCTGCGGGTTCCGGTTGACCGGTTGCGATCCATGCAGGTGGCGAAGTTTCGAACTTGCGGGTGTACTCGACGGACAGGTTCTCGAATTCTTTCTGTTTCCCGACGCACTGGTACAGATCGAAGAGCATGCGCCAAGCGATCTGGGTGTGATCGCCCAGATTGTCCTCGGCGATGGCGCCGAGCAGCATCTGCTCCACAGGCTCCGGCTGGTTGTTGGAAAACAGGATGGCAGCCTCTTCGATGACGGCCATGGAATCGGTCGCCGGCACGGCGATATTGTTCAGGGTGCTTCGGCCACCGAGCAGGAACTCGGTGGTTTCGCCCATCATGGGCAATGTGGGTTGCGTGAAGTCGAGAGCCGGAAGTTCCGAATTCGCCTGACCAGTCTTCGTTCTTTCGAATCCGGCTTTGGTGGAGGGCGAGCCGGCAATCGTATTCGGGCCCGGACGGGTAATCGGCTGGATGGTCGTGGGCTTGACGAACTCGGATGACATTTCCGATTCGATCGCATCGATCTTCATCGCGGTCGCACGGGCGGCCTGGACGTCACGTTTTCCGGCAGGCGGTGCGGGCGGGCGGGCGGGCGTCTTCGCGGTATCGGTACGCGTCGCGGCAGCGTCACGCTTGGTGCGCGAAGAATCCTTGGCAGCGGTATTTGCCTGCTGCCCTTCTTTTTTGCCGAAAAGTGAAAAGATCCCCACGTTGTCCCTGATTTGATTGCATCTGAATCCCGCCAAGACCGTCAGCGGGAAAAAGCTTGAAACGAAAAGCAAAGGTAACACAAATTTCCAGCAGGATCCTTATTAGAGTGGGCCTGTGTTGCTTTGTCAAACGCAGGTCATGTGGCATAAAAAACAAGGATCTTCGATCCGCGCGGCGCTCGCCGCGAGCGCCGCGCGGGTCCGGCATCAGAAGCGGCCACGTACTCCGACAATCAGATTGCGGCCGGCCTGCGGTGCGAATTCACGCAACGCCGACGTCGACAACCGGATTTCCTCGTCAAGCAAATTCCGGAACAGCGCAAACCATGTCACTTCCGTGCCGTTCAGCCGCTGCGTGTAGGACAGACTGGCGTCGAGCCGCGTATAGGACGGAATGGCAACTGTTTCAAAAGCGGCAAGCCGATCCTGCCGCTTCGCATGGAGCGCCGATATGCCGCCGCGCCATGCTCCTTGCTTGTAGCCCACATCCAGGCCGGCTCGGGTGGCCGGCTGCAACGGCAGGTTCCCGGCGCCATCGAGGCGGCCGCGCGAAGTGTCGGCGAAGCCGCGCAGCGACCAGCCTTCGCCGCGCAGGTTGTAGCTCGCTTCCAGTTCGGCCCCACGGATGGTTGCCCCGGCCTGCGACCAGAATCGCTGCCTGAACTCACCCGCCGGATCGGCAATGCCTTCTTCGTCCAGCAGGGTTCCGTCGCTGCGGCCGTAGATGAAATCGCGGAAGCGGTTGCGGAAGACATTCGCCTTCCAGCGCACCAATCCTTCGGTTTTCTGCAGGCTCAGCTCGATGTTGCGCGAGGTTTCCTTGCGAAGTGCCGGATCGCCGACATCGAAGGTGAGGGTGGCTTCATGCGGGCCGTTCGAGTAGAGCTCTTCGGTCGTCGGTGCACGCTGGGCAATCGATAGCGTCGTGCCGAAACCATAGCCCGGCGCGAAGGTCCATAAGCCGCCCAGCGAATAGGAGCTGAGATCAAAGCTGCGCTGCGACAGGTCGGGCGCGTCGGGCCGCCGCTTCACCGACTCCAGGCGCAGGCCGGCGCTGGCGCGCACTGGTCCGAAGTCCCTTTCCTCCACGATAAATGCGGCAAGCGATCTCGATTTCGTTGTGGGAACCGTATCCGGCCTGCCGGTTTCCGCCGAGATCGCGGAAAACTTGTTGTTGTCTGTCTGCAGCCCAAATACACCGCGCCAGCCGGCCAGCGGTGCGTGCGTCGCTTCCCACCGGGATTCGATGGCATCGTTATTGAAATCGGTGGCCGGCGTGCCATCTTCCAGTTTTTCGGTGTGCTTGTAATCGCTTGCGCCGAGCTTGAAGCGAAAGGATTCCAGGCCACTCAACGGCTGCTTGATCAATGCGTCGATATCGAAGCGGGTTTGCGAAAGATCGATGAAGGCGCGTTCCTCGGTCGGGATGCCATACCGGTCATCCCGAACATCGACCGACGCGCCGACGTGACCCCAGCGCGCGATGTGCGATGCGCCGATACCGACTCCACGTGAACGCGTAAAGGATGAAGGCAGGCGGCCCGATGCGGAATCGGGATCGTCAAGTACGGCAAACCCGGGGATCCGGTAGTTGTCCGTGTTGCGCGCATGGCCATCGATATGCAGTCCGATCGAACCCACGGCCCTGTCGGCCGAGAATGACATCTCCCTCGCCTTGTCGACCGATCCAAAGCGCATTTCCGCTTCGCCGTATGCCTGCGGCGCCAACTCGGTCGGGATGCGGTCGTTGACGACGTTCACCAGTCCGCCGATCGCGCCGGAACCGTACAGTAACGCGGCCGGGCCGCGCAGTATTTCGATCTGGCGCGCGCTGGATGATTCGGTTGCGACCGCGTGGTCGGAGGATAGCGACGATACATCCGACACTGCCATGCCGTTTTGCAGGATCTTGACGCGCGGGCCCTCCAGTCCGCGAATGACAGGGCGCGATGCCCCGGCGCCGAAACTTGATGCGGAAACGCCGGGCTCGCGTTCGAGCGTGCCGCCGAGCGTGGTGTTGATCTTGTCGCGCAGTTCATTCCCGGACAGGACACGGGCCGGCGCCAGAATTTGCGCGGTTTCGTCGCCGCTGAACGGCGCCGCTTTGACGGTCACGGCAGGAAGCGTCTGCTCCTGGGCGATAACGGTGGACGAAAAAGATGCGAGCGCCGACATGACGGCGCTTGCCAACAGGTTACGTTGGGCGACCATGGAAATTCCTGATTTTGAGAAGATAAAAGGCAGCTGCCGGCATTACGCGGGCAGCGGATTATGCAATGCAAAAAATCAGGCTGAGGGCGGGGCGCGGGAGGAAAAATGAAGCGCGAGCGGCGCATCCCAGCAGCGGAAGGCAGCCCATCGGGCAAGCACTTCATTACTGGTCATCAGCGGCGCGATATAAGGCGGGACATGCATCGTGTCGGCCATCGCCGCAGCGTCGAACACTGCGCAGGAATGGCTTGCGTCAGGTGCGTGCGACTGATCGGGCGCACTTTCGTCCGACAGCGTGGCTGCAAGGCTATGCTGCAGACCTGCGTGCACGATCCGGTGTTGCAGTCCAAGCCATTGCGCGAACACCAGCGCCGCCGCCATCAGAATGGCAAACAGAATGCGATGTGTGCTGGTGAATGGACGATGCATATAGATCGGATTACTTGACCGCCGTCGCGGGCGAAGCGTCGGTAAGGCGGTAGTACAAGCCCATCGGGTCGTCCTTCAATACGCTCATCCGGCCCGATACGATGATCGGTTCGGCGGTGAATTTGATCGGAGTCTTGGACTTTACTTCCACCACGCCTTCCGGCCCGGCCGGAAGACAGAACGAGCAGCTTTGCGAATTGAGAGAGATGAGGAAATGCTTCTGCTTTTCGCCCGGTTCCAACGGCATCATGAAACCTTGCAATTTCACCTCCTTGTTATTCAGCGCAAGGACATCCTGGGTGAATTCCGGCAGGATGCGGTCCTTGGTCTTGATCTGTTTTACCTTGGCCAGTGTGTTCCAGGACACGACACCGGGAAGATCCGTCAAGCCCTGCATCGGCGGGACAGACGCGCCGGGTGGCGGCACGTGGCCTACGGCCGGGGCGGCAGGTTGCGCCGCCAGTTGTGTTGAAAAAGCCATGACCGGAACGGCCAGCAGGCGGAGGAGTAGTGCACGCATCGTTTCTCCTTTTCGGGGCGGTTGAGAACGTGTCGATTGTATGTTGAGCCGCTGTCGATTGCATTGCTGTTTCGCGTGTGGGAGGCCGCTAATGGCCAACCGATCAATGCTTGTGTTTCATGCCGCACAGTTTCCCGATGGCGATGCCTTTGCAGGCCTTCAGCAGTTCGGCATGACAATCTTCTTCCTTCTTGCCGGCGGCAAGGCACTGCGCCGCATTGTCATGCGCGGCGGCTATTGCCTTGTGCTGATCTATTAGCGCTTTCAGATGGGAAGGGTCTTCCTTCGCTTGAGCCGACACGGATATCGCCGCGAGCAAAATTGCGATGACTTGTTTCATTGCATTCTCCTGAAATTTAGCGTGAAAGTGTTGCAGCGATATCGGTTCGGTAAGCGCGTATCGCAGGAAGCACGGACGCCAGCAGGCCGACGCCTGCTGCGACCGGAAGCAGCCATACTTCATCCGGCGCCACGGCCCAGCCGGACAGATGCAGGTTTTGGTCACGCGCCAACACTTGGCCGAGCAGCTCGACCGCGATATGTCCAATTGCCCATCCCAGGGCGGCGCCGACCAATGTCAGCAGCATCCCTTCGGCGAGAAGAAGCAGGAACAACCGTGATGGCGGCGCACCCAAGGCCCGCAGGATGGCAAGATCGGTACGTCGTTCCTCCAGGGCGTTATACAGCGCAACAAACAACGACAGCGCCGCAGCCAGCAGCACGAATGCCGCGATACCCCGCAATACATCCACGCCGACGCCGAGCATGCGGAACAGTCGGGCCGACTCGAACGCCGGTTGCGCCGCCTGCAATTCGCCCTGGCTGTTGATGAAGCGCGGCAGGGAAACGGCCGCCAGCGGGGAGGCATACTGAACAAGAATCGCAGTCAGTTCGCGCTCCTCATCCATCGCGGCCTTTTCCTCCTTGTCGTTGACATCGATGCCATGCTCAACCTCATGTACCCGCCAGACCGATTCCACCGGCGTCAGCACGAGACGGTCCAGCACCGTGCCAGTCGGCTTGAGAATCCCGACGACGGTAAAGGGCACATCCGCATGTTGCTCGCCACCTTGCGCAAGGCCGTGCGCACCGGCGAACTGCATGCCCAGCGTTGCACCTGCCTTCGCGGCTGCGTCGGCGCCGAAGACCGCCTGCATCGGCGCATCGAACAATCTTCCGGTAGAGAGCGTGCCATTGTAGTGAGCGATGTATTCGCCTGTGGTGCCGACGATCCGGAAGCCGCGATAGCTGTCGCCCAGCGCCAGTGGAATCGCTTTGTGCACCATCCGGTTCCTGGTTAGTTGCGCCTGTGTCGCCAGCGGAATATTGCCGGTCGGGATATCGACGTGATAGACCGACGACAGGATCAATTGCAACGGCGAGCCCTTTGCGCCGACCACCAGATCAATGCCCTGGACATCGCGCATCGCATTGTTTTTGAGCTGCTCGGAGGCCGCCAGCAGGAAGGTCATCATCGCGATGCCTACCGCCATCAACAGCAGATTGAGCGCTGTGGACAATGGCTTGTGACGCAGTGATCTCACTGCGAGGGAGAAGGAATTCATGCGCATCAATTGCCGCTCCTTGCCGAAACGGGCAGGCGCAGCAGGGTGGCCTGGGGCAAAGCGGCCAGGACGCGTGCGTCATGGGTGGCGATGACCAGGGAGGCGCCTGCTTCGGCGGCTTGCGCAATGAGCAGGGCCGTCACGTCCGCACATGCCGCATCGTCGAGATTGGCGGTCGGTTCGTCGGCAAGCAGCAATACCGGCTTGTTGAACAGTGCACGCCCGATGGCGACCCGCTGCTGCTGGCCCTGGCTTAGCTGGTGTGGCTTGGCTTTCGCCTTGTCCGCCAATCCCAGTGCGCCGAGCAGGGCATCGGCGCGCGCCGCATCGCCCGGCTCGCCATTCGCGTAAGCGGCAAGCAGCAGATTTTCCCGTGCCGACAGGCTCGGCACGAGTGCGAGCTTCTGCGGCAGGAATCCGATGTGACGGCCGCGCCAGCGGTCTGCTGCGCGCGGGGTCAGTCCGCCGATATCCGTTCCTGCGACGTTAAGCGAGCCCGCCTGCGGTTTCAGGATGGCGGAAAGCAGATGCAGGAGCGTCGATTTGCCGCAGCCGGAAGGCCCCAGCACAATCGCGTGTTCGCCCGCAGGAAGCGAAAACGCCGGCAACGTGAGTTCGGCGCCGGCGGGTCCTGGATAACGGTAATGAAGGTTTGAAATATGCAACATGGTTGCATTATAGCTTGGCAGTCAGGCTCTTCGAATACCTTCCGGATTCGATATGAAGTAATCCGGACCGAGCGGTCATTGATGCATTGAACGATGCGGCAACAAGCCATTGATAACAAACTTGCAACAAAAATGCAAAAATAAAGCGTGCAGGTGAATGCCATGCACGCTTGTATTTTGCTGCAGCCAGGCGTCCCCGGCAGGGTATCAATCGCCGTACAGCTTTTGTTTCAGCTCGCGCCGCTGCTGCGCCTCCAGCGACAGCGTCGCGGTGGGACGGGCCAGCAAACGCGGGATGCCGATCGGCTCGCCGGTTTCTTCGCACCAGCCATATTCACCTGCATCGATGCTGGCGATGGACTGCTGGACCTTCTTCAGCAGCTTGCGCTCGCGATCGCGGGTGCGCAACTCAAGGGCGTGTTCTTCTTCGATGGTCGCGCGGTCGGCGGGATCAGGCACCAGCACGGTTTCACGCAGATGCTCGGTAGTTTCACCGGCATTCTTGAGCAAGTCTTTTTCGAGTTGCTGCAAGCGTGCCTTGAAAAAGGCAAGCTGCGCGTCGTTCATGTAGTCCTTTTCGTCCATTGCCAGGATTTGGGCTTCGGTCAGCAGTGCACCGTCGGCAGGGACGGAAGGTGTCGGTTTGGTTGTTTTAGTGGCCACTTCGCTTACTTTCGAAACTTCGGTTTGTTCAATTTTATCGCTTAAATTGGCGTCGACTTTGTTGCCGCTCATATACACGCCAGTTTCCGCGGCATTTGGCTCTGCTTTGGCGGCAACATCCGATATTGGTTTCACCGGTGCCGGACTTTTCTTTTTATCGGTCGCCGATTTTACCGGTGCCGGCTTGGCCTCGGGTGTAATTTTTTTTGAAGTGGCTGTTTTTGAAACAGCCGGCTTTGATGATGCCTTTACGGCAGGCTTCGCAACCGCCTTCACGGCTGCCCTGGCCTCGTCTTTAGGGGCGGTGGTAGAGGTCTTCAGCGCGGCCGACCCGGCCTTGGCCGTTTTGCCGCCCGCGGTCTTGGTCTTGACGGGAACCGGCGCCTTCTTGCCGGTGTCCTTGGAAGCAGCAGTTTTGGTAGCGGATCTTGTAACGGTTGCGTTCATAATATCCTCGTTCAATGAACTGCCCGACATGGCGCGATTCCGCTGGGCGTTACGCATTCCTGGCGCGCTTGCTGCGGCATCAATCAACTTCAATCCTGTCGAACGCACGTACGGCACGGGCCTGCGCCAGCTTTGTAACACCCCCTCATTGCTGAAAAACCTGTAACAAACGATATTAGTTTATACCAAACACTGTTCCAGACCGCGAATAAAAGTTTCCTGCGGGAGATTTTTGCCGATAAATACCATCTTGCTGTATCTGGGTTCGGAATCCGCCCATTTTGCGCCGATATCGGTTCCCATCATCTGATGAACGCCCTGGAACACCACCTTGCGATCGCCGCCGCTCATCCATAGCACGCCTTTGTAGCGGAGCATGCGCGGGCCATAAACCTGTACCAGTCCGCCGAGGAATTCATCCAGTTTCGCCGTATCGAACGGACGGTCGCTTGTGAAGGCAAACGCGGCGATGTCGTCGGAATGATGCGCATGATGGTAGTCGTGGTGTGCGTGGTCATGTCCGCAGGCATCGTCACATTCGTGCCCGTCATGATCATGGTCATGGTCGTGATGTTCCGCGGCGGCGAGGAAGTCAGGATCGATGTCCAGCTTGTCGTTCAGATTGAAGCCACGAATATCCAGCACTTCCGCGATCGGAACCTTGCCGAAGTCGGCGGTACCGATGGGCGCACGCGGATTGATCCGCTTGAGGCGATCGGTCAGCTTGCGCACGTCGGACGGGTCGACCAGGTCCGTCTTGGACAGCAATAGTTTGTCGGCGAAACCGACCTGGCGCTGCGCCTCCTCATGCTCGTCGAGCTGCTGCATGCCATGTCGCGCATCGACCACGGTCACGACCGCATCCAATAGATAATGCATCGCCACTTCTTCATCCATGAAGAAGGTTTGCGCCACCGGCCCCGGATTGGCGAGGCCGGTAGTCTCAATGACGAGATGGTCGAAGTCGAGCAGGCCGGCGCTGCGCTTCTGTGCCAGCGCGGTCAGGCCGACGATCAGATCGCCGCGCACGGTACAGCAGATGCAACCGTTGCTCATCTCCACGATCTGCTCATTGCTGTCCTGTACCAGGATCTCGTTATCGATGTTCTCCTGGCCGAACTCGTTCTCGATGACGGCGATCTTGAAACCGTGGGGCTCCCGAAGGATGCGATTGAGAAGAGTGGTTTTGCCGGCGCCGAGAAAGCCGGTGAGGATGGTAGCGGGAATCAGTGCCATGATGATTGGGAAAAGTTGGAGCGTTGCCGGCGGTCGACCGTACTTAATGCGCGCAGTCGGCGCACCAGCCCTTGATGGTGAATTCAATGTCGTGACTGCGGAAACCCTTGCCCAGCGTTTGCTGGAGCGCACGATGCAGCAGTTCCGGCTCGCCGATGCTTTCGAGGCAGAACACCTTGGCGCAGTGGGTGCATTTGAAGTGGCCGTGCTGCTGGTGATGCGGCACCTGGCCTTCGCTGCCCGGAGGAGTCGGCACGTCGGCATGTTCGGCGCCGGCGCTGTAGCGAAACACGCGATCGTCGCCGGCAATCTTGTGCGCCAGCCCGGCATCGGTCAGGCAATCGAGCGCCCGGTACAGGGTGACCCTGTCCATGCCGGACAGCGTGTCCTGTACATCCTGGTGCGTGAATGCCCGCTCGGCGCTCAGCAGCGCGGCCAGCACCTTGATGCGCGCAGCAGTGATGCGCACCGACGATTGGCGCAGTTGCGCTTCCGCGAGTGCGAGTGCCTGCGGCGCATCCGGTTTGCGGATGGGCTGGCTGAAGTGGGCGGATGCTTTTGCTTTCATGGTGTCAAGCGATGCCGAAGTGACGCAGTCGGTTAATTATGCCGCAAGTATGCAATTGAGTTGCATATTCGTGGCGGCTCAGGGCTTCTGCAGCATCAGGCCCTTCAAATATTCTCCTTCCGGGAAACTGGTGGTCATCGGATGATCGATGCCGGCGGACAGGCGGCGGACGATGCGCGCGTCGACTCTTGCATCGTTTACCGCTCCGGCTACGATCTTCTGGAACAGGTCGGCGCTGATCGCACCCGAGCAGGAATAGGTGAATAAAAGGCCGCCTTCACGCAGCAATTGCATTCCCAGCAGGTTGATATCCTTATAGGCGCGCGCCGCCCGTTCGACATGATCGGGCGAGGAGGCGAACTTTGGCGGGTCCAGGACGACCAGGTCGAATGTCCGTCCCTGTTCACGCAGGGCGCGCAAGGTTTTGAACACGTCCGCATCGCGCCATTCCGCCAAGCTCGGAGCGAAGTCGTTCAGCGCCATATTGCGCTTGCCGGTTTCCAATGCGTCCGCTGACGAATCAATCGACAACACACTGGCGGCTCCGCCTTTCAATGCCGCCAGCGAAAAACCGCCCGTATAGCAGAAGCAATTCAGGACTTCACGCCCGGCCGCCTGTTCCATCACCAGTCTGCGGTTGTCCCGCTGATCGATATAAAAACCGGTCTTGTGCCCATGCTTGATGTCCACCGCATAATGCACGCCGTTTTCGACGACATGGATTTCCGTTCCAGGTTCGTCGCCTGCCAGCACGCCGGTGACCAGCGGCAGGCCTTCACGCTCGCGCACCGATGCGTCCGAGCGCTCATAAACGTTCGGACAGCCTGTTTCCGAAATCAGCGCCTGCACGATGGGCACTTTCCACGCTTCCACGCCGGCGGATTGAAACTGGCAGACGAGCGTACCCTGCTTGCCGGCATACCAGTCCACCACCAGTCCGGGAAAACCATCCGCCTCGCCGAATATCAGGCGGATCGCATCCGTATCGCGCACGCTTGACGTGCGGTAGGAAAGCGCGTTCCTGATACGGCGCTTGATCAGCGCATGGTCGATCGGCTCATTCTGATCGAAGCTCCAGACGCGGGCACGGATCTGGGATTTCGGGCTGAATGCGGCACGTGCCAGAAATTGTCCGGAAGACGATTGCACGACGGCGGTCGAGCCGGATTTCGCCTTCTCCTCCGGCTTGCCTTCGACCCGGTCGATGGCGCTGGCAAATATCCATGGATGGCGTCGCAGCAAGCTTTTTTCCTTGCCTGGTTTTAATGTGATGGTCAGCATGACGAAAACTCTAATATGTCCATGCGCGGCCGGAAACCGGCTCATGCGCGCTGGTGGTGAAAAGATGGAGCGCTAGCTCGAAGAATCCTTCTTCTTCGCCCGCGGATGCGCCGCGTCATATACCTGCGCCAGTCTCTGGAAATCCAGCGACGTATAAACCTGTGTCGCCGCAATGGACGCATGGCCAAGCATTTCCTGCACCGCCCGCAGATCGCCGGATGACTGCAGTACATGAGATGCGAAGGAGTGCCGCAGCACATGCGGATGGACGTCGGCCGGAATGCCGAGCGCATGCGCATGCGCTTTCAGCCGTTTCTGCAGCACGCGCGGCGACAGGCGGGTGCCGCGCTCGCTCAGAAACAAGGGGTACGGATCGGCTTTGACAAGCGTCTGCCGCACAGCCATCCATGACGCAAGGGCCTGCAGTGCCGGGCGGCCAACCGGGACGCTCCTCTGCTTGCCGCCTTTGCCGGTCACGATAACCTCTTGCGCGTCGGTGTCGATCCATCCGGCGGATACATAGGTGCCGTCCTTGACGAAACGGACGTCGAGCGATGTCAGCTCCGACACCCGCAGCCCGCTCGAATACAACAGCTCAAACATTGCGCGATTGCAAAGCTGGCTCGCGGAATCGGCTTGCTTGCCGGGATTGCCTTCCGATACGACGCGCACCGCATCGTCCGCCGACAGAGCTTTGGGAAGCGGCTTATTTCGCTTCGGCGCCTTGACGCCCTCGACCGGGTTTGACGCCAGAGAGCCGTGCTCAGCCAGCCATTCGAAAAAGCCCCGCCACGCTGACAGCTTGCGCGCGATGGAACGTGCATTCAATCCCTTTGCATGCAACTGGGCGGCGAACTTCCGGATGTGGAAATGCGTAACTGATGCAAGCGGCGTTACGGCAGGCAGCGAGTCGGCAAACCCGATTAGTTCAAGCAAATCCCGTCCGTAACCATCCAATGTGTGGGGCGAAAGCTTGCGTTGTGTGCGCAAGCTTTCCAAGTAGGCGGCGATATTCTGTCGGTCGGTGTTCGTGTTCAATGAATGCCTATTCAGCGCCTTGTCCGGTAAGGCGCTTAGTCAAGCAGGCAAGTGAGCGCGGCGCTGCCGGTCTCGCCGATTTTCGATAGGAAATCGGTTGCCATGTCGGCGCGGAAACGGCCCGGATCGGGCGAGCCGAGCACCAGCAGGCCAAAGGCTTCCGGCGACGCGCCCACTCGCAGGGGCAGCATCGCGATCGACTGGATCGACTCCGCGTCGTCCATCCAGGTTGCCGCTTCGAAATCATGATTCGGGCCGCAGAAGGGCGCGGCAAGGCCGTTGGTGAACAGGCGGGCGTCTTCCGACACTTCCGCCGCGAACCAGGTATGTGAAAATTCTTCCGCTACGCCCCAGATGCGCAAGGTCACATGCGGCACCGAAAAAATGGTCTGCAAGCCGTTGATCAGTGCATGCGGGAGATCGACGTCGTTGCGCGCCAGCAGCAGGGAGCGCGTCCAGAGCTGGAATTTCTGGGTGATCGCATCATTCTCCTGAGCGATGCGCATCAATTCGGCCATGCGGAGTTCGAGGCCCTTGATCTTTTCGCGCAGGACTTCCATCTGCCGTTCCTGCAGCGAAAGCGCGCGGCCAGCAACCGGACTTGTCAGTTTGACCTTCCCCAGAAGCTCGCTGTGCTCTTCAAAGAAACGCGGATTTTCCAGCAGATAGTCGGCGACAGCGGCGGAATCCAGGTGATGGCTCATGGTGGAAATTTGGTAAAGGGTGGCGAAATCGGAGAGCCGTGATTTTAACCGACATCGATTGCGTCGCAAGGGGTGGCCGGCGAAGCGGAAATCGTCAGATATCGATCTCGCCGTCGAACACGCTGACCGCCGGCCCGCTCATCATCACGTGGGAATCGCCGCCTTGCCATGCGATCGACAGTACGCCGCCGCGGGTATTGACCTTGACGGGCGACGCGAGCAACCCGCGCCGGATGCCTGCAACCACCGCCGCGCAGGCGCCCGTACCGCAGGCCAGCGTTTCGCCGGCGCCGCGCTCATACACCCGCAAATGGATTTCATGCTTGTTCGCAATCTGCATGAAACCGGCGTTGACGCGTTTCGGAAAGCGCTCATGTCGTTCGATCACAGGACCATCGGTCTCCACGCGCGCCGTCGCGGCATCGTCGACTACCTGGACCGCATGCGGATTGCCCATGGACACCACCGATATCCAGCAGGTGCGGCCGCCGACATCCAGCGGCCAGAGCGTATCGTCGCCTTCGGCTTTTCCCTGCAATCCGGCGGCATCGAACGGCACCGAAGCGGGATCAAGGACCGGCGCCCCCATGTCGACGGTGATATTGCCGTCGGTCTCAAGTCTCGGTTCAATCACGCCCGACATGGTTTCGACCTTGATGGCGCGCTTGTCGGTTAGTCCCTTTTCGATTGCGAAGCGGACAAAGGCCCGTGCTCCGTTGCCGCATTGCTCCACTTCGCCGCCGTCGGCGTTGTAAATCCTGTAGCGAAAATCCATCTGCGGCGATGCCGGCTTTTCCACCACCAGCATCTGATCGGCCCCGACGCCGAAGCGACGGTCTGCCAGCAGTTTCCATTGGGCGGGAGTAAGGTCGACGCGCTGATTGATTGCGTCGATGACGACGAAGTCGTTGCCGGCTCCGTGCATTTTCGTGAATTTGAGTTTCATGGCGCGATTATAGACCGCATCGATTCGGTGCTCAGGTACTTGGCAGTCCGAGGATGTGTTGACTACTGCCTGTTCTTTCCGTAGATGTCCGGCACGCCTGGCGGACGGGTTTTGAAGCGTTTGTGTGCCCAAAAATACTCGGAAGGCGCCTCCCGCACCCGTGCTTCGATAAACGCGTTCATCCGGCGGGTGGCGGCGATGATGTCGCCGCCCGGGTAATCTTCCCAGGCAGGATAGAAATTGACTTTCCAGCCACGAAAATTCGGTAGAAAGGTTGCCACCACCGGAATCACCTGCGCGCCGGTCGCTGCGGCGATCCGTGCCGGCGCGGTGAGCGTTGCCGCCGGAGTGCCGAAAAACGGAATGAATTCGGCATCCTTGGCGCCGAAATCCATGTCGGGCAGCATGAAAAACGGCAGGCCTTCGCGCATCGCGCGGATAATGGGCTTCACCCCCTCGGCGCGCGACAGTAGCTTGATCGGACGGAAGCGGGTGCGGCCCTTGCGCAGGGCCTCATCAAAAACCGGATTGCGCTGCCGTGTGTAGATCGAGCACAGCGATGATTGCAGCATCACGGCGACGCCGGCCACATCCAGACACACGAAGTGCGGGCACAGCAGGATGGTCGGCCGGGAGGCAATTTCTTCCAGCGGAACGCTTGGTTCCACGACAATCAGCCGTTTGAGCCGTTTCTCCGATCCCCACCATAGTACGCCGCGTTCCAGCACGCTGCGTGCATACGCCTGGAAATGCTGTCGTGCCAGGCGGCGGTGCTGCGCTTCCTGCAACTCCGGCATGCAGAGACGCAAATTGATCAGGGTAATATTGCGGCGCGAACGCACCAGCACGAACAGCAGCGACCCGACCAGATTGCCCAATCTGCCAAGCAGAGGGAGAGGAAGCCAATGCAAGATCCACATCACGCCGAGCAGGAGCCTCATTTCGCCTCTTCCTGCTGCGTTGGCGAAGCGGCACCGGCCGGGGTTTTATAGCGGTTATAGCTCCAGAAATACTGGGACGGACAGCGCGCGATCAATTCTTCCATCGCTGCGTTGATGGCGCGTGCCTGTTGTGCAGGCGTGTCCCCCAGAGTATGCGTAAAAGGCACGAACCGCAGCACGAATCCTTTTCCGTGCGGCAGTCTTTCCGCATATGCAAGAAGAATCGGCGCGCCCGTCATTTGCTGTAATTTCGCCGGCAGCGTCATGGTGTAAGCCGGCTTGCCAAAGAAGTCCGCCCAGACGCCTTCGCCCTGTTGCGGTACCTGGTCGGGCAGCAGGCCGATTGCGCCGCCTTGTTTCACCGCCTTGAGCAACATGCGCACGCCGGAAAGATTGGCTGGCGCCAATGCAAGACTGGTGCGGGCCCGTGCGCCTTCGATCAAAGGTTTCAGCGCCGCCTTGCGCGGCGGCCGGTAGAGCACCGTCAAAGGTAGTCTGAAGGAAACAACCTGTGCCAGAATTTCAAAGCATCCAAGATGAGGCGTCAGAAATATCACGCCGCGATTGGCGTCGAGAGTAGCTTGCACCAGATCCCAGTCCTCCATGCTCGCGCTGGCAACCACGCGGTCCTGTCTCGCGCACCAGACGAAAGGCAATTCCAGCACGCTCTTGCCGGCTTCACGAATCGCAGACTTCAATTGATCCGGAAAACCGGCGCGCCGGATGTTGTCGCGCAACCTGTTGCGGTACGACGCCGATGTCCACCATGCCATTTCTCCAAGCGTTGCTCCAAGCGCATGCAGGGCAGGCAAGGGCAGTTTTGATAACAAGCGGAACAGGAAAAGGAGCATGAACGCCGCGGGACGGAATTGTGATTTTTTTCAAGACGCGTAAAATAGCACACGTGTTACCTTGATACATCCGCCGAGTTAATAGACAACTTGCGAGGCGGTCTACAAATTTCGCTAAAGCGTCGCAGGCTCGTGTAGCTGGCCGCGACATGGTCAATAACTCTACAGGAACCTGCGATGTCAAACGAATACCTCTTTACCTCCGAATCCGTTTCCGAAGGACATCCCGACAAGGTCGCGGATCAGATTTCCGACGCGATTCTGGATGCAATCTTCACCCAGGACCCCAAGGCGCGCGTCGCCGCTGAAACACTCTGCAACACCGGCCTTGTCGTGCTGGCCGGCGAGATCACCACGCATGCCAACATCGATTACATCGGCGTGGCGCGCGACACCATCAAGCGCATCGGTTACGACAATGCCGACTACGGCATCGATTACAAAAGCTGCGCGGTCATGGTCTGCTATGACAAGCAATCCCCGGACATCGCCCAGGGCGTGGATGAAGGTAAAGGTCTTGACCTTGACCAGGGGGCCGGCGATCAGGGCCTGATGTTCGGCTATGCGTGTGATGAAACGCCGGAGCTGATGCCTGCAGCAATCTATTACGCGCACCGCATCGTCGAGCGTCAGTCGCAGCTCCGCAAGGACGGTCGCCTGCCGTGGTTGAGGCCGGATGCAAAATCCCAGGTGACACTGAGATATGTGGACGGTCGTCCGGTTTCCATCGATACGATTGTGCTGTCCACGCAACATAGCCCGGACATGCAGCACAAGGCGATCGAAGAAGCTGCCATCGAGGAAATCATCAAGCCCGTGGTGCCGAAGGAATGGCTGAAGAACACACGTTATCTCATCAACCCGACTGGCCGTTTTGTCATCGGCGGCCCGCAAGGCGATTGCGGGCTGACAGGCCGCAAGATCATTGTCGATACCTATGGCGGCGCGGCACCGCATGGCGGCGGCGCCTTCTCCGGCAAGGATCCGTCGAAAGTGGATCGCTCCGCCGCCTACGCCGGCCGCTACGTGGCCAAGAACATTGTTGCGGCAGGTCTCGCATCGCGCTGCCAGATCCAGGTCTCTTATGCGATCGGCATTGCAAAGCCGACATCGGTCATGGTCACAACCTTCGGCACCGGCAAAATCAGCGACGACAAACTGGCGATTCTGGTACAGGAATTGTTCGACCTGCGTCCGAAGGGCATCGTGCAAATGCTCGATCTGCTGCGCCCGATTTATGCAAAGACGGCAGCATACGGACACTTCGGTCGCGAAGAACCGGAGTTCAGCTGGGAGCGCACCGACAAGTCGGCAGCTCTGCGCGCGGCCGCAGGCTTGTAAATTCAGTTGCCGTACTTCACAATCCCCTAGCAATCTAAAGAGGCAAAGGCCACATAAGGTCAGGCATGACCTTATGTGGCCCGGTTCGCCGTTATTTCCAATTGGACAAAAGGTAGGACATCGTGCAATCGCTTCTTCGCACTGCCGTGCTGGCCGCTATCATGATCAGTGCCGAGGCGCAGGCCGAAGTTGCACGCCCGATGTCCCAGGATGAATGGTGCAAGCGGCTGACGCCGCGGTTGCCAGGTATATCGATGGCGATGTGCGAAAAGGCCGCATTGGTTCCGACCGGCGCATCGTCATACATGGGTTTTCCCATTCTCGCCAAACGAATCCCCGCACGAACGACAGCCGGCGCGAAACCGGTGCGTGTGCTGCTGCTCGGCTGCATACACGGGGACGAGCTCACCGCATCGGCCATCGTCTTCCAGTGGCTGCAATGGATCAATTCTGCGCAGGCACAAAAATTCCAATGGAACGTGGTGCCGGTCCTGAATCCCGACGGCTTGCTTGCGCCGAGGCCGACACGCGTGAACGCCAACGGCGTTGATCTCAACCGTAATTTTCCAACGCCGGGTTGGCAGCAGGATGCCCCTGCCTACTGGGCAAAAAAGACCGGCAAGGATCCGCGTCGTTTTCCGGGTGAGGCGCCGTTGTCCGAGCCGGAAAGCAAGTGGGTGAATGACGAGATTGCACGCTTCAAGCCGGATGTCATCATTTCGGTTCATGCGCCGTTTGGCGTGCTGGACTTTGACGGACCGGCACAGCCCCCGCGCAATTTCGGCCGCCTGATGTTCAATCGCGTCGGCATCTACCCCGGCTCGCTCGGCAACTATGGCGGGATGCACAAGAAAGTGCCGGTTGTGACTATCGAACTGCCCAATGCGCTGGACATGCCGCCGGTTGCCGAGTCTCGCCGGATCTGGCAGGACATGCTGAACTGGATAGAAAAAAATGTGGCACAGGAAAATGACCGGCAGGCGGCGCTGCAGCGTACTTCGGCCAAAGTGGAGAAGTCGGCTTCCACGGCGGCGACAGCGACGCGCTGAAAAAGCTACGGTATAATTTCGCCTCCAAGGAGCGTTGCAGCAGGATGATTCCTTCATCTTGTCAGGCTTGGAACCCGCATCATCGCAACCGCGCTCACGTTACTTTTTTTCTTAACGAAAGGAGGGCGTGATGAGCGCCGTTATCTCGACATCTACCAGTTCCGCCAATTCCCCTGCCCAGGACTATTTCGTCGCCGATCTGAGCCTCGCCGATTGGGGCCGCAAGGAAATCAAGATCGCCGAAACCGAAATGCCGGGCCTCATGGCGATCCGCGAGGAATTCGCCGCTGCCCAGCCGCTGAAGGGCGCCCGTATCACCGGCTCGCTGCACATGACGATTCAGACCGCGGTGCTGATCCAGACGCTGGAGGCACTGGGCGCCCAGGTCCGTTGGGCGTCGTGCAACATCTATTCGACCCAGGATCATGCCGCCGCCGCGATTGCCGCAGCCGGTACGCCCGTGTTCGCGTTCAAGGGCGAGTCGCTGGACGAGTACTGGGATTTCACCCACCGCATCTTTGAATGGAAAGACGGCGGGTACTCCAACATGATCCTCGACGACGGCGGCGACGCCACGCTGCTGCTGCATCTCGGCACCCGCGCCGAAAAGGATGCAAGCGTGCTGAACAATCCGGATTCCGACGAGGCGGTCTGCCTGTTCAATTCGAT
>NZ_DASZBA010000176.1:0-1531 GCF_035944575.1 Noviherbaspirillum sp.
CTGCAAGGCGATCCTTGGACGGATGAAAAGCCGGTATGTATTCGTCGAAGGCGATACGCCGCGCGAACTGCTGCAGAAAAAGGTGGTCGCGGTCCGCATCCTGACCTTCCTGTTCATGTTTGCCGAGATGCTCTCGCGTCCTTTCCTGCCGCTCTATGCAGGCACCCTGCCGAACCACGGGATCGGCTTGCCTCCCGATTTTCTGTCTAGTCTTCCCATCACCGCTTATCTGCTCGGTGTGGCGCTCAGCATGCCGTTCGCCGGAAGATGGTCCGACCTCGTCGGCCGTCGTCACAGCTACATGACAGGCGCAATGATCGTCACGGTCGGCCTGCTTCTCACTGGTCTTGTTCCGGATTTCTTTGTACTGGTGGGCGCGCGGGCAATGACCGGAGTCGGCTATGCGGTAATGTTTATGGCCTGTCAGGGCTACATCATCGACAACACTGAAAACAGCAATCGTGGCCAGGGCATTGCCATGTTCGTCGGCGCGATCATGGTAGCGGAGATTTGTGCGCCAGCGGTCGGCGGCATTCTCGCTGACCGAATCGGCTACCGCCTGGTGTTCATATTCGGTGCGCTGATCGCGGCTCTCGCCGCCGCATTGGCAACCGGCATCCTTGACAACCGCCGCAGGCGGCCGCCCGCGGCAAGCCGGCAGCAAGTTCAAAAGCCGCTCAGAAGGCTGGCGAAGAATTATCGATTCGGCGCGCTGGCAGTGTTATCCGGCATACCGGCAAAGCTGATTTATTCCGGCTTTCTGATCTACCTGGTGCCAGTGCTGCTGACCGAACTTGGAAGCTCGAAATCCGAAATCGGACGCTACGCAATGATATATGGCGTAGTGGCTCTGGTGCTGGCACCAGTATTCGCCCGCATTGCCGATCGATATAACGCCTACGTCGGCATGGTCAGCCTGGGTGGATTGCTGACCGGTGGCGGCTTGCTGCCCATCCTGCTCGGCGCCAATCCAAACTGCGTGTTGCTCGGCATTGCAGCGCTTGGCCTCGGCCAGTCGATGAGTATCTCCGCGCAACTCGTGCTGGTGGCAAGGGTGACCAAGCGCGAAGCGGAGACGGCCGGCACGACGGCCATCCTGGGTGTGTTTCGCCTTGTAGAACGTCTTGGCGCTGCAGCCGGCCCGGCCATTACCGGCGCCATCGTCGCCTCCTTCGGCACCGTATCGGCCATGGCCGCCCTCGGCATTTTCGGCGTGATTTCGTCCGTTCTCTTTTCGCTGATTTTTTTCTTCGTCGATAATCAGGCCGATGGGGAAGGTGAACTGAACGCCGTTCCGGGAAGGGTTGCAGCATGAGGCTCAATCGCCGCCGTTTCCTGACCGCTGGTGCAGCAGGCGTGACTGCCCTGGCCATGCCGTCCGTGCTCCTTGCGCAGACCACGCCCTACAAGATCTACATGATCCTCTACCGCGGCGAGACGGAGGTCGAAAAGGGTTTTCGCGAATATCTGTCCTCACGCCGCCTGCCGGTCGAACTCATCATCCGGGACGTCGATCGCGACATCCGCAAGA
>NZ_DASZBA010000177.1:0-14797 GCF_035944575.1 Noviherbaspirillum sp.
GGGTTGCCCGCGGCGGCATCGTGAAACGAAACGACCGATTGCGGCGGCACGACCGAGCTGCGCGGATCGTAGACGCTCAATAGCGGGGCAGGCAGGTTTTGCGGTCCGATGCATTGGCCGTTTATGTCCAGGGTGCCGCGCATCAGCCTGTCGCCGCGATACAGCAATTCGACAACGTCGGCGAACAGTTGTCCGGGCAGTGCAAATTCATCATGGGTCCAGCGCAGCACGCGCATATGCGTGGCGAATGCGTCGCGGTTCGCGATGGACATCGAAAAATCCCGGTAAGGCTCCCAGCGGAATTCGTCCGGTGCCGCCGATACGCTGGCGGCGTTCAGGAAAGAACCCGGCACCGTGCCGAAAGCGGCGGCGATCGCACGCGCATCCGGCGCGGCGTGGACGGCCGACGTCATCCGATCCGTAGCGGCGTCGAAATGCAGCGGCGCTTCCAGCAGGATCAGCGCCCTCGCCCGCTGTGGATGCAAACAGCAAAATGCGGTGGCCAGGATGCCGCCGAGCGAATGGCCGGCAACGACGCAGGCGGATTCGCCGCAGTCCGCTTCGATCCGGTCGGCACACGTACGCAGCAGGCGGTTGCCATAATCGGAAAGGCCGAATCCCTGTTCGTCTTCGCCGATGGCAGCCCATTCAGCGAGGTAGACGCGCATGCCCTGCCCCAGGCATTGCCGGATCACGCTGGCGGACGGCTGCAGATCCCAGATGTAGGGGCGCTTGATCGGCGCCGGCACGATGAGCATTGCCGGACCGCCGGTATGTTCATCGCCGTAGCGACGCAGTCGCAGGCCCGGTTCTTCATGCACGATGCGATGTGCCGATTCCACCGGAGCAAACCCGGCAGCGTCGAACAAAGCCCCGCGCCATCGGCGCATCCGGTCCATTTGTCCGAATGCGGCACGCGCCGCGACATGATTCCATGGAGTGTTTTGCATATCTGCCTTGCCCGATGCCTGATTGAAAGGTAAGCATTGGAGTCTTGCTAATAAAACTGGTTCGCACCACGATCGTGCATCGCATTGCCGGCCGGAATCAACTTCCCCCTAGCCAACTCGCCGAAGATGCTGTAGACTTCGTGCCCTTCAGACGTGGTGACAAACGTCGGCTGTCCTTCCCGCAATTCGGTCGGACAGATGCAGCAAGCTTCAGGAGTGGTAGTTCAGTCGGTTAGAATACCGGCCTGTCACGCCGGGGGTCGCGGGTTCGAGTCCCGTCCACTCCGCCAGATCATCAAATGCCCGCGCAAGCGGGCATTTGTCTTTTCAGGCCGGCTAGTCCGCCCGCTTCATGCACCGCCAAAATAAAAAAGACGAACCATGCGGTTCGTCTTTTCGTTTGCGCTTCCTTCGCCCTTCGTCTTTCAGGCCGCTTTCTTCTGCTGTTCCTCGCCGCCCAATGCCTGCACCAGATCAGCGATCATCTTCGCCAGCTCACCGGTCATCAGCATGAAGTCGTTATCGAAGCGCTCGTTGTCATCGCGCGCCATGGAATCGGTGTTTTCCTTCAGCACATCGAGCGGCGCGACGCGCTTGATCGCCAGCGATTCGGTCAGGACGAAGGAAACGCGGTCGCTCCAGGTCATCGCCAGCCGCGTACATTGCTTGCCGCCGGCGATATGGCGGCGGACGTCTTCCGCTTCCAGCGTATGGCGTACATAGCGCACCGTCGCCTTGCCTTCGCCGGTGGCGCGCAGTTCGGTATCCTGGTCGACGGTGAAGCCGCCAGGCGCTTCGTCAGCGGCCAGCCAGTCGGTCATCGCCGACAGCGGCGAGCGCTCGGTGCGCAACGAGGCGAACGGCAACTGCTCCAGCGACTTGAGCAACAGCTTGAATACTTCATCGGCCTTCGCCGGGCTGGCGGCATCGACGACCAGCCAGCCGTTGACCGGATCGATCCAGACGCGCGTGCTGCGCCGGATGCTGAATGCGCGCGGCAACAGCTCATCGGTCACCTGCTCCTTGATTTCCTTCATCTGCTTCTTGCCCGGCTTGAAGCCCTGCTGTTCCTCCAGCTCGGCGGCGCGCGCCTTGCTGACCTGGTTGACGACCGTGGCCGGCAGCAGCTTCTTTTCCGTAGCCAGTTCAAGGAGCAACTGGCGATTCACCGCATGCACGAGCATGCCGTTTTCACGCGGCGAGGTCCAACCCTGGGTTTGCATCTCGACGCTCGTGCCCGCGGAAAAGGTTTGCGATGCGAGGCTGGCTTCGAGTTGTTCGGACGTCATGGTCCATGGTGCGGTGAGACGGTAGATCTGGAGATTCTTGAACCACATGGCAGGAAGAAATGGCAAGCTGAAGAGAGGGGCCATTCTACACGCGGGCCGACCCAGCGTCAGTCGCGATTACGCATCATGTCGCATCGGCGTCGATTGACAAATCCTTGCGGATTGAGCAACGCCGTTCAAAACAATTCACGCGGTGAAGATGAGTTCGCCTTGCGACAATGGCGGTTCGCCCGACGCGTCGCCCGGTTTCGACAGGGCGCTTGCGCGCACGCCGAGCAGTCGCAGCTTGCGGTCCAGCGGCACACGCCGCAGGCATTCGCCAGCCGCCTTGCGGATCAGCTTCGCATCGGCGGTGGCGGTCGGGACGGTGAGGTCGCGCGTCACGGTGCGGAAATCGTCATAGCGCAGCTTGATGCCGATCGTCTGGCACAGGTAGCCCTTGCGCTGCAGATCTCCCGCGACACGGGTGCACAGGTCGGTGAAAATGGTGGACAGCGTATCGCGGTCGCGGCGTGCGTGGAGATCGCGCTCGAAGGTGGTTTCGCGGCTGATCGACTTCGGCTCCGGGTTGGTGACCACCGGACGATCGTCGAGGCCATGCGACGCACTGTGCAGCCACTCCGCATAACTGCGGCCGAAGTTTGCCTGCAGCAGCGCCGGGTCCGCCTCTGCCAGATCCTTGATGACATGGATGCCGAGCGTGGCGAGCTTGTCCGCCGCCTTCGGACCGATGCCGTTGATCTTCCGAACCGGCAGCGGCCAGATCAGGCGCGGTATGTCGGCATGGCTGAGCATGGTCAGGCCGTCCGGTTTCTCGAGATCGGAGCAAATCTTCGCCAGCAGTTTGTTCGGCGCAATCCCGACCGAGCAGCGCAGGCCGGTGGCATCGCGTACTGCCTCCTTGATGCGCAGCACCAGCGCCCGCGTGTCGTCGTCATGGTCGCTGAGGTCGATATAGATTTCATCGATGCCCCGGTCTTCGATGTGCGGTGCAATGGTGGCGACGGCGCTTTTGAACAGGCGGGAATAGCGGCGGTAACTGTCGAAGTCGGTTGGCAGAAGAATCGCGTCCGGTGCGAGTTGTGCCGCCTTCATCAGGCCCATGCCGGAGAACACGCCGAGGGCCCGCGCCTCGTAGGTCGAGGTGGTAATGACGCCGCGCCCGGTGTAGTTGCGCAATATCGAATACGAACGGCTGCCATCCGGCTGAATTGCCGGTTGATGCTCCGAACGCCCGCCGATCACGACCGGAAGCCCATGCAGATCGGGATAGCGCAGCAGTTCCACCGATGCGTAAAAAGCATCCATGTCAAGGTGGGCGATGCGGCGGACTTTGGCGCTCATGAAAAATTGATCAGCATGTTTTTTAGATACGCATGTCATGCGCTGCGCGACGAAGCAGCGCTAAAACACGCACGTCTATTTTACGGCGGAGCAAGAACTTGCTGTGCATCCATATAATTGAAATATGTCGGCTTATCGAAACTATATCGAAGCCGGTTTGCTCCAACCTCGGATACATCACTGCAAGGAGCCAACATGCCGACAAATGCAGACGGCCTCGATCCACGGACATCCGCGCAATGCGATCCTCACGTGGGAAACGGCCCGCGTGCACGCGACCGCGCCCCCAGTGTCATCACCGATACCGGAGACGACGTGGTGAAGGGACCGGGCCTGGACGAACGTGCCGATCCCACGCTCGACATCAACACGGCCGCCGATCCCGACTATGTGGAAATCATCGGGGAAATAGACAATGAATCCGGCGATGACGACAAGGCGCCGACGCTATCGAATGAACGTTACAGGCGCTAAGCGCCGGGAGAACATTTGTGTCACTGAATGACGAACAACTGCTGGATTGCGTGATCGTCGGCGCCGGCGCCGCCGGATTGACTGCGGCGACGTATCTCGCGCGCTTTCGCCGACGATTCACCATCATCGATTCCGGCGCCAGCCGCCTGCTATGGATTCCCACCTCGCACAACTATCCAGGTTTCATCCATGGCATACACGGCGGCGATATCCTGCAGCGCCTGCGTGAACAGGCCGATCACTATGGTGTAACGTCGGTCTCCGGCAAGGTGGAGCGCATTGAGAAGACCGGCGATGAATGTTTCATCACGTCGGCCGGTGACCGGCAATACCGTTCCCGCACCGTGCTGGTCGCCACCGGCGTGGTCGATGTCCCGCCGGACTTTCCCGATATCGAGAAGGCCATTGCCGAGGGAGCCTTGCGCTATTGCCCGATCTGCGACGGTTTCGAATCGATCGGAAAGAAAGTCGCGGTGATCGGCAAGGGTAGCGGGGGCCTGGGCGAGGCGCTGTTCATACGGCATTACGCCACCGACGTCACCCTGTTCTCAATAACGGATCCGATCACGTTGTCGGCAGACGAACATGCTCAACTGGATGTGGGCCGGGTCCGCGCCGTCAGCAATCCGGTCACAGGCGTATCGTTCGATAACGGGAAGATGACGGTATTGCTGCAAGGTGCGGCGCCGCAGGAATTCGATGTGGTGTATGCGGCGCTCGGCACCCGGGTGAATTCAGGCATCGTGCGCGATCTCGGCGTGGAATGCACGCCGAACGGCGAACTGGTCGTCAACAATCATCAGCAGACCACGGTGGAAAATCTGTATGCCGCGGGTGACATCGTCAAGGGCCTGAACCAGATAACAGTCGCAATGGGACACGCGGCGATCGCCGCGACGGCCATTCATAACCGACTGAGGGATTAAACGCGTCCAAGGTCTGCTGGTACGCGGTCAGGACGCGCGCATCTGCACCAATATCCAGGGCTTGACCACCACGGCCCACAGGGTCGCGTCGGCATTTTGCCATGCCGTGGCCTGTACATCCGATACCTTGGACACGCGGGCTTCCGACATCCATTTCGACACCGCTGCGGTGTCGTCATTGGCGACGGAAGCGGCGACGTCCACGAGATCGAGATCGTCGCTGACGGCAATCACCATGCCGGCCGCGTAATAGCGCTGCAACTCCTTCCATGCGATCTGCGACGTTTCCTGATTGAGTTTCGCGCGCAGTAGATCGGCTTGCTTGTCTTGTTGATTCATGTTGTTTGCAGGAATTGGTTCGGCGGCACTGCGATCGCTTTGCGGATGCAAACATCCGAAAGGGAGCCTGCGATCATTTCAGTAATGCGGCGGCTTTTCGTTGACCGGATTGCGCTCGGCGTCCGCCTGCCGCATGTCCTTGACATGCATCGCCAATGCACTGCACAGCGCTTCGAGTTCGTCGATTTTCTTTTGCTGTCGATAAACCATCTGGTTCAGGGCATCGACCATGTCTTCCTGGCGTGCAACCTTGATCTCGATGTCGATGATGCGGTCTTCGGTGGACATGTCGGTTCTCCGTTTATCGGCAGCTTGGGCGAGCACGCGAGTATACGGTAAAGGCGCGGCAAGGACGCAAACCGGCATTGGCAGCGGCGATGCAGTCTACAACCGGTAATGCGGTTTCGAACTTGCCTTCGGCAGGCAGGCAGTGAGGAAATCCCGTTGGTGTACGTTCGCGTCCTTTGGTTTGCGGAAGACATCGGTCGCAGCGGAAATCAGCAGCTCGGCATCCTCTTCATCCTGGACGAACCAGCGCAGTTTTGGCGGCAGCGCCTGGATGACCGCGATGTCCTCATGGATCCTGGCAAGAAAGCTGTCTTCCGTCACACCGCTATCGCGCGCCAGTGCCGCGTTCTTGATGAAGTCGCTGCCTTCGACGCACTCCTTCACGCTCGGCTCGCGTGCCGCGCAAAGCGCCGGAACAGCCGCAAGGATGAGCAATGCGCAGCGCGCTTTCCATCGCGTCGGAAGAAGGGATGCAATGCATGTCGGGGACGCATTCAGCTGAAACATGGCTCCTCCTCGTTACGGATGGTGTGAAGTTCGACACGGGCATGGAAAAGAGATTCAGTGCAGGCACTGATCGGACGCAAGCCTGGTCAAAAATCACACGGCCATCGGGATCGCGGCATTTCCAGGGGCAAAGCCTCCTGGTCAGCCGCTCGCGGAACGCGACCGGCTGCACTATGATGAACCTTGTCAGCTCTTCCCAAGAGCCCTTTTAGCTTTACGTTTACCGTCAGAGACCACGATGAGATCGACCAAAGCCAGCGCCGCTGTCGCCCGTTTGAATACACGCGATCCGCACCACCGGTACTCGCTCGGCATCACTGCCAGCGGCTTCTTTTATATGTTGCGTGCGGTGCCGGGTGGTTCCCCTGAGAAAATCAGTGACGACCTGACGCTCGACGAGTTCGTCCAGTTTGCCAATCGGACCGGTCCGCAGAAGCCGGCCCGGGTCAGCAAGCTGGATGTGGCGTTCGAGAAGCAGCTCGGTAACAGGAAAGCCGGCGGGTAAGGTCCGGTCAATGCCACTGTTGTCGTCATCAACGCGGATCGCCGGCGGACAGGATCGCCGCTGTATCGAGCACGGCGCCGTATTCACCATGCAAGTTCGCCAGCGACATCGCATGCACCTCCTGGGCGGAACGTAGCCTTCCGTCGAAATCAGCTTTTTCGAATGCAAAGGCCGCATCGGCGGCAATGACGGTTGTAAAGCCGAGATTGCCTGCCGAGCGGACGGTCGACTCGACCGAGTTGTTGGTCGCCACGCCGCAGATGACCAAAGCGTCGATGGCGCGCACTCTCAGCCAGCGTTCAAGGCCGCTTTGTGCAAAGGCATCCGGCACATTCTTTTCCACGACATGTTCACTTGGCGCGGGTTCGAACCGTGATTGAAATTCCGCGCCTGACTGACCGGGCCGAAAACCTGAGGCGGTGTCTCTTGAGACATGCCTTATGTGAATTACCGGCCTCCCCTTCAGTCGCCATGCCGCGAGCAATGCGGCGATATTGTCTTCGGCCGCAGGATTGTTTCTGACGTGATGCGGCGACGCCATGCATTTCTGCATGTCGATGATGAGTAATGCAGCGGCAGCGAATGTCATGGGCGTTCTCTTTTGTTTTGAAATTACCGGTGCAGTACGTGTATCGGAACGGATACGGGCTTGCACAATTATGTTCTTGCCAACTATGCCGAATGTAGGCAACCTTTCCCAATTGTTCTCGTATGCAACTTAATCCTTGACTTGATGATAGCTGTGAATACAATTGTATTCAAATGAATACAATTGCTTGGACTCACAATGACAAACATTTCCGGATCCATGGTGCCGCTGTCGGGGCGCATTGAAGATGAACTGTACCAATGGTTCATTGCCTTGCAGTACGAAGGAGCGAAGACCAATAGCGACAAGTTGCGCGAAGCCTTGAAGGAGTTGCGGGCTCAGCATGAAGGTACGTCGGATTTCGTTACCGCCCTTTCCTGGTTTCAGCGGCTGACGCAATCGTTGCGCGAAAGCCTGTATGCGATCGAGCGTGATGAGCAGGCGCATTCGGAGGTGCTGACGCTGCTGATCGAGCAGATCACCGTCATGGCGGCCGCGTTGCTTTCATCAAAGGCGGCAACGAAAGCGGAGGCAGCGCAGATCGAGGAGCAACTGGTGCGGCGTGCGTTCGCAATGACGGAAGCGCTGCTGCGACAGGCGGTGACGCCGTCGGCGGCTGCGATCGATACGGAAGTCGTGCGGCGGCATAGCCAGCGCACGGTTGATTTGGCGAAGTTGATCAATCTAACCCAGACAGGAGAAAACAATGGCTGATTCGTTACGTAACCGGGTATCGCAGATTGTTGTCGGAAGCGTGCATGCGTTGCTGGACAAGGTGGAAGACCAGGCGCCGGAAGCGATGATGGAACAGGCGATAAGGAAGGTGGAGACGGTAATCGATGAAGTACGCCAGGAATTGGGCGTCGTGGCGGCGAACCGCCATCTCGCGCAGCGCCATCATGCAGAGCTTAATCGCCGCCATCTCGAGCTCACCACCAGCGCGGAAGAAGCCATCAACCTCAGGCGCGAAGATCTGGCACGCGCGGCGGTGGCCAAACAGCTCGATACCGAATCGCAGATGCCGGTCGTGGAAGGAACATTGCAGGATCTCGGCAAGCAGGAAAAGGAACTGTCCGGTTATGTCGATGCGCTGATGAGCAAGAAGCGTGAAATGCAGGAGCAGCTATCGAGTTTTCGTGCCAGCCGCGCGCGTGCCGCCAGCGCGACCGGCGCAACGGTGGCGACCAATTCGTCGCTGCATAAAGTCGATGATGCCAGCGCCGCGTTCGGCAAGATTTTTGAACGCCATACCGGCATCTCCACCGGCATGCATAAGCTGTCGGTCGAACAGGCATCAAAGCTCAAGGAACTGGATGATCTGGTGCAGAACAAGCGCATCGAGGAGCGTCTTGCCCAGCTAAAAGCCGACACGGCGAGCAAGACATGATGCTGTTCGCCGCCTCCGAAACGCTTCCCTTCAGCGTTGCCGCGTGCGTGATGATCGGCCTGGCCGTCATCGAAGGGATAGGCATTTTCACCGCCATCAGCCCTTCGCAGTTCCTCGATAACTTCGTGGCGCATTCGCCGGATGGCATCGACGGCGCATTGGGCTGGCTGCACGTGGGCAAGGTGCCGCTGCTGGTCCTTCTGATCCTGTTCCTGTTCGGCTTCTCGCTCGGCGGCTATGTGGTTCAACTATTCGCACATGGCGCGATGAACACCTACCTGCCCGCCTGGCTCGCAGCCGTACCGGCCTTGTTCATCGGCATCAGCACAGTGCGTGCGTTCGGCGGCCTTCTCGCGCGCATCATCCCCAAGGATGAAACCACGGCGGTGCAGGCATCAAGCCTGATCGGGCGCGCCGGTGTGGTCATCACCGGCACTGCGCGGCAAGGCATGGCGGCCGAGGTACGCATTCGGGACCAGCACGGCAATGCACATTACCTGATGGTGGAGCCGGACCTTCCTGACGACGAGTTCATCCAGGGCACCGAGGTTCTTATCGTTAAAAAGGCCGGGGCGTTCTATCGAGGTATCCGTAATCCGCATCCGGCGCTGATGTAGCCAAACTTTCGTCATCGAACACATAACAACACTTCACGTACGAACTGGGAGATAACAACACATGGAAAAACTGATTGAAATCGGCGTACTGAGCGGCATTGCCCTTGTGGCATTGATCACCATCGGCCTGATCTTCGCGCGCCTGTACAAGCGCGCCACGAAAGAAACCGCGTATGTGCGGACTGGACTGGGCGGCCAGAAAGTCATCATGGACGGCGGCGCGGTGGTGCTTCCGGTATTCCATGAAATCATCCTCGTCAACATGAACACGCTGAAGCTGGAAGTACAGCGTTCCGAAGAGGACAGCCTCATTACCAAGGACCGGATGCGCGTCGATGTGATCGCCGGCTTCTTCGTCCGGGTAAAGCAATCGGCCGATGCCGTCAGCACCGCCGCGCAGACACTTGGCCAGCGGACCTTGGACCCGGCGGCGCTGAAGCAATTGGTCGAGGATAAATTCGTCGACTCGCTGCGCGCCACTGCGGCAACCATGACGATGCAGGAGCTGCAGGACAAGCGGCGCGACTTCGTGCAGGCGGTACAGAATGCGGTGGCCGAAGACCTGGAGAAAAACGGCCTTGAGCTCGAATCGGTGTCACTGACCAGTCTCGATCAAACCGACAAGCGTTTCTTCAATCCGGACAACGCATTCGATGCCGAGGGTCTCACGCGGCTGACCGAAGAAACACAGGCCCGCCGCAAGCAGCGAAACGATATCGAGCAGGATACCGAGGTGCAAGTCCGCTCGAAAAATCTGGAAGCAACACGCAGAAAACTGGAAATTCAGAAGGACGAGGAATTCGCCACCTTGTCGCAACAGCGCGAGATCGCCAACACCAAGGCCGAACAAACAGCACTGATCGCGAAAACCGAAGCGGAGCGCAACAGGGAAGCCGATGAAGCGCGTATCGAGGCGGAACGTGCGGTGAATGAAAAGCGGATCGTTGCCGAGCGTTCGGTGAAGGAAGCGGACATCGAAAAGAATCTCGTGCTGCAGTCGAAGCAAATCGAAGCGGATCGCCAGACCCAGGTGAAGACCGCCGAGCAGCGCAAGCAGATCGAGATCGCCAATCAGGATACGCAGATCGCCATCGCCACCAAGTCGCGCGAGCAATCCGAAGCCGATGCGGCAGCGAACCTCGCGCTGGCGGAGTCGGTCAAGGCGGAGGAGCTGGTAAAGACCGCACGCGAAATCGCGGTGGCAGAGCGGGAGAAGCAGATCCAGCTGATCGACGCTGATAAGGAAGCGCAGCAGCAGGCTATCGGCATCAAGGTGTCGGCGGCGGCGGAGAAGGATGCGGCGCAGGATAAAGCGGAGGCGATCCGCATGGAAGCCGAGGCTCGCAAGGATGCCGCGTTGGCGGAAGCCGCGGGCAAGGCGGCGATCAACGAAGCCCTGAACCGGTTGTCAGCGGAACAGGTCCTGCTGAATATACGACTCGAAATGATTCGCATGCTGCCGGAGATCCTGGAGAAGGCGGTCAAACCGATGGAAAAGATTGATTCCATCAAGCTGTTCCAGGTCAACGGCATGCCAGCCGGAAACGGCGGGAGCAATATCACTTCGGGTGTGCACGCTGGCGGCACCCTGCCCGAGCAGGTGGTGAATTCGGCCCTGAATTACCAGATCGCCAAACCGGTCATCGACGCGATCATGCAGGATGCCGGTCTCGGCAGCGGCTCGATGACATCGATTGCGCAAGCCATGGCTGCGCTGGCGGTGCCGTCCGGCGCAGCGATGCCGGAAGCGGCAACCTCCTCCGGCGCGCCGGTCCTGGCGGCGCCGTCGGCCTGATCGCGGTCGGGCTTTGAGACCTTCATCATCATCTGCCCGAGGTGCGGCACCTGCATCTCGGGCAGAGCCCGTCATTTTTCCAGCGGTTTTATCGCCAGTATCTTGGGAAGTTCAGCCGGCTGCACCGGTTTGACGAGATGCAGGTCGAAGCCGGCACTCTTGGCTTTTTTCTCGGTCTCCGGGCCGCTGTAACCGCTCAGGGCGACGAGCTTCAGCCTGCCGATGCCGGGAGCTGCGCGGGTACGCCTCGCAACCTCGAAACCGTCGAGCCCCGGCAAACCGATATCGACGATGGCGACATCCGGCGGTTGCGCCAGCAGTCGCTGCAGTCCTTCTTCACCGGTCGCGGCTACGTCCACGGCGTAGCCATACGCTTGTAAAAGATGCCTGAGCGTTTCGCGCGCATCGACGTTGTCTTCGATGAGCAGGATCCGCGCATCCGGACGATGAACGGGAGGAATGGTGCCGCCCCGGATGGAGGGAGCCGGCATCGACACGGCGGCGTCGAGCGGCAGGCGTATCGTGAACGTGCTTCCGGTGCCAAGTCCGTCGCTGTGCGCGGTCACCGCGCCGTGATGCATTTCGACCAGCTTCTGCACCAGGGTGAGTCCGATACCGAGTCCGCCGCGGGCACGGTCGATTTCCGTATCCACCTGCACAAACATGCCGAATATCGCATCAAGCTTTTCCGGGGGTATGCCGCGGCCGGTATCCTTCACCGCCAGCACCGCCCAGGATTGATCGCCCTTCGTTTCGTTTTCCAGGATCACATCGACCTGCCCGCCGCTTTGCGTGTACTTCGCTGCATTCGCAAGCAAATTGGTGATCACCTGCTCCAGCCGTGTCGCATCGCCGTGCAGGCGGTAAGCGCCCGAGGCGATCCGGGTGTTGACGGAGAGGCTGCCGTCGTCGAATTGACGACGTATCGTGTGCAGGGCGCTTTCGAGCACATCGCGCAGGTCGAGCGGCTCCTTGCACAATTGGACCGTACCCCGGCTCACCCGCGACACATCCAGCAGGTCGTCCACCATGCGGGTCAGATTGCCGAGCTGGCGATAGCATACGTCGCGCAGCTCCGCTGCTCTCGTGGCGTCGTCGCCGAAGATCCCCAGCAATTCCAGCGCGGCCGATATTCCGGCCAGGGGATTGCGCAGCTCATGGGCAAGCATGGCGAGAAACTCGTCCTTGTTCTGGGCCTCGTCGCGTGCTTCTCGCGCAAGCTGGCTCAAGGCTTCGTTGGCCTGCCGCAGTTCCCTGTTTTTTTGCTCCAGCACGCGGGTGTTCTGGAGGATTTCGGCCTCCATCTGCCGGTTTCGCGCATTCAGTTCCGCGGTCTGCTTCTGCTGCGTTTTCCTTTCCTCGACGAGCCGCACGTAGTCCGTCACGTTTTCCACCCGATGGACGATGTAAAGCAGCTCACCGTCCGGCGATATCACCGGCATGTTGACCGGACTCCAATAGCGCAGCTCAAATCCCGTTCCCGACCTGTTCGGTACGTCATAGCGCTGTATGGCCATCACGTCCCTTGCCTTGGTTCCGACAACACGCCTGAGCGACGCGTCCAGGTTGCGGGTTGAATTCGCTTCGGGGGTGCAGGGATTATCGGGAAAGGCTTCGAAAACAGGTTTGCCAAGGAGGTCGGCACGACGGGTCAGCGTGTCATGCAAATAATCATCGGTCACGCCGACGATCGTGAAGTCCTCATTGGGGAGCAATATCAGGAAGGAGCCGGGTGAGCTGTTGAACAGAAGTTCGAAATGTTTGAGGGGAATAGTATGTTCGGAATTCATGCAGGTGTCCGAGTCACGATATCTGGATGTGTTATGAGGCGCGCATTCAACGCTATTGATGCGTTGATTTGCTGGCGGCAGCCGGTCCGGCCACTCGTTGCCGGACGCATTATATGGACAACTGCATCGCAAGGAAGTTACGCATCAACCTGGCGCGATGGAAATAAAGATGGTTCGGAAATGGGGATGGATCCGAAACAAAAAAGCCGCCTGCGGTGACAGGCGGCTTTTTCGTCAGGGTGCTGGTTGAAAGCCACCCTTTCATCAAGGTCTCAGGGATGGTGATTAACGTCCGGATGTACCGGCTTCTTCCCGGCGCGCATCTTTCAAAGCAGCATTTGCAGCTTTATTCTCGTCTTTGTATTCCTGCTTGGCGGCTTTTTTATCAGCTTTATATTCCTGCTTGGCAGCTTTCTTGTCCGCCTTGTATTCCTCCTTGGCCTGCCGCTTTGCCTCGCGTCGCTGGACGTAAGGATCGGTGGAAGTCGATGCGGGGCTAGTGGTTGCGGTCGTGCCCGTGGTGCCGGTGGTCGCTGTCGTGCCGGTGGTACCGCTCGTGCCGGTCGCGCCTGTCGTACCGCTAGCGCTCGGCAGGCTGCCTGCCCCGCTCATGGTCGTGGATGGGCTGGCGCTGGTGCTGCCTGCGCTGCTTCCCGATGTGGTCGTGTCGGTTGCAGCAGATGTGCCGGCGGACGGAGTAGTCGCCATACCGGATGAACTCGTGGTGCCGGGAACCGAAGGGCTTACCGCACCGGACGATGACATGCCACTGCTCGATGCGCCTGACGTGGTTGCTGCGTCTGTCGACGTGGACGACTGCGCATGTGCGAGCTGGGCAAAAACCATTACCGCGGAAGCGAGCAAAATTTTACGTGGCTTGATCATAAACACTCCTCTTGTCAAATGAATGAATGCATGCCGGCTATCTGCACAGCAACGCTGCAGCCGGCCATACGTTATTCAAAAGACAAAATGCTTTGCGCGATGGTTCCTGTTTCAGCTGTAACACGATGTATCGTTCCACCTGCGCAAATGGGCGCTAGATATTTTCGGACTCGATGATGTTGATCCCGGGTATGGCCTTGCACGCGGAATCGATGAGGCTTTTGGCAATACGTTCCGCCGGCACGACCCGATAACGCCTCGGCAACAGCAGGCCGATCGCCAACAGAGTCTTCATGCCGATCAGTTCCGCTGGCCTGACGGTGGAACGCTTTCCGCCGATCAGGCCGGGCCGCACAATAGTGAGGGAAGGAAAGTTGAGCGCGGTCAGGGCCTGTTCCACTTCGCCTTTCACGCGGTTATAAAAAATTCTTGATTCCGCATTGGCCCCCATGGCGGAATTGAGGGCGAACGCCGTCGCACCGTGCCGGCGCACATGGTTCGCGACCGCTACCGGGTAGTTGAAATCGACCTTGCGGAATGCGTCCCTGGAACCGGCGTCGCGCATGGTGGTGCCGAGTGTGCATATCGCCGCATCGACCCGCCACCATGGCGCATCATGCGGCAGCTTGTCGAAGTCGACGACGGGATTCTGCAGCTTTGCATGCCGGGGCAATGCGCGCCGCGTCGGCGCGACGATGCTGCGGACGCGCGGATCGGACTTCGCCAATTCCAGCACGGAGTGACCGACCAGTCCCGTGGCCCCAACGATCAGCAAGCTTGTCATGCGCATTCCTCCAGGAATGACCAGGCGGCGTATCGCCGGATAGGGTGATGTGGCTGCCAGTATATCGCCAGCCACATCACCCCTTTATCCTTCGCCGGCATGCTGCGCTACGGCGAAAGGAACGCCGCGTAGAGGCGGGAAGCTTCCTTGGGCGCTTCCATCATCGGCAGGTGGCCGACGTCCGGCAATACGTTCACCTGCTGCAGGCGGGCGCGGACAGCATCGACGGCGGATACATCGAAGATGCGATCGCCCTGCCCCCAAAGCAGGAAGGTACGCGCCCGCAGCTCGCCGATCCGTTCCTGCAGCAGATAGCGGTCCTTTAATT
>NZ_DASZBA010000178.1:0-7572 GCF_035944575.1 Noviherbaspirillum sp.
GACAAGCCGGCATTGATCTTTGCCGCACTCGACGCCAATCAGGCGCTGCAGCTCCGCCTTGCGCTCGGTACGCAGATCCCGATGTACGGCACATCGCAACTGAATCCCTTCACGCAACCCATGACCGGCAATGAAGCTGCAGCGGAAATGGATGGTGTTCGCCTGGTAGATATTCCCTGGCAGTTGCAGCCCGACCATCCTGCGGTGATGGTCTACCCGCGCCCGGTGGTCGCCGCCGATCAGAAACGCAGCCCCGACATGGAGCGGCTGTATGCACTCGGGATCGATGCCTATCGGATTGCCCGCGAGATCGCCTTGCAGCGCACCGACTTTGAAATCGACGGCGTGACCGGCAGGCTGAGCGTGCGGTTCGGGCAATCCGCTCCGCACTTCGAGCGCATCGGACAGCATGCGGTCTATCGTAACGGCGGCGTGGCGCCGGAAGAGCGCTGATGGGAGTATTCGCCGCGCTCGCCGGAAAACGCACCGAGCGCCAGGTATCAGGCCAGGCGGGAGAAGATGCCGCACTGGCGCATCTTGCCGCAAACGGCCTTCAACTCGTCGAGCGCAACTTCCGCTGCAAAGGAGGGGAAATCGACCTCATCATGCAGGAGCGCGGCGTCCTGGTGTTCGTCGAAGTCCGGAAACGCGCCGATGGCCGTTACGGCGGCGCGGCGGCCAGCGTCACGCCGCGCAAGCAGGCCCGCCTGGTACTTGCCGCTCATGTCTTCCTGCAACGGTATACAATGCCGCCGGCATGCCGGATCGACGTTGTCGCCATCGACGGCACGCGGCTGACGTGGCTGAAGAACGTGATCGATGCATAAGATGCTGATGACGGATCGTCATGCCGGCCGCCGCTGCGTGAAGTGAGAACGAACCGCAACGTTCGCAGTATTGACAAACAAGTCGGCAGCGACAGGCTTGCCGTCATCAACCGACGCCCCGTATTCACACAGATCGCCAACCATGAACAATCAACGAATCCTCGCCCATTTTCAGGAAAGCGCCGACCTCAAGGTCAAGGCGGCAGCGTTGCTGGCGCAACCCATCGAACAAGCGGTGGAACTAATGTTTACCGCATTGTCTAATGGCAACAAGATACTTGCCTGCGGGAATGGCGGATCGGCGGCGGACTGCCAGCATTTCGCCGCCGAACTGGTCGGCCGCTTCGAACGGGAACGGCTGCCGTTGCCGGCGCTGGCGCTCACGACCGATACCTCGATCCTGACGGCGATCAGCAACGACTACAGCTACCAGGACATCTTCACCAAGCAGGTGCAGGCGTTCGGCCAGTCCGGCGACGTGCTGCTGGCATTGTCCACGTCGGGCAATTCGGCCAATGTGCTGGCGGCGGTGGACGCGGCGCTGGAGCGGGATATGCGCATCGTCGCATTGACCGGCAAGGGAGGCGGCGCGATCGGCAAGCGGCTCACTGACGCGGATGTGCACATCTGCGTTCCGCACGACCGCACCGCACGTATTCAGGAAGTGCATTTACTAACGATTCATTGTTTGTGCGACGGTATCGATGTCGCTTTATTTGGGGGAGATGCGAATGATTAGTTGGCCTCGTGCCTGGTCTTGTGCGAACAGGCCTTTGGCAACCGCCATCCTGTGCGGTGTACTGGTGACAAGCTTGCAGGGTTGCGTAGAAATGGCGATCGGCACCGCGGTGGTCGGAACGCTCGCTGCAACCGATCGCCGTACCTTCGGTGCGCAAACGGAAGACAAGACGATCACGCTGAAAGGCGAAACGCGCGTTGCGAATCTGGTCGGCAACGCGGGGCACGTGAATGTCGCCAGCTTCAACCGCAAGGTACTGCTGACTGGCGAAGTGCGGGACGAGGCAATGAAGGCCGCGGTCGAACGCGAGGTGGGTGCCATCGAAAACGTGGCATCCATCGTCAACGAACTGGAAGTACTCGGTAACTCCAGTTTTGCATCCCGCTCCAATGACACGCTCATCACCGGCAAGGTCAAGGCGTCATTCGTCGATGCACGGGATCTGTATGCCAATTCGATCAAGGTCGTCACCGAGCGTGGCGTCGTTTATCTGATGGGGCGTGTCACCCAGCGCGAAGGCCATCTCGCCGGCGAAGTCGCGCGCGGCGTCAGCGGTGTGCAGAAAGTGGTCAAGGTATTCGAATATATTTCCGAAGACGATCTGCGGCAGTTGAGCAGCGCATCGGACAGCCAGCAGAGCAGGCAGTAATTTTTTTTCGCGCAGCGCTGGAGTGCTATATTAAGCCGCGGGGCAGACAGTCCCGCGGCTTTTTTATCGAGAGGGCGACATGGTCTCAACCATCATCCTGATTGCAGTTTTTTCACTGCTGCTGTTCTGGGCAGTCGGCGCCTACAACCGTCTTGTCAGCTTGCGCAATCAGCTCAAGAACGCCTTTGCGCAGATCGATATTCAATTAAAGCGCCGCTACGACCTGATTCCGAATCTGGTCGAAACGGCACGGGGCTACATGAAGCATGAACGTGAAACCCTGGAAGCGGTCATCGCCGCGCGTAATCACGCAGTCACCGCGAATACGAAGGCAGCCGTTGATCCGGCGGATAACAGTGCAGTGAAACAGCTGGCAATGGCGGAAGGCGAGCTGAATTCAACGCTTGGCCGGATGTTCGCATTGTCCGAAGCGTACCCCGACCTCAAGGCCAACGAGAACATGATGCAGTTGACCGAAGAGCTGACCAGCACCGAAAACCGTATTGCGTTTGCGCGCCAGGGATATAACGATAACGCCATGGAGTACAACATCTCGCTCGAGCAGTTTCCGGTATCGATCATCGCCGGCATGTTTGCTTTCAGGCCGGTGGAAATGCTGCAGGCGACCGAATCGCCGGAAGAGCGCAAGGCCGTCAAGGTTGCGTTCTGAGTTGATGCGCACCGCGCATCCGTTTTCATCCCCGCCTTCAAAGCAAGCACCAAGGTGGGGATGGATTGATCACTTGACCTGGGCAAGCTTTTCATCCCGTCTCGACTGCCTCCCGGAATGCAAATCAGGCAACCGGGCCGTCCATGGTTGTATCAAGCCATGAACTTCTTTCAACAGCAGGATCATGCGCGCCGGCAAACTCGCACACTGATCATCCTTTTTCTCCTCGCGGTGATCGCCATCGTGATCGCCGTCAACGCGGCAATGACGCTGGTCTGGATTGTTTTCCAGGGCGGTTATTCCCCCGCGGCGGATTTTTTCCCAAGGGGCTTCTTTGCCACCAACACGCTGGTTACGGTGGCGCTGATTGCCGTCGGTACGCTGGTCGAAACCTATAACTTGCGCGATGGCGGTGATGCCGTTGCAAAAATGGCTGGCGGAAGGTTGGTGTCGCCGGGGTCGCGGGATTTCCATGAGCGGCGCTTGCTGAACGTGGTACAGGAAATGTCGCTTGCTTCAGGGGTCGCCTGCCCGAGCGTTTACCTGCTGGAAAAGGAAGACGCGATCAATGCCTTCGCTGCCGGCTTCAATCAGAATGAAGCCGTCGTGGTTGTTACGCGCGGCCTCCTTCGTCGATTGACACGCGAGGAACTTCAGGGTGTGGTGGCGCATGAGTTCAGCCACATCCTCAATGGCGACATGCGATTGAATATCCGGCTCATCGGTGTGCTGTTCGGTATCCAGATGGTAGCGGGTTTCGGACAGCATCTGATCGATGCCGGCTTTCACGGATGGCATGCCGTCGGCACGGCCGTGCGACGGGCGCCTCCAAGAATCGGTCTGCTTGCGGCCGGCTACGCGTTTCTCGTGGTCGGCTATATCGGCATCTTCTTCGGCCGCCTGATCAAGGCCGCGGTGTCCCGCCAGCGCGAGTATCTCGCCGACGCAAGTGCGGTGCAATTCACCCGTAGTGCCGACGGTATCGGCGGCGCATTGCGCAAGATCGGCGGCCTGTCGAGGACGATTGCGCCGGGTTCGCTCATCCGGCATCCGAATGCGGAGCAGTTATCACATCTGTTTTTGGGTGCTCCGAAGGCAAGTCTGGTCCGTGGTCTTTTCGCCACCCATCCGCCGATCGCGGAACGCCTTCGCCGCATCTATGGCCGGCACGTCACTCTGCTGGATGCACCGGAAATGGCCGAGGCCCACGCCTGTGATACCGGCAGATTGCCTGACATACCCTATGTCGCATCCGGCTTCGTGGCGCAGCCGCAAGCAGCGTCGTCACCGCTCACCTTTGCCGCTGCCGATGCTGGACCGGTGCGCTTGCCGGAAGAACTGGACAGTGCAATGCGCGAACCGGACGCCGCCTGCGCCGTGGTCTATGCGCTGCTGATTGCATACGAGCCGGCATTGCCGGATACGAAGGCCGCTACGGGCGGCAGTGCATCCGATCCGCATATCGAGATGTTGCGCGGTACCGGAGAACAGCGCATCGATTTCATCCTCTTTCTTGCCAAGGCGGTCCGGCGCCTGCCGCGCAGTGCGAGATTGCCGCTGCTGGATCTTGCCATGCCTGCGCTCAAGGAATTGTCCGCCGGCGCACGTACCCGGTTCCTTGCCGAGGTCGATCAATTCATCGCTGCGGACAGGCGCATCACGCTCGCGGAGTTCGTCTTGCAAACGGTGCTCGTCCGGCGCCTCGATGCGCATGCAGGACGGGCCATACCGGTTCGCTATCATGCGTTGCCGCAAATCCGCGATGCTGCGGCGCTGCTCCTGTCGCTGGCGGCCCATGTCGGTGTCGCCACGGGGCCCGCGGCGGCAGACAATTTCCTGCGCGGCGCCGCCCGCTGCCCGGAACTTGGGTTGTCCGCAGCCGATCTGACCGCTGCGACCGCTGTCACCTTCGATCGCATTCGCATCGCACTCGATCGTGCCGCGCAGCTCGCGCCGTTGGCGAAGCCAGCATTGATCAAAGCCCTTCTGGCGTCTGCGTCGAGCAGCGAACCGTTGCCGGCCGGCTCCGCTGATCTGGTGCGCGCCATCTGCGCGGTGCTCGAAGCGCCGATCCCGCCGGCGGTGGCGGCAACGTATACTGCCTTTCATTGGTGATACTTAAGGATTCAATATGCAAACCGTATTCCGTTTTCTGTCCAGCCTGTCGCTCGCACTTGCATTGCATGTTGCCGTGTCCATGCCCGCATTTGCCGCGGAACCGGTGAAGGTTGTATATCATCTTGCCGATGGCATCGAGCAGGCATCGCGCGCCATGGGCAACATCCGCAATCACCTGCGCGCGGAGCCGGATACAAAAGTGGTGGTTGTGGCAAATGGTGACGGAATCCGTTTTCTGCTGGCGGGCGCCACGGAACGCAACGGAAAGCCGTTTGATGGCGCGGTCACTGCGCTGGCGACGCAAGGCGTCGAATTCCGCGTTTGCGGCAACACGCTGACCGCGCATGACGTGCCTGTCTCGCGCTTGTTGCCGGAGGCCAAAATCGTGACGTCGGGCGTGGTGGAAGTGGCGCGTCTGCAGTCGCGCGAAGGGTTCGTCTATCTGCGGCCCTGATGCGATCTGACTATAATCAAGGCTTCTCTCGAATCCTTCTATTCTTCCGACATCATGCAAACCGATGCCCCAGCTTCATCCCGCAAGAACCCTTGGATCAAGGTGCTTGCAGTCATCGCCGTGGTGGCGATCGCCATAGCCGCCTATTTCTCGTTCGCCGCAAAAAAGCCGGCGCCGGATGTCACTTTCACCAATCTCAAGGGTGAAAAAGTCAGCATGGAGAGCCTGCGCGGCAAGGTTGTAATGGTCAATTTCTGGGCAACTTCCTGCACCACTTGCATCAAGGAAATGCCTGAAATGGTCGAGACTTACAACAAGTACAAGGATAAGGGCCTGGATTTTTATGCGGTGGCAATGAGTTACGATCCGCCTAACTATGTCCTCAATTACACCGAAACGCGCAAGCTGCCATTCAATGTCGCGCTGGATTTCAAAGGCGACATTGCGAAATCCTTCGGCGATGTAACGCTGACGCCGACGACCTTCGTCATCGACAAGAAGGGCAATATCATCAAGCGGTATATCGGCGAGCCCAATTTTGCCGAAGTGCATCAACTGATCGAAAAGGCGCTGGCAGCCTGAAACTTTCGCCGACAGTCTTACGAAGCGCTGCGCCGATCGACATACTAAGCAACCCTCTCTGCCATTGGTAGAGGGGGTTTTTGTTTTTCATGAGATATGCCCGGCAACAAACCATGAAACATTTTCTTACTTTCGTTTCATGCTCTGCGTATCAATTCACTACATCGAGATGTAAATTTCTGATCAGCTCAATCAATGGAAATGTCATGAAAAGCATTCGTGTACTGTTACTGCCGATAATGTTGCTGGCTTTGCCATCGATCGCTTTGGCCGACCCATGGAAGGATGAAAGCGGACATGGAAAAGGCCGCAAGCACGACCGCCGCGAATTCAAGGAAGAGTACTGGGACGGAAACTGCAAGGTCGAACGCAAGCTGGAAAAGAATGGCGAGTACAAGGAGGAGCGCAAGTGCAAAGGCCCTCACCACGGCCATTATCGACAAGCACCTGTCTATGTTCCGGCACCGCCGCCCATCGTTGTCGAACCTGGCATTACCGTGCACGGGACGGTACGAATTCCATAGAGCCCTGACAAGCAAAAGCCCGCATCAGAAACCACTGATGCGGGCTTTTTTACTTTCCCGGCCCTTGCTGCTTCCTTGCTGCTTCCTTGCAGTTCAATGCAATGATTGCAGGCTGCTTTCTCGAACACAGTATTCCGTTGCGGAAGCCGACGTCATACCACGCCGGCGCCGTGCGCTTGCTGGTCCGCGTGATAGGAACTGCGCACCATCGCACCGACGGCGGCATGCACGAAGCCCATCTTGTAAGCCTCCTCCTCGAACATCTTGAAGGTATCCGGGTGCACATAGCGGCGTACCGGCAGGTGATCGCCGGACGGCATCAGGTACTGCCCGATGGTGAGCATATCGACATCATGTGCGCGCAGGTCGCGCATCACCTGAAGGATCTCTTCGTCGGTTTCGCCGAGGCCGACCATGATGCCGGACTTGGTCGGGGTTTCCGGATGCAGCGCCTTGAAGCGCTTGAGCAGATTGAGTGAATATTCGTAATCGGATCCGGGCCGCGCTTCCTTGTACAGGCGGGGAACGGTTTCCAGGTTGTGGTTCATCACGTCCGGCGGGGCGGCTTTCAGGATTTCCAGTGCGCGGTCCATGCGCCCGCGGAAGTCGGGCGTCAGGATCTCGATGCGGGTGGCCGGCGACAGCTCGCGCACGCGGCGGATGCAATCGGCGAAGTGTCCGGCACCGCCGTCGCGCAGGTCATCACGATCGACCGAAGTGATCACGACGTAATTGAGCTTGAGCGCGGCGATCGTTTTCGCCAGGTTTTCCGGTTCGTTGACGTCGAGCGGATCGGGGCGGCCATGGCCGACATCGCAGAACGGGCAGCGGCGCGTGCATTTATCGCCCATGATCATGAAGGTGGCGGTACCCTTGCCGAAGCATTCGCCGATGTTCGGGCAGGACGCTTCTTCGCATACCGTCACCAGCTTGTTGGCGCGGAGGATGTCCTTGATCTCGTAGAAGCGTGTCGAAGGCGATGCCGCCTTGACGCGGATCCAGTCCGGCT
>NZ_DASZBA010000179.1:0-29624 GCF_035944575.1 Noviherbaspirillum sp.
TTCTTGAGAACGTGACCAACCGGCCACGGATTGCCGCTGCGGTCATAAAAATAGGCGAAGGCAGCCGGGTCCTTCCGTAAATGCTGTTCGTTCTTCAGCAAGCCTGCCAGACGCGGGCTGACCGGGAACCCTTCTTCCGCAAGCATGATCGCGGTCGTGAACAGGGAAGCCCAGGGGAGCTTGCCGTATTCTTTATGTGCCAGCTCCAGCATGCGCAGGACGCCCGGCACGCCGACCGAACGTCCGCCAACGACGCCTTCGATGAATGGCATGACCTTGCCTTCCGGAGTCAGGAAGAGCTTCTCCGTCGCGCTGGCAGGAGCCGTATCCCTGCCGTCAAATGCTTTCACCACCGCGCCATCGAAATGCATCAGGAACGCGCCGCCGCCGATGCCGGATGACTGCGGCTCAACCAATGTCAGCACCATCTGCGTAGCAATCGCCGCATCGACTGCGGAACCGCCGGCCTTGAGAATCTGATAACCGGCGTCCGTCGCGAGAGGGTTTGCCGCCGCCACCATGTATTTTTTGGCGGTCCAGCCGAATTTTTCGATGTAGCCGGTAGCGGCTTCCGGCGCGTTCATGCCGGTTTGAGGGGCTGTTTGAGGTGTTTGAACGGTTGCGCAGGCCGCCATCAGGCTGGATGCGAAGGCGACGGAGGCAATTCTTATCATGGATTTTCCTGCTGAACGCCACCGACCGATGTCTTGGTAGCGTGCTATCCAATACACGCGAAGGTCTTGCCGCGGGATGTGCGGCAAGACCTCACCATCACTTAGGCTGCATGCGGATTGCACCGTCGAGGCGAATGGTTTCGCCGTTCAGCATCACATTTTCGATGATGGTCTTGGCGAGGTTCGCATACTCGGCCGGCTTGCCGAGCCGGGGCGGGAACGGCACCATGCGCCCGAGCGCATCCTGTACCTCTTGCGGCATGCCGAGCAGCATCGGGGTTTCGAAAATGCCCGGCGCGATCGTCATGACGCGAATGCCGCTGCGGGAAAGATCGCGTGCCATCGGCAGCGTCAGGCCGACCACCGCCGCTTTCGACGCCGCATAGGCGGCCTGGCCGATCTGGCCGTCGTAGGCGGCAACCGATGCCGTATTGATGATCACACCGCGCTCGCCCTCGCCGGTGGCGTCGGCTTTACCCATCGCATCAGCGGCCAGCCGGGCCATGTTGAACGTGCCGACCAGGTTGATGTTGACGGCGCGCTGAAATACCTCCAGGGGGTGCGGGCCATCCTTGCCGACCGTCTTGACCGCCGGTGCAACGCCGGCGCAGTTGACCAGCCCGCGCAGCGTTCCCAGGGCAACCGCCGCGCTCACCACTGAAACCGCGTCGGCCTCGGACGTCACATCGCATTTGACGAAGCGGCCGTTCAGTTCAATAGCCAGCTTCTCGCCGGCGTCGACCTGCACATCCGCCAGCACCACCTTGCCGCCGTTTTCGACGATCATGCGCGCAGTTGCAGCGCCAAGGCCGGAAGCGCCGCCGGTGATGATGAATACATTGTTTGCAATCTGCATCGTTTCCTCTGTAAAAAATAAAGGGAATGACATTCACGATTAACGTTTACGTTAACGTCACCTGTCGATTGTAACGAAATCCGCGGTCAAAAAGAAAAGGCAGCCGGAGCTGCCTTTGCTCCGGCTTGATGAAGATTAAGGTTTCGCAGGCGCCGGCGCGACAACCGAAGGTGCCGCCGCAGGCGCGGTGATCGCCGGCGGCGTGCCATGGTTACTGCCCGCGCCTGCCTGCATGCCGACGGCAGGCAGCAGCGGCACCAACAGCAACGCCACGATGTTGATGATCTTGATCAGCGGGTTCACCGCCGGACCTGCTGTGTCCTTGTACGGATCGCCGACGGTATCGCCGGTAACCGCTGCCTTGTGCGCATCGGATCCCTTGCCGCCGTGGTGTCCGTCCTCGATGTATTTCTTGGCGTTGTCCCAGGCGCCGCCGCCGGTCGTCATCGATATCGCGACAAACAGACCGGTGATGATCGTTCCCATCAGCAGGCCGCCGAGTGCGGCCGGTCCCAGCAGCATGCCGACCAGAATAGGCACGATCACGGGCAACAGCGACGGGATGATCATTTCCTTGATCGCCGATGCGGTCAGCATGTCGACCGCCTTGTCATATTCCGGCTTGGCCGTGCCTTCCATGATGCCCTTGATGTCGCGGAACTGGCGGCGCACTTCCACCACCACCGCGCCGGCGGCGCGTCCGACCGCTTCCATCGCCATGGCGCCGAACAGGTAGGGAATCAGCCCGCCGATGAACAGGCCCACGATCACCATCGGATTCGACAAGTCGAAGGACGTGCTTTTATTGACCGAATCCAGCGCATGCGTGTAGTCGGCAAACAGTACCAGCGCCGCAAGGCCGGCGGATCCGATGGCATATCCCTTGGTGACCGCCTTGGTGGTATTGCCCACTGCATCGAGGGGATCGGTGATGGCCCGCACCGAAGCCGGCAGGTCTGACATTTCGGCGATGCCGCCGGCGTTATCGGTGATCGGCCCATACGCGTCCAGCGCGACGATGATTCCCGCCATCGACAGCATGGCGGTCGCCGCGATCGCGATGCCGTACAGGCCGCCGAGCCAGTAAGCGATCAGGATGGCGGCACAGACAGCGAGAACCGGATAGGCGGTGGATTTCATCGATACGCCGAGGCCCGCGATGATGTTGGTGCCGTGGCCGGTGGTCGATGCTTCGGCGATGTGGCGCACCGGTTTGAAATCGGTGCCGGTGTAGTACTCGGTGATATAGACGATGATGCCGGTCAGCGCGATACCGACCACGGTCGAGCCCATCATGCTCATGCGCATGGCCTGGTCCGGCCAGATCTGCCAGGTGACGACGGCAAAGCCGATCAGCGAAAGGCCGGCCGCCCACCACAATCCCGTGTACAACGCCGACATGATTTTCTTACCGGGCTTGGCCTTTACCATCGAACAGCCGACGATGGATGCGAGGATGGACACTGCGCCGAGCAGCAACGGATACATGACTGCCTGGGTTTCCGAACCGGTGATCATCAAGGCGCCGAGCAGCATGGTGGCGATCAGGGTAACGACATAGGTTTCGAACAGGTCGGCGGCCATGCCGGCGCAGTCGCCGACGTTATCGCCGACATTGTCGGCAATCACCGCCGGGTTACGCGGGTCATCCTCGGGGATGCCAGCCTCGACCTTGCCGACAAGGTCGGCGCCGACGTCGGCACCCTTGGTGAAGATGCCGCCGCCAAGACGAGCAAAGATGGAAATCAGTGACGCACCGAATGCGAGACCGATCAGCGGCTTGAGGACGTCATGCGCGGTTGTCGCGGTACCGTTTCCCATCGACGTCAGCACCCAGTAAAACAACGTCACGCCGAGCAGACCAAGGCCAACCACCAGCATGCCGGTGATCGCCCCACCCTTGAAGGCGATATTGAGCGCATCGTTCATGCCTCTGGTGGCGGCCTGCGCGGTACGGACGTTTGCGCGTACCGACACGTTCATGCCAATGAATCCGCAGGCACCGGACAGTACGGCGCCGATCAGGAATCCGAAAGCAGTGGAAAGGCCGAGCCCGGGAACGATGGCCATTACAATGAAAAGCACAACGCCGACAAGGGCGATAGTGCGATATTGCCGGGCAAGATATGCGGATGCCCCCTGCTGAATGGCAGCAGCAATTTCCTGCATACGTGGATTACCGGGATCTTGCTTCAGAATCCAACTTCTGGACATCAATCCGTAGATAACGGCAATCACGCCGCAGGCCACGGTAAACCATAGTGCTGCTGCCATATCGACTCCTCCTTGTTGTTCACTACAAAGTTAAAACAATGACGACAATTCGGAGGACGGCGGCGGCAAACGGCCAGTATGGGCGGGCATTTGCTGTCGTCGTCCTGCGAGTGCTGCGTACTGCAAAACTTATCGTTACGAATTTGTCTGCGACAGACGTAACGGGAACCAAACGATGAAATCAATACTTCACACACTACAAACAAAAAGCGGACCCAAGGTCCGCTTTTTGTTCAGCCTGCCAGTGCGGCAAATGCGTTGTCGCGAATCGTCTCTACCGGACCGACCCCCGAAATCTTGCGGTATTTCGGCGCGCCCGGCGTGCCGGCCAAAGACCACTTGTTGTAATACTCCACCAGCACTTCGGTCTGTTCGTGGTAGACGGCGAGGCGCTTCTTGACGGTTTCTTCCTTGTCGTCGTCGCGCTGGATCAGCTCTTCGCCGGTGACGTCGTCCTTGCCGGGCACTTTCGGCGGATTGAATTTTTCATGATAGGTGCGGCCCGACGGCTGGTGCACCCGGCGACCGCTCATGCGCTCGATGATGGCCGCGTCCGGAACGTCGATTTCCAGCACGTAGTCTATGGCCACGCCGGCTTCCTTCATCGCGTCAGCCTGCGGAATAGTGCGCGGGAAGCCGTCGAACAAATACCCTTTCGCGCAATCCGGCTGCTTCAGGCGGTCTTTCACCAGGCCGATGATGATGTCATCGGAAACCAGCCCGCCCGCATCCATCACTTTTTTGGCTTCGATGCCAAGCGGTGTGCCAGCCTTGACCGCGGCGCGCAGCATGTCGCCGGTCGAGATCTGCGGAATATTGAATTTTTCCTTGATGAAATTAGCTTGCGTGCCCTTGCCGGCACCAGGCGCTCCTAACAGGATGAGGCGCATGAGATTTCCTAAACGAGTTTTAAATTCTTTGCGATGGCTGACGAAAACCGCCGTGCGGAATGGCGTTTTACCATATTAACTTTGCACGAAACTTACCACAGAATTTCACCAAACCGCCGATCGGTATTTGATTTTTACCCACTCACCCGACGAAACTGCGCCGCACCCTGATTAAATCCTCAGGTGTGTCCACGCCGCCCGCCGGAGCGCCGGGCGTCAGGTGAACGGCGATCGAATACCCGTGCCACAACACCCGCAGTTGTTCCAGCGCCTCAATCTGCTCCAGCGGAGAGGCGTCCAGTGTCGGGTAGGTTTGCAGGAATGCGTTGTTGTAAGCGTACAAACCAATGTGGCGCAACGGCCGGTAGCCGGGCGGTACCGCTTCCCGCGAGGCGGCGAAGCCGTCACGATGCCAGGGCACGGTGGCACGCGAGAAGTACAACGCCCTGCCCGCTTTGTCGAGCACGACCTTTACCACGTTCGGATTGAAAATATCGGCAATTTCGTCGATCGGATGCGCAGCCGTCGCCATCGGCACGCCACCGTCGATCAGCGCGGCGGTCGCGGCGATCAGGCCGGGGTCGATCAGCGGTTCGTCGCCCTGCACATTGACCACGACATCCTCCGCAGCCAGTCCCATCCGGGCCGCGACTTCCGCGATGCGGTCGGTACCGGACGGATGATCGGCTCGCGTCATGCTCGCCGCTACTCCATGCTGGGAGCAGGCCCGCAGGATGTCTTCGTGGTCGGCGGCGACCACTACGCGGGCGGCGCCGGATTTGGCAGCCTGCTCGGCGACCCGCACGACCATTGGCTTGCCGCCGATGTCGGCAAGCGGTTTATTAGGCAATCGGGTGGACGCCAGGCGTGCCGGGATGATGACGATGAATGACATCTGGAAGCGGCAACTGGGTGCTCAGCCTGCGACGGGCGTAGAGCCCGGCGTGTCGTTCAGGTCGCGCGCCTCGTCGGCCCACATGATCGGGATGTCGTCACGGATAGGATAAGCCAGCTTGTCCGCGCGGCAAATCAGTTCCTTCGCGCCCTTGTCGTATTGAAGCGGCCCCTTGCAAAGCGGGCAAACCAGGATATCAAGCAGTCGGGCATCCACGACATTTCTCCACAATATGTTCGGCCAGCGCGGCGTCGATGCGCGCTGTGACAGGCACGACCCATAAGCGGGGGTCGTTCTTGAGTTCGTTATTTTGCTGACATTTTACTGCATCCTTCTCTGTGATCAGGATGACATCAGCGGTAAGGCCGGAAAATGGATTTCCGGTGAAATCATGATGGTCAGGCAACGGCAGTTCGGTGAACGCCAGGCCGGCAGAACGCAACATCGAGAAAAAGCGTGCCGGGTGGCCGATACCGGCGGCTGCGGCAATGGTCGCCGCAGTTCCCGCCAAGGCGGCCAGATCGGTACGTTGCGAGCGATCGATCAGGCGCTCTGCATGGCTCCCTTCCAGGACCATCCGCACGGTACCTGGCGGCAGCGGCGTCGGCTCCGCAGCATTGACCACGGTAAAGTCCCTTGGCCGCGATGCCGGTTCACGCAATGGCCCGGCAGGCAGCAGCCAGCCGTTTCCGTCACCACGGCTGTCGCACAGCACGATTTCCACGGTGCGCGCCAGACGATAATGCTGAAGGCCGTCGTCGGCAATGACCAGATTGATTTCCGGATGTGCATGCAGCAGGGCTTGCGCAGCCGCCACCCGGTCGCGTCCGACCATGACAGGGCATTGCGCGCGCCGGGCGATAAGAAGCGGCTCATCGCCGACATCGCCGGCCAGTGCGTCCGGAAGAACGGGACGCGGGTCGGTTCCGTTGGCGCCGTATCCGCGCGAGACGACGCCCGGCGTATAACCTGCCTTGCGCAGCGACTCGACGAGCCAGATCGTGAATGGCGTCTTGCCGGTGCCGCCGATGAACACATTGCCTACCACCACGACCGGCACCGGAAGACGCACACTACGCAGCCAATCACGGCGATACAGGCTGCGCCTTAGCGCCACCAGCAAATGAAAAAGCAAAGATACCGGCAGAAGAAGCCATGCGACCGGGCCGCGCCCCATCCAGATGCGCATCAGCGCGGATTCGATTCGCGGCCGTTGAGCGGGGCTGGTCATGTAGGCGGCGGCGCGGTGCGAACCGGTGAGCGTTGCCGGCAGCGGCGCCGGCTTACCGCTTGCCGCTGGTCTGGGCGGCGAAGGTGACCTTGTCGAACCCGGCCAGGCGAGCCGCCTCCAGCACGTTGATGACGGATTGATGGGCCGCCGTCGCGTCGGCGTTGATGATGACGACGGCATCCTTCACGGCAGCCCCCTTCTCGGTCCCAGTGTTTCTCAGTTCTTCCGCCAGGCCCATTGCATCGCGGACCGCCGTCCTGGCATTGTTGATTGCATAACGTCCCTGGGAATCAACGGCGACATTGATTTCCGTCGGTTGCTGGAGCGCCTTTTCCGCGTCGGCGGTGGGAAGCGTGATCTGCAGTGCGGTGAACTTGCTGTAGGTGGTGGTGACCATCAGGAAGATCAGGATCACCAGCAGCACATCGATAAAGGGAATCAGGTTGATGTCGGGGTCCTCGCGGCCCCGACCTTTGCGGAAATCCATGTCGGCGTTCTTTCAGCGGGCTTTATCGGAGGTTATTTGCGGTTGCCGTGCACGATGTCGACAAACTTCACTGCCTGTTGTTCCATGTCGACAATGAAACCGTCGACCAGCGCGCGGAAATGTCGATAAAACACTAGCGCGGGCATCGCGATGGCGAGGCCGAAACCGGTGTTGTACAGCGCGATCGAGATGCCGTGGGCGAGCTGGGCCGGATTGGTGCCGACCGCTTCCTGGGCGCCGAAAATTTCGATCATGCCGACTACCGTGCCGAACAGTCCCATCAGCGGGGCCAGCGTGGCAATCGTGCCGAGCGTGGTCAGAAAACGCTCGAGTTCGTGCGCCGTGCCGCGCCCGGCTTCCTCGATCGATTCCTTCATCGCGTCGCGTGGCGCGTCGACATTGCGCAGTCCGGCGGCGAGGACTTTCCCCAATGGAGAATTCTGTTCGAGGTTTTTGACGACCTCCGGTCCGATCTTGCCATTATGGTAAACACGGATCACTTCATCGAGGAGATTCGGCGGCAGGATGCGACGGCGACGCAGGTACAATATCCGTTCGATAATGAGTGCCAGTCCGATGACGGAAGCAATCAGCAACGGCCAGATGGGCCAGCCGGCAGCTTGAATGATGGCGAGCAAAACAGGTTCCTTGATTCATTTCAGTCGGATGCAGAATGTAACGTGTAGACGCAGCGTGATCAAGCCTCCCGGCAAGGAAATTCAACGAAAAGGTTTTTGCGCAACGACTGTGGACAAGTATGTGAACAAGTTGTGTTATCACATGCTACAGCTTGACAAATTCACTATGAAATTGATGCCCGCTGCATGGTCCGCATGTAATTACATCCTTTAAATCAAACAGTTATTGCGAGATCGTTTGAGCACAATTATTTATGACCGCAAGATGACGTATTCATGCGCCTGTGGACAGGTTTTGCCCCGGAAGACCGCATGAAACCTAGCGATGCACTTGAAAACAACGGCGCGGCGCCGCCTGTACTGACGGTTTCGGAATTGAACCAGGCGGTGGCGCGGATGCTGGAACGCAGTTTCCCGCTTGCCTGGGTATCGGGCGAGATCTCGAATTTCACCCGTGCGGCATCCGGACACTGGTACTTCACGCTCAAGGACAACGGAGCGCAGGTGCGTTCGGTAATGTTCCGCGGACGCGCGCAATATGCCGGCTTCATGCCGCGCGAAGGCGACAAGGTCGAAGTGCGCGCACTGGTCACGCTGTATGCGCCGCGTGGCGACTACCAGCTCAACGTCGAAGCCATGCGGCGGGCCGGCGTCGGCAACCTGTACGAGGCCTTCCTGCGGTTGAAAGAACAACTGAATGCCGAAGGATTATTCGATCCGCAACGCAAGCGCCCGCTGCCGGTCTTCCCCCGTTCGATCGGCATCGTCACCAGTCCCCAAGCGGCGGCATTGCGTGACATCCTGGCGACCTTGCGGCGGCGCGCACCCCACGTGCAAGTGATCCTCTATCCCACCCCTGTTCAGGGCGAAGGCGCGGCAATGAAAATTGCACAGGCGATCGCCACCGCATCGGCGCGGGCGGAATGCGAGGTGCTGCTGGTCTGCCGGGGCGGTGGCAGCATCGAGGATCTGTGGTCGTTCAACGAAGAAGTCGTGGCGCGTACCATCGCCGACTGTGCGATACCGGTCATCTGCGGCGTCGGCCATGAAACCGACGTCACGATCGCCGACTTCGCCGCCGACCTGCGGGCGCCCACGCCGACAGCCGCGGCAGAGATTGCCGCGACCCCGCGTGCCGACTGGCTCGCCACGCTCGACATGCACGCGGAAGATCTGGTCAGGATCATGAAGCGCCGCATGATGGATGCAGCCCAGACACTCGACTGGCTGTCGCGGCGGCTGGTCAGTCCGTCGGCGCATATCGCCCATGAACGCATGCGCATTGCAGGATTGCAGCACCGGCTCAGGCATGCGACACGCATGCCGCTGCAGCAGGCGCGGTTTTCAGTGGCCAACCTGCGTACCCGGCTCGTGGCCCGGCTGCCGGACACTTCGGCCCAACGCGCCCGCCTGGAGAGCATCGCCCGCCGTCTCGACGTCAGCATGGCCACCGCCAACGCGCAGCGGCGGCAGGCCCTGGATGCGTTATCGGATCAACTGGAACTGCTCAATCCGCAACGCACCCTGGAGCGCGGTTATGCAATGGTGGTCGACGGCAAGGGCCGTGTGATCCGCTCGCCCAATGCGCTGCGTCCGCGCGAGATAGTGACTGTCCGCCTCGCGGACGGCAGCGCGGAAGTCGGTATTGCAAGCGTGCAATCGCTGCTTGAATGATTTTTTGATCTCCGTACAGCGCTGCCACGATGCAGCCGGACGGCATCCGACTTACAATTGTGGTCTTTCAAAAAAAACATCCTCCTCCAACAATCGAAAAGGAATGCCATGGAACATACTCTGCCTCCCCTGCCCTACCCGATGGAAGCCCTGCAGCCGCACATTTCCAAGGAAACGCTCGAGTTCCACTACGGCAAGCACCATCAGGCTTACGTGACCAACCTGAACAACCTGATCAAAGGCACCGATTTCGAAAACGCGTCCCTCGAGGACATCATCAAGAAATCATCCGGCGGCGTATTCAACAATTCCGCCCAGGTCTGGAATCACACCTTCTTCTGGAACTGCATGACGCCCAATGGCGGCGGCGCGCCGACCGGCCCGGTTGCCGATGCGATCAATGCGAAATTCGGATCGTTCGATAAGTTCAAGGAAGAATTCACCAAGTCCTGCGTCACCAATTTCGGCTCCGGCTGGACCTGGCTGGTCAAGAAGGCCGACGGCTCGGTGGACATCGTCAACACATCCAACGCCGGCACACCGCTGACGACAAGCGACAAGCCGCTGCTGACCTGCGACGTGTGGGAACACGCCTACTACATCGACTACCGCAATGCCCGTCCGAAGTTCGTCGAAGCATTCTGGAATGTCGTGAACTGGGATTTCGTCGGAAAGAACTTCGCTTAAGCGGCATCGAACGCCGGTGCAGCTTAGGCATCAAGCCTGCTGCATCGAATGCAGGAAAGGGCTGACAGCGCTGTCAGCCTCTCAGCAAGCCGGAGTCCTTCAGTCCTTGTTGCGACTTCACTTCACCCTATCCTCCCCTGTTTGCCGCCGTTACCCTTGTAGCGGTGTACTGCACGCCGCAGTTTCGTCAACACGCCTCCGGCGCTCGGATAATTGCTTTGGCTTAAGCCGAGCGGCTCGGCGATGCACATCAATGCCCAAGGCCGCATCACAGAACAATTATCAACACAAGGGAGACAGACATGATAAGACGAATCATGGGTACGGCAGATCGATCCCCCGCCAATCCGCAGCGCCGAAATCTGCTTGCCGGCGGCGCAACAGCCGTCGCCGCGGCAGGTCTGGCCGGCTTTTCGAAGACCGCCATCGCACAGGCGGCGGCTGCCGCGAAACCGCTGCCGCCCTACGTTGCCTGGAAGGATCCGAACGCGCTGATCGTTCATACCAGCAGCACACTGGAGACAAAGCGCACCGCGTTAGGCACCAGCATCATCACGCCCACCGACCAGCTCTATATCCGCAATAACCTCCCAGCCCCGGATGCATCCATCGTTACCGATCGTGACAGTTGGGAAGTGACTGTCGAAGGCGTGAAAAACCCGCGCGAGCTGACCATGAAGGAACTCAAGGGAATGGGTCTGGAAACCACGGCGATGGTCCTGAAGTGTCCATGGACGGCGGCAAGACGTGGAGGGAAGCGAAGTTCGTCGGCCCTGATCTCGGCCGGTATGCATGGCGGCAGTTCGTGCTGGCGGTGAAACTGCCTGCGGGCGAATACACGGTAGCGAGCCGCGCGACGGATTCCGAGCGCAATCAGCAGCCGGAGGAGCGGCTGGAAAACGCCAGCGGCTACAACAACAGCAGCTGGCGCGATCATGCGCTCAAGATCACCGTCGTCTGACGGCCTGCGGAACGGAGATCCAATGCGCTTTTTTATGAACACCTTGTCCGGCATCGCCATGCTGGCAGCGACAGGCACAGTCTTCGCCCAAACCGGCCTGGAGGATGGCAAGAAGCTGTTCACTCAGGTCGCCGCGCCGGCTGCGCGGTATGCCACACGCTCAAGCATGCCGGTGCGGCCGGTGAGATCGGACCGAACCGGATGCATCCCGAGTCGAAAAAGCGATCCGCAACGGAACCGGTTAAATGCCGGCGTTCAAAACATTGAGCGATGCGGAGATCTCGGCACTCGCAACGTACGTGGCGGCGGTGGCCGGCAAGGAAAAGTAAGCAGTAACGGGGGCTCGGCAGCGGATCTCTTATGCGCCGCTGTCGATTCCGGCGAGCGCCTGGCGTATCTCGTCAGCGCTGTCTGGTCGGACCAGGCGCGCGGTTTCCACGCCGTCGCTCATGAAAACCAGGGTCGGCCATAATTTCACCCGGAACGAGCGGCCCAGCGCCTTGCCCTTGCCGTCTTCGATCTTGATGTGTTTCACATTCGGGTGGTTTGCCATGGCTGCGGCGAGCGGTGCCTGTGCCGCCTGGCAGAATCCGCACCAGGGTGCGCCGAACTCCACCAGCGCAGGCCCTTTCATCGCATCGATATCGGCGCGTGACGGTTCGGCAGATGCGTAAGTTGTATTCATCGCCATTTCTGTTTTCCTTTGTGTTCCTCTGCTTGTTTCTTCTCGGACCGGCCATTGACTGGCGTTTATGGTCGGACAGCTCGGGCTCGATGATACCGCTTGCCGATTGTCCACAATGCGAAGCCGATGAGCGTGAATGCGAGCTGTCCCGCAGCCAGCCACAACACCGAGTGTGACAGCATCGGGGCCACGACGCCCGATACGACAGCGGCAAGCATGGTTTGAGTAAACGACTGGCATGAAGCGACAGTGCCGCGAATCTCCGGAAAGAGATCAAGCACCAGCAAGGTGACTGCGGGCGCGACCACCGACATGCCGAACGCGTAGAAGAAGAACGGCGCCACCGACCAAGGCAGCGAGGGTGGGAACACTGCGTGATAGAGCACATTGACGACGCCGGCGCCGATCAGGAAACAGAATCCGATCATGACTTGTTTCGCGACAGGGAGTGTGCCGGCAACACGATTGACTGTGAACGCGCCGCAGAAAATGCCCGCCACCGTCGGCACGAATTGCCAGGCGAACTGATCCGGCCCCAATCCGAGATGCTCGGTGATGAACACCGGCGCGGCGGCAATGAACAGGAACAGGCCGGCGAAATTGAACGCGACCGTGCCCGCTTTCAGGTGAAACAGGGGCGAGCGGAAGATCTGCTTGTAATTCCTCGTCAGCGATTGCGGATTGAACGGCTGGCGCTTGAGCGGCGGCAGGGTCTCGGGCAGCTTTTTGTAGCATACCCACAGCAGCAGAACGGTATAGGCGAACAGAAACAGGAAGATCGATCGCCAGTCGAGCAGCTTGACGATCCAGCCCCCGAGGACCGGGGCGATCGCCGGCGCGACCGAGAAGATCATCGTCACCACCGACAGCAGCTTCGCGGCCGGCGCGCCGGTGTACACATCCCGGATGATGGCGCGTCCGATCACGATGCCGGCGCCTGCCGATATGCCCTGCAGAATGCGGAATGCCCAAAGGTATTCGATGCTGTGCACCGCCGCGCATCCAAGAGATGCAACCGCGAAAACCGCGAGCGAGCCGAGAACGATGTTGCGCCGGCCGAACGCATCGGACAATGCGCCGTGCCACAGGATCATCAGTGCGAAAGAAAACATGTAGGCGGTCAGGGTCTGCTGCACCTCGATCGCACTTGCCTGCAGCGTACGCTGAATATCGGGAAAGGCCGGCAGGTAGGTGTCGACCGAAAACGGGCCGAGCATCGCCAGCGCGGCCAGCATCAGCGCGAAGGCGTTGTATGCGGGAAGCTTTCCATGCTTTGCATCTACGGCGGACTGTTCGACATAGTCCGGGGGCAATCTCTCCATGTTTCCTGACCGGTTGAATGCGCCGGTCCGACGAGGGCGGCTTGATCCCGTCAGACCGGCCGGTATTTTGATTGGTTCATCCAACAGGAAGATGAACGCCAATCACGCGTGCCTCATTGATAGCTGAGTTCGCGCGCCTTACCCCAGAATACCCGATAGGAAAAAATGGTATAGCCGATGATCGTCGGCAACACGATGATGACGCCAAACAGGATGATCTTCAGCGACTCCGGTGCGCTGGCCGCCTGCCAGATGGTGAGCCGGTCGACGACGAGGTACGGAAACAGACTGTAGGCAAGGCCGTTGAACGCCAGCAGGAAGATCCCGACGGTTGCCGCGAACGGCAGCCAGCACAAGGTCTCCCTCCCCTTCGCCAGCGTCGCTGGCAGCCTGCGCAGGACATACTCCGTCAACGCGAAGAGGGCTGCCGTCATCGCCGGGATTGGCGCCAGCAGCAGGATGTTGGGGAAGGAAAACCATTTATCGAAAATCTGCTGGCTCACCAGCGGTGTCACGATTGATACCGCCACAATGCCCAGTGCGCAGAACAGCAGGCTGCCGCGCGCCCATGCGACTGCCTTCTGCTGCAGCTCTCCTTCGGTTTTCATGATCAGCCAGGTGGCGCCGAGCAATGCATAGCCGGCGATCAATGCCAGGCCGGTGAACGTGGCGAAGGCAATCTGCGGCAAGCCGTGGTCGAAGCCGACGATATACAGACCGATCATCAGTCCCTGCGCGAAAGTGGCGAGGACCGAGCCGCCGTAGAACGCCATGTTCCATGCATGCTTGTGGTCATCCCGCGCCTTGACGCGAAAGTCGAATGCGACGCCGCGCAAAATCAGGCCCGCAAGCATCAATGCCACCGGAAGATACAGCTCGCCGAGGATGACGCCATGGGCCAGGGGGAACGCTACCAGCAGGATGCCGACGCCCAGCACCAGCCAGGTTTCGTTGGCATCCCAAAACGGGCCGATGGACGCGATCATCGTGTCCTTGTCGGGATCGCCGGCGCGGCGCAGCAAGATGCCGACGCCGAGATCAAAGCCGTCCAGGATCACGTAGGCCATCATGGCCACGCCCATCAGGGCGAGGAAAACAAGCGGCAGCCAGCCGCCGGGTTGAGAGAGTTCAGGCATGACGTGTTTCTCCAAGCAGGGAACCGGTGGCGCCGACAGCCGGCGGCTCCGGATACAAGGGTTGGGCAGGTTTGCCGTAGCCGGCCTTGCGGGCCAGGTGGAACAGCACAGTGATGTAGGCGATGGTCAGTCCCGCATACAGGGCGAGGTACATGGCGAGCGTACTGGCGATCAACGGTGCGGGAACGCTCGACACCGCCTCCGCCGTGGTCAGCACGCCGTAGACAAGATACGGCTGGCGGCCGATTTCGGTGACATACCAGCCGGCCACCGTCGCCACCCATCCAGAGAAGCTCATGGCAACCAATGCGCGTGCCGTCCACGGCGTGACATCGCCGCGCCGCTTGAGCTGCCATGCGCACAGCCAGGAGACGGCGAGCATCAGCACGCCGGTGCCGACCATGACGCGGAATCCCCAGAACAGCGGCGCCACCGGCGGATGCTTGTCGCCGAAGTCGTTCAGGCCCTTGATTTCACCCTCTGCGTCGTGCTTCAGGATAATGCTGGCGACTTTCGGGATACCGAGTTCGAAGTGATTCGTCCTTTCCTTCTCGTCAGGAACGGCGAACAGCAGCAGCGGCGCGCCGCGCTCGGTTTCCCAGACGCCTTCCATCGCGGCGATCTTCGCCGGCTGATGCTCCAGCGTATTCAGGCCGTGCATGTCGCCGACCAGGATTTGTACCGGGATCAGCAGCGCCGCGACAGTCACGCCACTCCTGAGCGCAGCCATCACCGACGGTGTGCGGTCGCCGCGCAGCCAGCGGTAGGCCGAAATGCCTGCCACCAGGAAAGCGACAGTAAGACCGGAAGCGATCAGCATGTGGGTCAAACGGTAGGGCATCGACGGATTGAAGATGATGGCCAGCCAGTCGGTCGCATGCGCGCGTCCGTCGATCATTTCAAAGCCGACCGGCGTGTGCATCCAGGAATTGAGAGCGATGATCCAGAATGCGGACAGCGTGGTGCCGCCGGCCACCAGCAGCGTCGCCAGCGTATGGACGCGGCTGGATACGCGCTTCGCGCCGAACAGCATGATGCCAAGGAAGGTCGCTTCGAGGAAAAACGCGGTCAGGACCTCGTAGGCGAGCAGCGGGCCGGCGATGTTGCCGACGGTTTCCATGAAGCCCGGCCAGTTGGTGCCGAACTGGAAGCTCATCGTGATGCCGGAGACGACGCCGAGCGCAAAGGTCAGCGCGAAGATCTTTACCCAGAATTGGTAGGCCTCGGCCCACTTGGCGTCGCCGGTCTTGTTGTGGCGCAGCTTGAAGAACAGCAGCATCCAGCCGAGGGCGATGGAGATGGTAGGGAACAGGATGTGAAACGTGATGTTGCTCGCGAACTGGATGCGGGCGAGCATGAATGCGTCGGTCATGGTGTGCTCTGCGAGGTTAAGGGATGATGCAAAATCGTTGGTGGTGGCGAGTCGAGCGACGTGCCCCTTCCCCCTCTTAGGGGGAAGGTTGGGATGGGGGTAGTGAGGTCGAGCCAACGCATGCAATAGCTCAACCTCCCTACCCCCACCCTATCCCTCCCCCTGAAAGGGGGAGGGAACCTGTATGTAGGTGGCATCAATTTTCTCCCGTGTCCTTGCCGGACTTTCCTCCACCGGACAACGTCAGCTTGTTCTTCAGTTCCAGAAACTTCTGCGCCTTCGCCCCCAATTTCATCAACTGCACCAGCGTGCGCGTGTCGAGATGCCGGATGTCGTCGAACCAGTCGCTGACGAGTTCGATCAGGTCGTGCATTTCCCGCAGCCGCTTCTGCGCATGCAGGTCTTCGTCGCTGGTAGCGGTCTGGATCAGGGCGTCGCGCAACATCGACAGCGTCGGGTCGATTTCCCGCTTGCGGCGCTGCTCGGCGAGGGTGCGGAAGATGGCCCACACATCGTCGGGCGTCGAAAAGTATTCGCGGCGGTCGTTCGGAAGGTGCTGCAGGCGGATGAGCTGCCACGACGCCAGCTCTTTCAAACCCATACTGACGTTTGAACGGGAGAACCCAAGCGACTCGGCGATTTCATCGGCATTCAGCGGCTTGGCGGAGACGTACAGCAGGGCGTAGATCTGCCCCACAGTGCGGTTGATGCCCCAACGGCTGCCCATTTCGCCGAAATGGAGAACGAAGGTTTGCACGAGCGGCGTCAGGTTCATTTCAATCGACTTTTGAATTTTCAGGAATTACTGAAATTCTAGCACAAACTGACGTCAGGGATCGCTGCAGCAGCCGAACGTGATCGCACGGGAAGCCGCACGGTGCCTGGGCTCGGACGCAAATTCCCGCTTCCGGTTACAGTATGTCCAATAAATAATTTTTTGGCGGCCGATATCGTCGGCCACCTTTCATGGAGACAACGGACTGCCGGGATAGCCCGCACCATCTTGCGGGCTTTTTCTTCGTCCTCGAATCACCGCTCGATGCATCATGGTCAACACATCCCTCTTCCCCTTTTTATTCCTCGCCAATCGACACACGTCCGTTATTTCCACACCCCCCGGGAGCAGGCATGACGAGAACTGAGCGCTTGCAAACCGGCATGATGGTGCTCACCGGCATGCTGGTTACCCTCGTCACGGTCGCCTTTGCGCGGCTATCCTTCGGACTGATTCTGCCCTTCATGCGCGAGGATCTGGGGCTGAGTTACCAGGCGGCCGGCGCGCTCGGCACCGCCAGCGCATTGGGGTATTTGTGCCTGGTCATGGTGGCCGGCGCATTCGCGTCGCGCTGGGGTGGCCGGGCGGCAGTGTTTATTGGCGTAGCGCTGACGACGGCCGGATTTGTCGGCTTGAGCCTTTCCAGTCATTACATCTTGCTGCTGATCTACATGTTGCTGCTCGGGTTCGGCACCGCCTTTGCCTACACGCCCGTCATTTCGCTTCTGGCAGGTGCATTTCCACAGCGCCGTGGCGCAATCATCGGCCTGACCAACAGCGGTATCGGCCTGGGGCTCCTGATCGCCAGCGCCGTGGTGCCTTACCTGAATACCGATGTATCCAGCGGCTGGCGTGTCACCTGGGTCGCATTTGCCATACCGAGCGCGGTGGCGGTGGCGGCGGTCCTGTTGTTCCTCCCGCGGCTGCCTGTGCATGCAGGTCCGGCGATCCGCATCGATAAAGGCGCTGTCTACCGCAACCGCCAGCTGATCGTGGTTGGCCTGCTCTACGGCGTTATCGGGATTACCTACATCACGCAGGCCACGTTCATGTACAGCTTCGCGCTCCATGCCGGCCTGCCGGCGCCGACCGCCGCGAAGATGGCGGCGATGATGGGCATTCTTTCCCTGTTCGCCGGCCCGCTTTGGGGCATGGTGTCGGACCGCATCGGCCGCCCCCGATCACTGCTGACATCCGTTTCGATAACCCTGGTCGGCACGCTGATCCCCGTGTTCTGGCCGGTGTTTGCCGGGTTTGCCCTGCATTACTTCATCCTCGGCTGCACCATTTCCGGCATGTTCACATCGGTACTTGCGGTCGCCGGTGAAACGGTGGAGCCGCAGCAGGCGCCGCTGGCGACGAGTTACGTCACGCTGTTCTTCGCCGGCGGTCAATTTCTTGGGCCGGCCATCGCCGGTACGATGATCGAACACATCGGTTTTCGTGGCACGTTTGGCATCAGCTGCATCGTGATCGCATTCGGCATCTTTCTGACATTGCAGCTGCACGCCGCGAAGCCATGAGTTCCGCATAGCAGAATCTTGTTTCAGTTCATTGACAGCGCTCGCGCGACTGCGTTAGCGTTGTTCCCGCCAAAAGACAAAGGAGACAAAGCATGCGCTGGAAAAACCGTCCACCCGGATCGAACTGGGGCGACTACGGACCCGATGATCAGCTCGGACGCGTCAATATGCTCAACCGGGAACAGGTACTCAAGGGCGCGGCGGAAGTGCGTGAAGGCCGCAGCTTCTGCCTGTCGCTGCCGCTGAATCTGCCGGGCGGCAACCTGCTTAATCCGCGCCGCAATCCACCGCGCTTGCAGCCGACCTACCGCGACGGCAAGCCGATGCTGAATTTCCCGATGACTCGGGTGGATGCCGATGCCGTCGACATCATTTCGGACGACCAGGTATTGATTTCCCTGCAGTACTCGACCCAATGGGATTCGCTCGCCCATGTCGGCGCGCGTTTCGATGCGGACGGCGACGGCAATGCGGAGATGGTGTACTACAACGGCTACCGGGCAAACGCCGACGTGAAGGGACCGCTCGACTACCGGGATGACGGCGCCGAAGTCGAATGCGGCTGCAGCGGGCCGCACCTGTCACAGGCCGATGCGCTGGGAATCGAAAACATGGCGGCCCACGGCATGCAGGGACGCGGCGTACTGGTCGACCTCCACCGGCATTTCGGCGATGCGCGGCAACTGGTGGGATATGACGAGCTGAGCATGGTGATGGCCAAGGACGGCGTGCAGGTAGAGCCGGGCGACTTCCTGGTGCTGCGCACCGGTTTCGCGGAACGGGTAGTGGCGATGGGCGGCGACCCCGATCCCGATGTGCTCCACCATAGCTGTTCGGTGATGAACGGACGCGACGAGCGCCTGCTGCAATGGATCACCGACTCCGGCATCAGCGCGATCTGCGCCGACAACTATGCGGTCGAAGCCTACCCGGCTGTAACGGTCACCGGCAAGAAATCGCTGCTGCCGCTGCACCACCATTGCCTGTTCAAGCTTGGCGTGCCGCTGGGAGAACTCTGGTACCTGCATGACCTGGCCGAGTGGCTGCACGCGAACAAGCGCAACCGCTTCATGCTGACCGCGCCGCCACTGCGGCTGCCAGGCGCGGTGGGATCACCGGTAACGCCCATCGCGACCGTCTAAAGCCGCCGCGCGGCCACGTTCAGCGCGGCAGGCGCGGCGCGCGTTGGTTGCGGTCCGCCGATATCGCCGGCCTTGCCGCGACCGTGGCACCCGCAACGGTCGCCGCGGAGCTCAGGTCAAATGCCGCCACGGCCTGGCCCAATGTCGATGCCCTTCCCTGCATGGCCGCCGCCGCGCTTGCCGCCTGCTCCACCAGGGCGGCATTATGCCGCGTCATCTCGTCCATCGTGGCGATGGCGCGATTGACTTCTTCGATGCCGGCGCTCTGCTCCTGGCTCGCCTCGGTGATATCGTTCATGATGCCGGCCACATGCTGGACCGCCGCGACGATCTCCGCCATCTGCCTGCCGGCATCATCGACCAGCGCATTGCCGGATTCCACCTTCTTCACCGAATCGCCGATCAGTTCCTTGATTTCCTTCGCCGCCTGCGCCGAACGCTGCGCCAGCGTGCGCACTTCGGCAGCCACGACCGCGAATCCCCTGCCCTGCTCGCCCGCACGCGCCGCTTCAACGGCGGCATTGAGCGCGAGGATGTTGGTCTGAAAGGCGATGCCGTCGATCACACCGATGATATCGACGATCTTCTTTGCCGATGCGCTGATGGATGCCATGGTATGTACCACCTGGCTGACCACTTCCCCGCCTTGCACCGCGGAGCCGGACGCCGATTGCACCAATTGGTTCGCCTGCCGGGCATTCTCCGCGTTCTGCTTGACGGTCAGGGTCAGCTGTTCCATCGACGATGCGGTTTCTTCCAATGCGCTCGCCTGCGCCTCGGTGCGGCTCGACAGGTCGGCGTTGCCGGCGGAGATCTCGTCGGAGGCGGCGCCGATCTCATCGGTGCCGGTGCGAACCTGGCTGACGATCCGCGACAGGCTGTCATCCATTTCCTTCAGCGCTCGCAGCAGTTCGCTCGTCTCGTCCTTGCCGGTGACTTCGATGGGGGTGCCCAGCCTGCCGCCGGCAACCCGCTTCGCCACGCCGACCGCATCATGCAGCGGACGCGTGATGCTGCGCGTCGTCATCCAGGAAAACATCCCGCCCATCAATACCGTCAGCACCCCCATACCGATGAGAAGCATCGTCAGGCGCCGGCCAGCCGCCTCGGCGTTTGCCAGCAGGCCGTCGATGGCCGCCTGCTGCAGATTGACCAGCTTGTCGATCTCGGCGATTGCCTGCTGATTCAGCGGATCGATCTTGGACGAGATCAGCTTGCCTGCCGCCTCATTGCTGTAACTCTTCACCAACTCCATCGCTTCCTTGAGCGGCGCATCGGTTTGGGCATTCAGGCTCACGATACTGGCGACGATCGCCTTTTCGGCAGAGCTCAGGCCCAGGTCGGTCAGTTTCTTTTGCGCTTCCAGAAATTTTGTCCGCTGCTGCTGGAATTTCTCTTCTTCCTTCAGCATGCTCGGAGTGGTGTATTGAAGTCCGACATTGCGCGCCGCGATGCCGCCTTCGAGCACGGCACTGCGCATCAGTCCAGCCTGCACCGCCTTGGCATTGGCATGACGCAGGCCCTGGTTTTGCGTGTCGCGCGCCTTTGCGCTGATCAGGACGTCGGCCGCCAGAACACAGATGACCATTAAAAGAATGATTCCGAAACCGATGCCCAGCCGGGCACCGATTCTCACGGCACGCAAGTGCGTCATGCTGTCTCCCCTCTGCTTATTGTTTATTCCGCGATGCGGCAATCATTCTGTTATGAACAAGATGATCTTTATCTAACGGCTTATTTCAGCACAACTTTACGGCAGAGATATTGATTGCCGGCAACAACATTCGCTTATTGTTACCGGCAACAACAGGATGCGATGAAAACATGTCAGGAAGCTAATTCCCGCATCACGCTATACAGGTTGGATTTCGCTTCGAAGCCGATCCCCGGCAGGTCCGGCATCGTGATATGTCCATTGTCGACCTGCACGCCATCCGGAAAACCGCCGAACGGCTGGAACAGGTCCGGATAGGATTCGTTGCCGCCCAAGCCCAGTCCCGCGGCGATATTGAGCGACATCTGGTGGCCGCCGTGCGGAATGCAGCGGCGCGGCGACCAGCCGTGCTGGTGCAGCATGTCCAGCGTACGCAGGTATTCGACCAGTCCATAGCTGAGCGCGCAGTCGAATTGCAGCCAGTCGCGATCGGGGCGCATGCCGCCGTAACGGATCAGGTTGCGCGCATCCTGCATTGAAAACAGGTTCTCCCCGGTCGCCATCGGGTTTTCATAGTAATTGCGCAGCATCGCCTGCAACTCGAAATCGAGCGGATCACCAGCCTCCTCGTACCAGAACAGGTCATACTGCGACAAGGCCTTCGCATAGGCGATGGCAGTATCCATATCGAAGCGGCCGTTGGCATCCACGCACAATTTCTGCCCGTCCTGCAGCACGCTCAGGATCGCATCGATGCGGCGCAGGTCCTCATCCAGCGACGCACCGCCGATCTTCTTCTTCACCACCGTATATCCGCGGTCGATGTAGCTGCGCATTTCATTCTTCAGCGCTTCGAGATCCTGTCCCGGATGGTAGTAGCCGCCGGCGGCATAGACGAATACCTTGCGTTGCGGCTTGCCGTCGCCGTAGCGGTCGGCCAGCAATTGAAACAGCGGCTTGCCCTCGATCTTGGCGACCGCATCCCAGATTGCCATGTCGATCGTCCCCACGGCAACCGAACGCTCGCCATGGCCGCCGGGTTTTTCGTTGGTCATCATGCAGTTCCAGATCCGGTGCGGATCAAGATTGCTGCCGTCGGTGTTCACCAGCGATTCCGGCGTGGCGGCCATGATGCGCGGAATGAATCGTTCCCGCATCAGGTTGCCCTGCCCATAGCGGCCATTGGAATTGAATCCGTAGCCGACCACCGGCTTGCCGTCGCGCACCGTATCAGTCACTACCGCGACCAGGCTCAGCGTCATCTTGCTGAAGTCGATATAGGCATTGCGAATGGAGGAACTGATGGGAAGTGTTTTTTCACGAATGTCGACGATTCTCATGATATTTCCTTGTGGATGGTGACGTGCGTTGCGGATGCATGCATGACCGTCAGCATACGCAATCCGGTCATGCCTATAATTCACTGTCACGACATGGATTATTAACCTCAGGTGAAAAGTTCTTCTCCTTCCGAACTCGAATTCTTCGTCTTGCTCGCACGACACGCCAGTCTGTCGGTCACCGCACGTGAACTCAATGTCACGCCGCCTGCAGTCACCAAGCGTCTTGCGCAACTGGAGCAGCGCCTCGGTGTGCGGCTGGTCAACCGCACCACCCGCAAGGTCAGTCTGACGAGCGAGGGGGAAACCTATCTGTCGCATGCCGTCCGCATCCTTGCCGAGATCGGCGCGATGGAAGAACTGGTGTCCAGCAGCGGCGCAACGCCCAGGGGACTGCTGCGGGTCAATGCCACGCTCGGCTTCGGCCGCACGACCATCGCACCGCTCATCTCCGTGTTTGCCCGCCTGCATCCCGACGTGGAGGTGCAACTGCAACTCACCGACCGTCCCATCGACCTGGTGGAAGAAGCATTCGACCTTGGCATCCGTTTCGGCGAACTGCCGGACAGCAGGCTCAACGCACGGCGCATCATGCCCAACCGCCGCTTTCTGTGCGCATCGCCCGCCTACCTGAAACGCTTCGGCCAACCCGCCACGCCTGGCGAGCTGGCCCGGCATCATTGCATCGTGCATCGGCAGAACAACGACCCCGGGGCGCTATGGCGGCTGACGAAGGGACGCAAAACCGAAACGGTGAAAGTCGCCGGACAGCTGTCGAGCAACGACGGTGATGTGGTGCTTAACTGGGCATTGGATGGACACGGCATCCTGATGCGGTCTGAATGGGACCTGGCGAAGTATCTGGAGAGTGGAAGGCTGCAGGTGGTGCTGCCGGACTACAGAATCGCGCCGGCGGATTTGTATGCGTTTTATCCGAGTCAGCGGAATCTGTCGCTGAGAGTCCGGGTGTTTATTGATTTTCTGGTGGAGCGATTCGGCGGGAAATGAAAGTTGGATCTTTGCCTTTGATCCCTGGATTTTTCTGACCCAATGCAGGAAATTCTATCTGGCCCAAAGACATGCGGGCAAGGAAGCGCCGGTGCGGCGTTGCCGCACCGGCAGCTTCTCCATCAATTACACCGGTTTTTCTTGCGCCAAAAAGAACCGCACCATTTCACGGGATGCATCCGGTCCTTTCGGATCGGTGTACGACCCGGTCTTCTTTCCGCCCGCCCATGCATGTCCCGCACCATGGATCGTCCAATGTTCGGCAATAGTCTTGCCATTCGCATCCTGGCGTCGCGCCACGGTATAACTCCTGCCCTGCGGGGACTTGGCTTTTTCCACGGCCGCGTTCGAAGCGCCGCCCTCCCCGCCCAGACACTGCGCGATGACCTGCTCACCGTTGCGCTTATTGACAGTGCTGTCCCGATCGCCGTGAAAAACAATCACCGGCACGGGCTTGCCGGACTTGATGACCGCAGGCGCCTGCGCGCCGCTTTTCATTGCCGCGAAGGCGCTCGGCACATCATGCGCACTACCTAGCGGCAAACCGGAATGAACGCCGATCGCCGCATACAGATCAGGATATGCCGTGCCCATCACGACCGCCATCGCGCCGCCAGCGGATAAACCGGTCACATAGACCTTGCCGCTATCGACCTTGTAATCGCGGATAATTTCGCGGGTGATGTCGGCAATGATCGACGGTTCGCCGGCATCGCGCTGCTGGTCTTTTTCCTGGAACCAGTTCCAGCAGTTGGAACCGTTGGCGGACTGCACCTGCCCCGGATACGCGACGAGAAAACCGTGCTCTTCCGCCAGGGCGTTCATGTTGGTGCCCTTGGCAAAGTCGTCGGGATTTTGCTTGCAGCCGTGCAGCATGACGATCAGCGGCAGCGGTTCGTCCTTGTATCCGCTCGGTACGTACAGCCTGTACTTGCGGGTTCCGGCGGCATTCGTACAGGAACGGGACAGGAATTGCCCCGGCAGTGCCGGATCGGTGCTGACTTCTTCCACGTCTTCCACATCCTGCATGACGCCGCGCCACCCGCCTTTGGCACCGGCACGGAAGCGCTTCAGCATGTCGGCAGCCGCTGCCTTATGCGCTGCCATATCGGGCATCGGGTTGATGTCATGCAGGTTGGCGAATTGCGGCGTATCGGCGGATTGTGCTGCCTCCGCAGCAGGCATGCCCTGCAGAGCGCGCTGGATCGCCTCGGTGGCGGCCATCGGGCCGGCGGTTTGCAGCAGTTGCGTGGCTTCGCGCAGTTTCGCGAACATGTTGTCGTCGAGTTTCATGTGAATCCTTGATTAGTGAGTACGTCCGGCCAAAGCGGCCTTGACGGCTGGGCTGGCGTGCAAGGCACCCAGCACCGTGACGGAGTCGATGGCGGCGAGCGCCAGCTCCGGCGTGACATCGGCGGCGATCGTCGCCAGGCCGAGCACTTGTATATGCAATTTCTGTCCCGCATCCCGCACCGCCTCCAAGTCGGTTCGAGAGTAATGTTGCAGCCCGAGCACAAGACTCTTGCGGGCCACGGTTTGCTTGACCACGTCGGCATGGGCTTGCAACTGGTTGCGGATGGCAGTACGGATCAGGTCGGTGCGGTTGGAATAAAACCCTTCCTGGACGAGCAGGTCAATTTGGCCCAGATCGATCATGCCGAGGTTGATCGTAATTTTTTCCGTGTCGCCCGCTTTCACGATTGCGTTGTTATTTGTTGCCATTGTGGTCCCCTTATTTTCCGTACAAGTCATCCATACACCATCTGACTACCATCCATATGGATGGTTCACCCAAATTTGCAAGGTGGTTGCACTTAATTTTTTCGCATTTCCCATACGCATGATTCAGCCATGCAATGGCCTTGCCCGGAAAACCGAACTCCTGCCATGGCGAACGGTCTTTATTAACAACAGGACAATTTTTTCCAGGGACGATGAACCAGGCAATCAGGCAACTTACCCAACCCGACACCTTACCGAAACGCCTGCGTGCACTGGTTGTCGGCACCGTCACGTCATGGTTTGAAGACCGGGCCGCGAGCAAAGGGGCTGCGCTGGCTTATTACACCTTGTTCTCGCTGGCACCCTTGCTGGTGATCGTGATCGCGATTGCCGGGGCGGTCTTCGGCCGGGAAGCGGCGCGTGGCGCCCTGTTCAGGGAGTTGAACGGGCTGGTGGGCCCCACCGGTGCCGAAGCAATCCAGCTATTGCTAGCGAATGCGCGTGATACGGATACCGGCCTGCTCGCCGGGGCGATTGCCATCGGCGTGCTGCTGGTCGGCGCGACAACGGCGTTCGGCGAACTGAAGGACAGCCTGGACGAGATATGGCATGTGCCGCCGGTCAATAAATCCGGTTTTGTCCTGTTCCTGCGCACCCGCCTGCTATCGGTCGGGCTGATCATGGTGCTGGTGTTTCTACTGCTGGTGTCGCTGACGATCAGCGCGGCGCTGGCAATGCTGCAGAGTTACTGGGGCAAGTACTGGAGCGATCTTGCGTATATCCTGCAACCGGTATCGTCCACCGTGTCCTTCATCATCATTGCCTCGCTGTTCGCCGCCATCTACAAGCTGCTGCCGCAAATAAGGCTGCCGTGGCGGGATGTGCTAATCGGCGCGCTCGGGACCGCCGCGCTGTTCCTCCTCGGAAAATACGCCATCGGCGCCTATCTCGGCAACAATGCGCTGGCCAATACCCAGGGGGCGGCGGGGTCGGTGATTGCGCTGCTGTTATGGGTGTACTACTCGGCGCAGATCTTCTTTCTCGGCGCCGAATTCACGCGGCATTACGCCATCCTGTTCGGCAGCCTGCGAAATTCGCCGGAGCATGCGCATGTTCATGGCACATAACCGGGAATGGTGCTGACGTCGACGTCGTCGATCTGCTCCGGGTCCATGAAGCGCCGGGCGTAGTCGAGATAGACCTTGCTGCGCACGAAGATGTCGAACAGGTCCGGGTCGATGTGGTTGCGCTCCCGGAAACCACCGAGAATCTGCAACGATTCACTGAGGCTTTTCCCCTTCTTGTACGGCCGGTCTTTCGCGGTCAGCGCCTCGAAGATATCGGCGATCGCCATGATGCGCGCCTGCACCGACATCTGGTCTGCGCGCAGGCCGCGCGGATAACCCTTGCCATCCATGCGCTCATGGTGACCGCCGGCATACTCGGGCACATTCTGCAGATGCTTCGGCCATGGCAGCGATTCGAGCATGCGGATGGTGACGTCGATATGCCGGTTGATCACCTCGCGCTCCTGCGTGTTGAGCGTTCCGGCACGGATCGTGAGGTTCTCGGTTTCGTCTTCGTCAAGCAGATTGCGCTCCACGCCATCCGGTCCCTTCCATCGGTAAGCGGCGATCCGCCGTACCCGCTCCTGGTCTTCCGGCTTCATGCCTTCATTGCCGATGTTGGCGCGACGCAGGAAATCGCGGTCTTCGTCGAGACGCGCCAGCTCCCGTTCCAGATCACGTTCGATCTCGACATCGCGCAGGGGATCGCTTTTCACCGCATATCGTTTGCGCAGGGCACGCAGTTCCGCATCGCGCTTGAGCACTTCAAACCGGGTATCGACCAGATGGATGCGGTCGCAGATCGTTTCCAGCTTGGTCGATTTTTCCACCACGTGCACCGGCGTGGCGATCTTGCCGCAATCATGCAGCAGGCCGGCCAGCCATAGCTCGCGGCGGTCGGCATCATTCATCGTGAAGCCCGCCATCGGCCCGGTATTCGTCTTGTGCACGGCGTCGGCCAGCATCATCGTCAGCTCGGGCACCTGTTCGCAATGCCTGCCGGTATGCGGCGATTTCTCGCCGATGCCGATATTGATCAGCTTGACGAAGGACTCGAACAGATTTTCGAGACGGCCGATCAATTCCTGGTGCGCGATGGCGATTGCGGCCTGTGACGCGAGCGCCTCGATAAAGCGCTGATCGGTTTCGGAAAAAGAACGCGTCCTGCGGGTGACCGGGTCCTTCGCATTGATGAGTTGCAGCACGCCGATCAGCTCGCCTTCGTGGTCACGCATCGGCACCGTCAGGAAAGATTCGGAGTGATAGTCGTACAGTTCGTCGAACTGCCGCATGCCGGAGAAATTGAACATGTCGGCTTGATAAACATCCTCGATGTTGACCGACGTGCCGGTGTTGGCAGCATATGCCGCGACGGCGGAAAGGTCCTTGTCGCCAAGCGGCGTGAACAACGGCAAGTCGGGGATATCGATCGACTGGCCGCTTACGCCTCCCTGATACAGGCCGAGCGTATCGTTCATCGAGATGTGGAAGCGCAGGCTCCTGCGGTCGGGTGTGGTCCGGTAAAGCGTGCCGCCGTCGGCATGGGTCATGTTCTTGGCGGCGAGGACGATGCGCTCGAGCAGCAAGGCGACATCGTTGTTGGCGCTGAGTTCTACGCTCAGCTCCGTCAGCCGTTCCAGTCTTTGTGCGATTTCGGCAGGGGTCGGTTGCGTCACGGCGGGATCTCCTCAGTGTGCCGGCGCGTCAGAACACGAATACGTCGCCGGTCTTAAGCGCCGTGAACGGACGGTCCACCCCTGCGACCCGCAGCTCTTCCATGATCTGATCCTCCTGTCCCGGCTTCAGATGGTAGATCAGGAATTCGATCGAATGCGACATCGCATGGATGTCGGCGATCAGCGATTGCGGGCAGAAGTGCATCGACTTCTCCGCCAGTTCGCATTCAGCGTTCGGAAACGAACAATCAACGATGACCTTGCATAGGCGCCTATCGCCGGCCAGTGCTTTCCAGAGCGCCGGCGTCGAGCTCATGTCGCCGGAAAACAGCACGCCGGCAGTACCGTTATGCGCATGGTAGGCAACCGAGCCGCGGGTGTGATTGACGGGATAGGAAGTGATCTGCCGGCCCTTGATCTCGATGGTTGCGCCAGGCTTGAAAGGCGCCCATTGCAGGACCGGGTCGTCAGGACTGGGAATGGTCGAAAAATCGGGCCAGAGGACCCAGTTGAACAGGTGCTTTTTCAGTCCGTTCACCACGTCCTCGGAGGCGTGGACGGTGACCGGCCCGGCCCGCTTGCCGCGCACGGCGTCGACCAGGAGGGCAAGGCCGGCGACGTGGTCGAGGTGGGCATGAGTGATGAAGATATGGTCGATTCCGACCAGGCGTTCGATATCCAGATTGGTGATGCCGGTGCCGGCATCGAGAAGAATGTCGCTGTCCAGCCAGAGGCAGGTAGTGAATCTCTGGTGTCCGCCTATCCCGCCGGCGCACCCTAATACTTCCAGCTTCATCTCGCAGCGTCCGTCTTGGGGTGCGCGAGGCGCGGTGCGAATGACGAAAATGACGCATATGCAGTGGATACCGAATGAACGGTGTGCACTGAATATGCGGTGCGGCGAGCGAGCGCGCGCACGAATGGAGGTACGGCCATCTTATCCTCTCCCTGAGGGGTTTTTGGGAGATTGTAGACGGAATCGGTAACGCTGCGTTGTTTATGTCATCGCAATGTCGCCATTGTCGTCATATGCAAAAACCGGGCATGGATTGATGCTACATTTTTGCAACGCGATTTATAATCGGCATCGATTCGATAGACACCTATGCTTCGATTCCCTTGAATTCCATGCTTCCCGCGGGATTGTCCCGCCGTTCCCTTCCCGCCTATCCGGCGATCCGGTGCCAGGCCGATCCGGCCGGACCGATGACAAATGGACAATGATATGAGCGCAGTTATCGGAGCACAGTCAGACACAAAACCGAACACCGCTAGCAAGGACGACATCGACCTTCGCCTGGATTTCTTCAAGAAGCTGCAGTCGGTCACCAACAAGATCCATGCGACCAGCAATGTCGACGAAATCATGCTCGACCTGTCGCAGGACATCTGCGATCTGTTCAACTGCGACCGGCTCACCATCTATGGCGTCGTCGACGAAAAAACCGCCATCGCGTCGAAGGTGAAGACCGGCCTCAATTCCTTCAGCCAGTTAAAGCTGCCGATCTCGGACAAGAGCGTCGCCGGTTATGTCGCCCTCACCCGCAAGACGCTCAACATCCGTGATGTGTACGATGAAGCGGAACTGCGCGCCCATTCTTCCGAACTGCGTTTCCTGCGCGAGGTGGACAAGCGCACAGGCTACCGCACCAAGCAGATGCTGGTTGCGCCATTCATCGATGAACGTGCCGATGAATTGCTGGGCGCGGTCCAGCTCATCAACAGCGCCGACGGCAAGCCCTTTTCGACGGTCGTGGAAGATGCGCTCAAGGAGTTGTGCAAGACGCTGGCCATCGCCTACACGCAACGTCTGAAGCCGCAAACGGTGATCCGTTCGAAGTACGACCACCTGGTTGGCGACGCGGTGCTGTCGGCGGCCGAGATGGAACTGGCAACGCGTTCGGCACGGCGCAAGAACGAAGATATCGAAGCCGT
>NZ_DASZBA010000180.1:0-55974 GCF_035944575.1 Noviherbaspirillum sp.
GGCACCATGTCACAGGAAGAATTTTCCGAGGCGGAAGCCTGCATGAACAGGTCGGCGGGCCATTGCATGACGATGGGCACGGCATCCAGCATGGCTTGCATGGTGGAAGCGCTCGGCATGTCCCTGCCTGGCAACGCCGCCATTCCTGCATCCGATTCGCGGCGCAACCGTCTCGCCCAGCTCAGCGGCCGCCGCATTGTGCAGATGGTCGAGGAAAATCTGACGATGGACAAGATCCTCACCCGTGAAGCATTCGAAAACGCAATTCGGGTCAATGCCGCGATCGGCGGCTCGACCAATGCCGTGGTGCACCTGCTGGCGATCGCCGGACGCATCGGCGTCGATCTCAAACTGGAAGACTGGGACCGCATCGGGCGCGAAATGCCCTGCTTGCTGAATCTGCAGCCCTCGGGCCAGTTTCTGATGGAAGATTTCTATTACGCCGGCGGCTTGCCGGCACTGATGGCCGAGATCAAGCATCTACTGCACGGCAATGCACTCACCGCCAATGGCAGACGCCTGGCGGAAAACATCGAAGGGGCGCCCTGCTATAACCGCGAGGTGATCAAACCGCTGGAAGAACCGTTCAAGGAACGTGCCGGCATCGCCATCCTCAAGGGCAATCTGGCGCCGAACGGCGCAGTCATCAAACCTTCCGCCGCATCGCCGCATCTGCTGACGCACCGCGGCCGCGCGGTGGTCTTCGAATCGATCGAGGAATTGCGGGAGAAGCTGGACGACCCGAATCTGGACATCGATGAAAACTGCATCATGGTGCTGAAGAACTGCGGTCCCTGCGGCTATCCCGGCATGGCTGAAGTCGGCAACATGCCGCTGCCGACCAAGGTCCTGCAAAAGGGCATTACCGACATGGTGCGCATCTCGGATGCGCGCATGAGCGGCACCGCTTACGGCACCGTCGTATTGCATACCTCGCCGGAAGCGGCGGTCGGCGGCCCGCTGGCGCTGGTGCGCAACGGCGACATCATCCAGATGGACGTTTCCAAGCGCACGCTGCATCTCGAAGTCAGTGACGACGAACTCGCCAGGCGCAGGGCGGAGTGGACACCGCCGCCACGCCCGGATCGCGGCTACGCGAAGATGTACGTCGAGCATGTGCAGCAGGCCCATCTCGGCGCCGACCTGGATTTTCTGGTCGGCAGCAGCGGCGCACCGGTGCCGCGCGAATCACATTAACGACATGCTGAACAAGCAGTAGCAAGGGAGATGAATTCAATGAAAACACCCGAGTGTGTATGGGACGCCAAGGCGAAACTTGGCGAAGGACCGCTATGGTCGGTGAAGGAACAGGCGCTGTACTGGGTGGATATTCTCAATCGCCGCCTGCACCGCTACTCGCCGTGGCAGGAACAGCGGACGTGGCAGTTCGACCAGGAGATTTCCGCCGTGGCCGAACGCGAATCGGCCGACGGCCTCGTGATGACCCTGCGGCACGGCTTCGCATTCTTCAATCCGGCCACCGAAGAACTGACCCCTGTGGCTGAGCCGGAAGCGCATCTGCCTGAAAATCGCTTCAATGACGGCAAATGCGACGGACAGGGTCGTTTCTGGGCAGGCACGGTCGAGTTCAACTGCACATTGGAAGCGGGCTCGCTCTACCGGCTTTCGCCGGGCGGTGAATGCAAGAAAATGGATTCCGGTTATATCGTCACCAACGGTCCCACCTGGTCGGCCGATTACAGGACGATGTACCACAACGACAGCGCGCGCGGTCGGGTCTATGCCTTCGACTTCGATCCCGACTCCGGTGACATCTCGAACAAGCGGCTGTTCCTGCAATTCAATGAGGAAGACGGGTCGCCGGACGGCATGGCGACCGATGCCGAAGGCGGGCTCTGGATCGCGCATTGGGGTACAAGCAAGGTGACCCGCCACGATGCCAGCGGCAAGGTGATGAAAACCATCGACCTGCCCTGCAGCCAGATCACCAGCTGTGCGTTCGGTGGTCCGAACTTCACCACCCTTTACATCACCAGCGCCCGCAACGGCCTGTCGGAAGAGCAGCTTGAGCGCGAACCGCTGGCAGGCGGACTGTTCGCCGTCGATATCGATGTTCCCGGCGTACCTGCAAACCGCTTCCGAGGATGACCCGCATGAACGCTGAAATCTATACCTTGCAATCCGATACGCAACGGCTGCGGCTCGTACCGGAACTGGGCGGGGCCGTCGCCGGCTGGGACTGGAAAACGGCCGACGGCTGGACGCCGTTGTTTCGGCCCTGGGACGGCGCGAAGGCGGATATGTATACCGTTGCCTGCTTTCCGCTGACGCCATGGTCGAACCGCATCACCGGCGGCGGCTTCGAGCAGGATGGGGTCTTCCATCCGATCAAGCTCAACCGCGACGGCGAAGACTATCCCATTCACGGGGATGGCTGGCTGCAGCCATGGCGGGTGGCGGACCGCTCCGCCGGCCATATCCGCCTCGCGCTGGAGTCGCATCGCTTCGACGGCAATCCGTATGACCATGCAAGCGTCGAGACCTTTACCTTTCTGCCGGACGGACTGGCGATCGAACTGACCGTGACCCATCTCGGCAAGCAGCCGCTGCCCTATGGACTCGGGCTGCATCCCTATTTCGTCCGCAATGCCGATACGCTGCTGCAGGCGCGAACGACCGGCGTATGGCTATCCGGCAAGGACCCGATTCCGATTGCCTATGCCACCGAGTTTCCGCCGACATGGGATTACAACAATCCTGCGCCGCTTAACGGGCCGATGATCGACAACTGCTTCAATGGTTGGGATGGACAGGCGGTGATCACTTATCCCGACCGCGGCTTGTCGGTGACGATGACGATGGAAGATTCGCCCGGCTACAGCCTGATGTACCGCCCGCCGGATCTGCCGTATTTTTGTTATGAGCCGATCACCCAGCCGATCGATGCGTTTCACATGGAGGGATGGCCGGGGTTGAAGGTGCTGGCGGAGGGGGAAAGCATGAGTTTGAAGGTGAGGATAACGGTGGCTGCGGTTGGAAACAGCAGCGTCGGTTAACACATGAAAAATTTCTTTCCCCTTGCAAGAGGGGAAAGAACTCTGGTTTTACGTTGCAAGCCCCACAGGTACGCCCGTCGCCCGACTTCTAGCGGCGCATGACACTCCCCTTTCCGCCTAAAGACGGATACCCCCCAAGCTCCAGTCTGCACCCCTCGCCATCCGACACCAGCCGCCCCACCCCACCCACAGGCAAGGTCACCTTGTCCCGCGTATGCCCGAACGGCAACCCGGTCCACACCGGCAACCCCAGCGTCCCCCTGAGATACCGCAGCATTGCATCGAAGTCGTACCCATTGTCGTAATCGCTCAACCGGTAAGCCGAAAAATCTCCCAGCACAATCGCTTTCTGCCGCGCCAGCACACCGGCATGCCACATCTGCAGCAGCATGCGCTCGACCCGGTAAGGATGCTCGTTCACGTCTTCGAGAAACAGGATGCCCCCATCCACAACGGGAAAATAAGGCGTGCCGAGCAGATGCGTCACCATGGTGAGATTGCCTCCCCACAGGGTACCCGTCAGATCGGCCGGCGGGCTTCCGGGGGAACTGAACTCGATTGTGCATGTTGGCGCCGATACGCATTGCCAGAACTGCTGGAGCGTGAAGCCGCTCAGCTCCTCGCGCGAGAAATCGTCGCAGATCATCGGACCTGCAAAGCTGACGGTGCCGGTACGGGACAGCATTCCGAGATGAAGCGCGGTGAAATCGCTATGGCCGACGAACAGCTTGCCACTCGCCGCCAGCGCCGTAAAATCGATCCTGTCCAACAGGCGGGACATGCCATATCCGCCCCGCAGCGCCAGGACAATATCGACCTCCGGGTCCGCCGCCGCGGCATGCAGACGCGCGAGGCGCGTCTCGTCGTCGCCGCCGAAACGCAAATGGCGTTCCGCCGGGTCGTGGCAGAGCTTGACGAAGCAACCGAAGGATTGCAGTACTGCGACGGCACGCGGAAGCGCCTTGCCGTCCGCCGCGTAGCCGCCGGGCGCAACGATTGCCACGCAGGTGCCCGCGGGCGGATAACTGGCCGTGATCATGGGGCAGGAAACGGCGTACCGAAGATGGGGACGCCTGAAATTCTATGCGTTGCCTGCATGCTCGATCAATTCACCCTTCAGATGGGCGCCGATCAGCTGGGCGAGCCCTGCTTCCAGCGCCGGCGGAATATCATGCCCCATGCCTTTGATCTCATGCAGGATCGCACCACGTACCAGCCGCGCAGTGTCCCGTCCGCAGGCAATCGGCACCAGCGGATCGTCCGTGCCGTGGATCACCAGCGTCCGCGCCCTGATGGTGTCCAGCATCGCAACGCGGTCGCCGGATGCGGCTATCGCCAGCAATTGCCGGGCGGTGCCGGCGGGGCAGATATTGCGCCGTATGCTGGCTTCGACCTGCCTGCGCAATACCGGCTCCGGTGTCGGATAGCCCGGGCTGCCAAGCACGCGGAACGTGCGTACGAAATGGTCGATCACGCTGTTGATGTCACGCGGATTGCTCGGCCGCGACAGCAGTGCGCTGTTGGCCGCCATCGTTGGTCCGGGCAATCCCGGACGGCCGCTGGTCGACATGATGGAGGTCAGGGTCAGCGTACGATGCGGCGCGGTGCCGGCAATGATCTGCGCGATCATGCCGCCCATGGATGCGCCGACGATGTGGGCTTTCGGAATTTCGAGCGCATCCAGAAGACCGGTCGCATCCTTTGCCATGTCGTACAGCGTGTAGCCGGACAGGATCGGCATGTGAAACATCGACTTCATGAACGCCATCGCCAGGTCGGGCTTGCCGAGCTGATCCATCTTGGTCGACAGCCCGCTGTCCCGGTTATCGAAGCGGATAACATAGAATCCCTGCGCGGCAAGTGTTCTGCAAAACTCCTCCGGCCATGAGATCAATTGCAGGCCGAGTCCCGCGATCAGCAGTACCGGCTCATGCTTGCGGTTCCCCAGCGTATCGTACGCCAGCCGGATTCCGTTACTTTCAATGACAGGCAAAACCATTCCCCTTTGATTCAGTTAGAAGCGTTCCGATGCGGATCGCGGTACAACATTTTCCCGAGGATGCCGTAGCGGTTTCTGTCGAACCGCTGCCAGTGCTGTTCGGGCTGCGCCAGCCTGTCCGCGATGGCGTATAGGGACAAGGGATTGACGCCGATGCCCATATGGCTGGCATGAACCTCGATATTTTCGGTCCGGTCAGTCTCCCGCTCCATGCTGCATTGCCATGCCACCACGCCATCGGTCCGGCTGAAAATCGACGTAGTCGGCACTGGCGGCGGATCCTTCAGCGTACTGATCCGCGCATCTTCCTCGATGCGCAGGCCGCTGGCCAGTTCATACAGCCAGCAGGCGTTCGTCGCTTTCGGGTCGCCGGCGAAGGGCGTACCCAGCGTGATCACCTGGCGCACGTCGCCCGGTATCAGTTTCGCGATTTCACGCGCATACAAACCACCCAGGCTCCAGCCGACCAGACTGACGGTGCGACCATGTTCGCGGCGCAATTTTTCAACCCGTTCGATGCATGCTTCGATGACGCCGGGACGCGGACCGAGATTAAGCCCCTGTTCCCATGCATAACAGGCATAGCTGCGCTCCACCAGGAAACCGCGCAGCACCATGGTTGCGAGATCGCCGGTTATCAAACCGGGAAACACCACCACAGGATGGCCGTCGCCTTTCGGCGCTGATCTCAGGATGGGCGCCGCGAGCAGTGAGGCGCCGAGTTCCCACGGGGCACGGCCTTCCAGAGCCAGCAGCCACCAGTCAGGTGATCTGATGTTTTCTGCCGCAGACTGCTTGCTTGACGACGATGGGGACGAAGACGCTGATGCGGTTGTGGAGAACGATGAGCTTGATCTGGGCATTCGATGTCTGTGTTGGAGCGCCTGCACATTTCCGTCTCGCCACGAAACTGCCATGCAGGGGCGCGCAGCGGGAAGACTTTACACGAGCCAGTGCATTTCTGCTCGTTTCACGGCTGGCTCAAGGCTGTTCCAGCGGCCGTGCCGTGATGTCCGTCCATCCACGCAAGGCATATGCCAGCGGCGCTTACTTTTCTTCCGGAGCAACGACACCCCGACGCAGTGCCTGACGCCGGCGTTCCGTGAAAAAGGACTTCAGCAATGCGCTGCATTCATCTTCCAGCACGCCGCCGACCACTTCGGTATGGTGATTCAGCTTTTCCTGCTCAAAGAGGTTGAGCACGGATCCGCAGACACCGGTCTTCGGATCGGCGGCGCCGTAAACCACCTGCGCCAGGCGCGCATGCATCATTGCTCCGGAGCACATTGCGCAGGGTTCCAGCGTCACGTAGAGCACGCAGCCGGGAAGCCGGTAGTTGCCCAGCAGCGTCGCCGCTGCCCGCAACGCCACGACTTCCGCATGGGCGGTCGGATCATGCGTTCCGATCGGCTGATTGAACCCTGTCGCGATGACTTCGCCATCCTTGACGACAACCGCACCTACCGGAACTTCGCCAAGCGCCCAGGCATTACGTGCCTGGTCCAGCGCCTGCCGCATGAAGGCCTCATGCATCGGCTCATGCATCGGTTATTTCGGCCCAGCAGTTGGGTGTTTCGTGCAGCACCAGTTTATGCAGGCGCAGACCGGTGCCGTATCTGTCCTGGTAGGCGGCTTTCAAGATATTGAAAGCGGTCTGTGCAAGGTTTTCCACTGTCGGAATGGAAGAAATGATGACCGTCTTGTGGCCGGGAATGCTGGCGAGAAACTCCAGTACGGCGGAATCTTTCTCATAGGCGAGGAAAGCATGGTCCCAGACATCGACCAGATGCTGTTTCGCCAGCGCCTTGACGTCGGAGAAGTCCATGATCATGCCGTTGTCGGAGCTGCCCTCCTCGCTGATGACCGCCCCGACCAGTGTGATTTCGAGCGTGTAACGGTGTCCATGCAGGTTGCGGCATTGACTTTTATGATCGGGAATCCGATGGCCGGCATCGAATTCCAGTTTACGGGTGATGGTGAGCATATTTTTCAGGGAATGTGCAGCAGTTTGTGCGTTTGCAGGCTCAGTTTCCACCGCGGGTTCTTCTTGCAGAGTTCGATTGCCAGCCGTGTATTGGCTTCCAGCTGCGGGCCGTCCATGGGCTGGAGATAAAGATGATCGAACGCCAGGTCTTCATAGCTCGCAAGCACCTGGCCCTGCTGTGGAATGACGACCTTCAGCTCATTGCCGCTGGTGACGCGCAGGAAGGATCCCGCCTTCGGACTAACGCATACCCAGTCAATACCCGCCGGCACATCCAGCGTGCCATTTGTCTCGATTGCGATTTCGAAGCCGCAGGCATGCATGCTGTCGATCAGCGGCCGATCCAGTTGAAGCAGCGGTTCGCCGCCGGTAAAAACCACAAACTTGCTGCCGGCGTAGCTGGCCGGCCAGAGGGAATCGATCTGCTTTGCCAAGGTACTGCTGTCCGGGTATTTGCCGCCCAGTTCGCCGTCGGTGCCGACAAAGTCGGTATCGCAAAACTTGCAGACCGCGGATGCCCGGTCACTTTCCCGGCCCGACCAGAGGTTGCAGCCTGAAAAACGGCAAAACACTGCCGGACGTCCGGCATGCGTGCCCTCGCCCTGCAAGGTATAGAAGATTTCTTTGACGCTGTATGTCACGTTGTTTCTTGCCAATCTGGCTGAATGTATTGCCCATGCCCGGATCCGCCCGGGCATGCTGTCTGGACAGGACTTATTCCCACTCGATGGTCGCAGGCGGTTTGCCGGAGATGTCGTACACCACGCGGTTGATGCCACGCACCTCGTTGATGATGCGGTTGGATACTTTCCCCAGCAAATCGTGCGGCAGGTGGGCCCAGTGCGCGGTCATGAAATCCTGGGTCTGCACGGCACGCAATGCCACCACGTATTCATACGTCCGGCCATCGCCCATGACGCCGACGGATTTGACCGGCAGGAACACTGCGAATGCCTGACTGGTCTTGTCGTACCACGACTTGCCTTCATCATCGCGTGCGGCGCGGAGTTCTTCGATGAAGATCGCATCGGCGCGGCGCAGGAGATCGGCATAGTCTTTCTTCACTTCGCCGAGAATGCGCACGCCGAGGCCGGGGCCGGGGAATGGATGGCGGTACACCATGTCGTGCGGCAGACCGAGCGCGACGCCAAGTTCGCGGACTTCGTCCTTGAACAGTTCGCGCAGCGGCTCCAGCAGCTTCAGGTTCAGGGTTTCGGGCAGTCCGCCGACGTTATGATGGCTCTTGATCGTATGCGCGGTCTTCTTGCCCTTGCCCGCGCTTTCGATCACATCCGGATAAATCGTGCCCTGCGCCAGCCAGCGGGCGTTCTTCAGCTTGCCGGCCTCGGCCTGGAACACTTCGACGAACTCGCGTCCGATGATCTTGCGCTTCGCCTCCGGATCGGTGACGCCGGCCAGATGCCCCATGAACTGCTCGGTCGCATCGACATGGATGACCTTCACGCCGAGATTCTTGCCAAACATGTTCATCACCATCGTGCCTTCATCGAGCCGCAACAGGCCATGATCGACGAACACGCAGGTGAGCTGGCTGCCGATCGCCCGATGGATCAGGGCTGCGGCAACGCTGCTGTCGACTCCGCCCGACAGGCCGAGAATGACTTCATCGTCGCCTACCTGCTTGCGGATCGCCTCGACCGCTTCGCTGATGTAGTCAGGCATGTTCCAGTCCGACTTGCAACCGCAGATCTCATGCACGAACCGGCTGAGAATCACCTTGCCCTGCAGCGTATGCGTGACTTCCGGATGGAATTGCACCGCGTACATCCGGCGCTCTTCATCGGCCATGCCGGCGATCGGGCAATTGTCCGTCGAAGCCATCAGCTTGAAGCCCGGTGGCAGTTCGATGATCTTGTCGCCATGACTCATCCAGACCTTCAGCATGCCGTGGCCTTCGGAGGTGACGAAATCGCTGATGCCATTCAGCAGCGCGGTGTGTCCGCGCGCGCGTACTTCCGCATAGCCGAACTCGCGCACCTTGCCGTTTTCGACCTTGCCGCCCAACTGCTCGGCCATGGTCTGCATGCCGTAGCAGATGCCCAGCACCGGCACGCCGATATCGAACACCGCCTTCGGCGCGCGCGGCGTATCCCCCTCGGTGACGGAATTCGGACCGCCCGACAAAATGATGCCGGCCGCGCCGTAATTGCGAATGAAATCGTCATCGACGTCATACGGATAGACTTCGGAAAATACGCCTGCTTCCCGAACGCGGCGTGCGATCAGTTGAGTGACTTGGGAGCCGAAATCAAGGATAAGAATTTTTGAATGCATGGAAAGGTTCGATTAAGACATTAAACTTTTTGTTGCGCCTGCACGGCGCAGTTGCGGCCGCGATCCTTGGCCGCATACAACGCGACGTCGGCGCGGCTGATCAATTCCTCGGTGGTGGCATTCGGGAACGTAATCGTCGAGGCAACGCCGGCGCTGATGGTGAGCTTGAGCGTCACGCCGCCGATCACTTCCGGCTGCGCCGAGATCGTCTCGCGCATCCGCTCGGCGACCGCCATGGCAGCAACGGCATCGGATCCGGGCAATACGATCAGAAATTCTTCACCGCCATAGCGCCCCAATGCCTCCTGCGGACGGATGCAGGACCGCAGCCTGCTCGCCACCTTGACCAGCACTGCGTCACCTGCAGGATGACCGAAGGTGTCATTGATCTTCTTGAAATGATCCAGATCGGCAACAATCAGCGAAAGCGGTGCGCCAGCCTTGTCGCAGCGAGTCGCCTCGATCGCAAGAATGCGCATGATCGCGCCCCGATTCCACGTACCGATCAACGGATCGATCAACGATTTGCGGCGGAGATTCTTGTTTTTCCTCTCCAGCTCGAGCTGCGTTGCGTTGACCGACCGGAACAGCAATTCCCGCTCAACCAGTCCGGCCAGATCGGCCAGCGCCTGCCGGTCCCCGTCGCTGAAGGTGCGGGGCGAATAATCCAGCAAGGCAATTGCACCGACCACTCCACCTTCCTTGCAATGAATCGGCGATGCCGCATAAAACTGAAAATACGGTGTGTTTGCCACGAAAGCGTGCCCGGACAATACCGGATCAGTTCGCAAATCCGGCACCGCAACCGGATTTTCCGACAAGGGCATGCTGTAGCAGAAGGATGTCGTAATTTCCGACAATAGACCGCCTTCCGTACCCGGCGACGGCAACGTATTTCCCAGCCGGATGACGCAGTTCGCCACATCGAACAGACGCTCACCGATGCGCCGGATACGCTGAAGCTGCGGATCGCCTCGGCAGTCGACAGCGTTGATGTACTCCGGCAGCGAGAACGGCTGCGATTGCACCTGCAACCGTGACGGTCGGGGGCGGTCTGTCATATCGGCAGGCCTTCAGGCGCAGCGCGCGGCACGCTCAGTCGGCACGGTAATTCGGTGCTTCTTTGGTGATCTGAACATCATGCACGTGCGACTCACGCATGCCGGCTGAGGTGATCTCGACGAAAGCCGCCTTCTCCCGCAATTCGTCGATGGTGGCGCAACCGCAGTAGCCCATGGAGGAACGCACGCCGCCAACGAGTTGATAGAGAATCGCCAGTACGCTCCCCTTGTAGGGTACGCGTCCCTCGATACCTTCCGGCACCAGCTTGTCGGTGTTGTTGGCGGAGTCTTGGAAATACCGGTCGGCGGACCCGTCCGACATCGCACCCAGACTTCCCATGCCGCGATACGATTTATAGCTGCGTCCCTGGAACAGGATGACTTCGCCAGGCGCCTCTTCGGTACCTGCGAACATGCTGCCCATCATGACGCTCGATGCGCCGGCTGCAAGCGCCTTGGAGATATCGCCCGAGAAGCGGATGCCGCCGTCGGCAATGCAGGGTACGCCGCTGCCTTTGAGTGCTTCGGCAACGTTGGAAATCGCGGTGATCTGCGGAACGCCGACGCCCGCGACGATGCGCGTGGTGCAAATCGAGCCGGGGCCGATGCCCACCTTGACGCCGTCGGCGCCATGCTCGACCAGTGCCAGCGCCGCCGCGGCGGTCGCGATATTGCCGCCGATGACATCAACCTGCGGATAATTTGTCTTCACCCATCTGACACGATCGAGCACACCCTTGGAATGGCCGTGCGCGGTGTCGACCACAATGACGTCAACGCCTGCCTTCACCAGCAAATCGATACGTTCGTCGTTGTCCGCGCCGACGCCGACCGCCGCGCCGACGCGCAGTTTGCCTTGGTCGTCCTTGGATGCGTTCGGATGCTCGGTCGCTTTCTGGATATCCTTGACGGTGATGAGGCCGCGAAGCTCGAACGTATCGTTCACCACGATCACCCGCTCCAGCCTGTGTTTGTTCATCAGGCGCTTGGCCTCGGTGAGATCCGCGCCGTCCTTCACGTACACCAATTTCTCGCGCGGTGTCATCTTCGCGCGCACTTCCGCGTCCAGTTCCTCTTCGAAACGCAAGTCACGGTTGGTGATGATGCCGACTACCTGACGGCCTTCGACAACCGGAAAACCGCTGATCCCATGCTGTTGCGACAACGCCATGACATCGCGGATCCGCATGGTCGGCGGGATCGTGATCGGATCCCGCACGACGCCGGACTCGAAGCGCTTTACCTTAGCGACTTCGCGAGCCTGTTCTTTCGGCGTCAGGTTCTTGTGGATAATGCCGATACCTCCCTCCTGAGCCATTGCAATCGCAAGGCGGGCTTCCGTGACCGTATCCATCGCTGCCGAAAGCAGTGGAATATTGAGGCTGATATTGCGCGTAAGACGCGTTTTCAGGGAAGTATCTTTGGGAAGAATGTCCGAGTGAGCCGGCACGAGCAGCACGTCATCGAATGTGAGTGCTTTTTGAAGGAGACGCATAGTGATTCCTATAGGCGCAAAACGGAATTATACAGAAATCCGTTCAATACGTCGCTTTCCGGCATGATCCGTCAATGAAAATCCTCGATTTGCGATGCTTGCAGATTGACATCCCCATTAAAGCGTGGCGAAATCAAGTTATGCCTTATTGTCAGGAATCACAATGAAAAAAATCGGCTTCATTTCCGCCGCATTCGTCACCCTTTTTGCCGCAGGCGCCGCATCGGCCCAGTTTGTCTGGCTGGACGAGAAAGGCGTAAAACAGTATTCCGACATGCCTCCCCCCGCCTCCGTGCCGAAATCGCGCATCCTTAAAGGCTTAAGCAAAGAAGCACGGGCCGCAGCCCCGGCGGATGCGTCCGCTTCGGACAACAAGGAAAAAACGCCGGCGATCAACGCAGACAAGCAACCGATGACGACCGCGGAAAAGAATGTCGAATTTCAGAAGCGGCGCGCCGAACAGGCTGAAAAGGAAAAGAAGGCGGCCGAACAGGAAAAGCTGGCAGCGGACAAGGCGAAGAGCTGCGAGCGTGCACGCGAGTATCAGCGCACGCTGGAGTCCGGCGTGCGCATCACGCGCAGCGACAGGGATGGAGAACGCACATTCGTAAGCGACGAGGAACGTGCGCGTGAACTGCGCGACACTAGGACGATTTTGCAGGAATGTAAATCGTAGCCTGGCGACATCAACCACAACGTCAGCGGGCAGCCTTCTTGTCCGCCCGTCTGCGCCTGGAATCTTTCGGATCGGCGATCAGCGGCCGGTAGATTTCCACCCGATCACCATTCCGCGCCACATCTTCCAGGCTCCTGCGTTTGCCGAAAACCCCAACCTGCAGCACGGATAGATCAATCTCGGGAATCTCGTCGAGAACGCCGCTCTGTCGTATGACCTCATGCAGCGTCGTGCCATCGGCGACCGTCAATCCACGCAGGAATTGCCGGTCCGGCGTCGCGTAACAGACTTGCACCGAAATTTCCCGCACGTCAGCCATACACCGCTTCCGCCCGCTTGCAGAATGAATCCACGAAACTGTTGGCGATCATGTTGAATACCGGCCCGATGATCTGTTCCAGCACTCGGCTGGAAAACTCGTAGTGCAGATCAAATTCGATCTTGCATGCATCTTCCCGCAAGGGCTTGAAGTTCCAGGTCCCATGCAGATGCTTGAATGGCCCTTCAACCAGCACCATTTCCATGCGGGTCGGCGGATTATTGCGATTTTCGGTAGTAAAGGTCTGCTTGATGCCGTGGTAATTGATCTGCAAGGTAGCGACAAGCTTGTTTTCTTCACGTTGCCGTACGTCCACGCCGCCACACCAAGGGAGAAACTTCGGGTAGTCCTCCACCCGATCCACCAGCGAAAACATTTGCTCCGCGCTGTAATGCAGGAGGACCGATTTATGGACGACTGCCATCGAATGTGAACCGTTTGATAAAATGCGAAGCTGAAATTCTAACCGACCCGTCCCAAGTTGCCTTATCCATGACCATTGTTGACAATAAAAAAGCTTTCCATGATTACTTCATCGAGGAACGCTATGAGGCAGGCATGGTGCTACATGGGTGGGAAGTCAAGTCGATACGGGCTGCGCGCGTGCAATTGAAAGAAGCGTATGTGATTATCCGTAACGGCGAGGTTTTCCTGTTCGGCTCCCATATCAGCCCGTTGCCAACCGCCTCGACCCATGTGACGCCGGATCCTGTCCGCACACGCAAGCTTCTTCTCAATGCCGATGAAATCAAGCGATTGATCGGCAAGGTGGAGCGGGCCGGTTACACGTTGGTGCCGCTGAACATGCATTACACCAAAGGCCGCATCAAATGCGAGATCGGGCTGGCGAAGGGCAAGAAGCAGCATGACAAGCGGGAGAGCGAAAAGCAGCGTGACTGGCAGCGGGAAAAACAAACGATTCTGAAACAGAACTATCGCTGAGATCCGACCGGACGACCGGGACCGGATCCACGTTCAGCACACGCCGCAGTCCGTCACATCTTCTGCTGCGACTTCACCACGTGCATCGCGCCGGCGATCAAACCGCTGATATCGCTCATGTTCGCCGGGACGATGATCGAGTTATTGGTCTTTGCCAGGTTCGCGAACGCATCGACATACTGCTCGGCCACTTTCAGGTTCACCGCATCGGAGCCGCCAGGCTCCCGAATGGCGGCAGCCGTCTTGCGTATAGCCTCGGCACTCGCTTCGGCTATCGACATGATCGCAGCAGCCTCGCCTTGCGCGCGGTTGATCGCTGCCTGCTTCTCCCCCTCGGATCTGGCGATCGCCGCTTCCCGCTCGCCGCTCGCGATGTTGATCTGCTCCTGGCGGCGTCCTTCCGACGCGGCGATCAGTGCCCGCTTCTCCCGCTCGGCGGTAATCTGGGCCTGCATTGCATGCAGAATTTCTTTCGGCGGCGTCAGATCCTTGATTTCATAGCGCAAGACTTTCACACCCCAGTTGGCGGCCGATTCGTCGATTGCATTGACGATGCTTTTGTTAATGTGGTCACGCTCTTCGAAGGTCTTGTCGAGCTCCATTTTGCCAATGACCGAGCGCAGGGTGGTCTGGGCCAGTTGAGTAATCGCGGCGATGTAATTCGACGAGCCGTAGGACGCTCTCATCGCATCGGTAACCTGGAAATAGAGTATGCCGTCCACTTGCAGCTGCGTATTGTCCTTGGTGATGCACACCTGGCTGGGCACATCGAGCGGAATTTCCTTCAGCGAATGCTTGTAAGCGACCCGGTCGATAAAGGGCAGAACGATGTTAAGACCGGGACCAAGTGTTGCATGGTACTTGCCCAGCCGCTCCACTACCCATGCATGCTGCTGGGGAACGACATTGATGGTTTTGAAAATGAAAACTGCGGCGACGATGAAAAGAATCAGACTGAGGCTGCCAAATGTAATTTCCATGATGCCCTTCCTCCCGAAGTTTGTTCTACTGCCTGTGATCTGAAACGATCAGCCGGTTGCCCCTTACTTCGCGAATGACAAATGTGCCCGGATGGGGCTCCACGCCCTGCAACAATTGGACATCCCAATCGGTCCCGCGATATTTTGCCCGAGTTGTATATGTTCCATCGCCAGCTTCATCCCATACATCGATCCGGACAGATTCTCCGATATCCATGATCACATTGGGATCGCGCGCCGCGTCGGTACGCGACTTCCTGCCGAACCGGCTTCGGCGCAATAAATACGTTGCGATTACACCCACGACTGCGGCGGTGAGAATCTGAATGGAGCCGCTCGCGCCGGCAAGCGCTACCAGCCCTGCTGCAGCAAGACCGACGCCGATCATGAGCAGGTAGAAGGTACCGACGAACATTTCCACCACCACCAGCAAACCTGCGGCAATCATCCAGGCTATCCAGTTACTCATTCCGTTCTCCGAACGCTCGTACACACGGATCCGCCGACCAAAAGAAAAACCCCCGCGGCGTTATGCAGCGAGGGTTTAATGCAACAATGTGAAGCTGTTTTTGTTGGTTGTTGTCCGTCATCAAGTGCGCCTAGTCTAATCGAAAATCCCAGTGGTTCAAACGCTTTTATCGCTGATTGGGCGAAGTTGCAACAGTTGCCAAAGAAACGAAAACGCGAGCACTTGGCTCGCGTTTTTCGGCAATACGGGCTTTATTTTATTAATGCCAGCTGCTGCCAGGTGTCGATTACGGTGTCAGGATTTAGCGAGATCGAACCAATTCCTTCCTTCATCAACCATTCGGCAAAATCCGGATGATCCGACGGCCCTTGTCCGCAGATACCGATATATTTTCCCTTGGCGCGGCACGCGGCGATCGCCTGAGAAAGCAAGGCCTGCACTGCAGGATCCCTTTCGTCGAAATCTGCGGCCAGCAATTCCATGCCGGAGTCGCGGTCCAGGCCGAGCGTAAGCTGTGTCAGGTCGTTGGAACCAATCGAGAAGCCGTCGAAATATTCGAGGAACCGGTCGGCCAGAATCGCATTGGACGGCACTTCGCACATCATGATCAGGCGCAGCCCGTTGTCACCACGCTTGAGGCCGTTTTTCGCGAGAAGCTCGACCACTTTCTCAGCCTGTCCCAGAGTCCGTACGAATGGCACCATGATTTCGACATTCGTCAGTCCCATATCGTTGCGCACCCGCTTCATCGCCAGGCATTCCATTTCGAAGGATTCCGCGAAATCGGGCGCAAGGTAACGTGCTGCGCCTCGGAAACCGAGCATCGGATTCTCTTCATCGGGCTCGTAACGGGACCCACCGATCAGTTTCTTGTACTCATTCGACTTGAAGTCGGACAGACGCACAATCACAGGCTTCGGCCAGAACGCGGCCGCGATGGTCGCAACCCCCTCGGCCAGCTTGTCGACATAAAAGGCTTTCGGCGAAGCATGCCCGCGAGCCACCGATTCGACTGCCTTTTTCAGGTCGGAGTCGATATTCGGGTATTCGAGAATGGCCTTCGGGTGAACACCGATGTTGTTGTTGATGATGAACTCCAATCGTGCCAATCCGACGCCGGCATTAGGAATCGACTGGAAATCGAATGCGAGCTGGGGATTGCCGACATTCATCATGATTTTCAGAGGAATGGTTGGCAGTTCACCTCGCAATACTTCCGTCACTTCCGTTTCCAGCAGGCCGTCGTAAATCTTGCCTTCATCACCTTCCGCACAGGAGACAGTGACCAGCGTACCGTCCTTCAACATGTCGGTGGCGTTGCCGCAACCAACCACTGCCGGAACACCCAGTTCGCGCGCAATGATCGCCGCGTGGCAGGTACGACCGCCCCGGTTGGTGACGATTGCCGCTGCACGTTTCATCACCGGCTCCCAGTTGGGGTCGGTCATGTCGGCCACCAGCACGTCGCCGGGCTGAACCCGCTCCATTTCCGACGGGTCGCGGATTACGCGCACCGGACCGGCGCCGATCTTTTGCCCGATTGCGCGACCGGATGCAAGCGTCGTGCCGCTGCCTTTCAATTTGAAGCGCTGCTGGGCATCGGTCGGTTTCTGCTGGGATTTCACGGTTTCAGGACGGGCCTGCAGGATATACAGCTTGCCGTCGCGGCCATCCTTGCCCCATTCGATGTCCATCGGGCGACCGTAATGCTTTTCGATGATGATCGCGTATTTCGCCAGTTCGACAATCTCTTTGTCGTTCAGCGAATAGCGGTTGCGCAGTTCGATCGGAACATCCACCGTTTTTACGGACTTGCCGGCCTTCGCCTCCTCGGTGAATTCCATTTTGATCAGCTTCGAACCGATATTGCGGCGGATGATGGGCATCATGCCTTTTTCCAGCATCGGTTTGTGAACATAGAACTCGTCCGGATTGACCGCACCCTGCACCACTGTTTCACCGAGACCGTAGCTGGAAGTAATGAACACCACGTCCTGGAATCCGGATTCGGTATCCAGCGTGAACATGACGCCGGCCGATCCGACGTCGGAGCGCACCATGCGCTGCACGCCGGCCGACAGGGCCACGTCCGCGTGGGCGAAGCCTTTGTGGACGCGATAGGAAATGGCTCGGTCGTTGTACAGCGAGGCAAACACATGCTTGATCGCCTCGAGTACGTTTTCGATGCCAACCACGTTCAGGAAGGTTTCCTGCTGTCCCGCGAAGGATGCATCCGGAAGGTCCTCGGCGGTGGCCGACGAACGCACCGCGAAAGACATTTCGCTGGCAGACCCGGCAACCAGCTTCTGATAGAACTCCTGAATCTCCGCCTGCAACCTTGGCTGGAACGGTGTCTCGACGATCCACCGGCGAATTTCGCTACCGGCTTCGGCCAGGGCGCGGACATCGTCGATGTTCAGCGAACTCAGGCGGTCGGCGATGCGCTGGGCCAGCGTCGGACCGCCGTCAGCGCTATACGCAAGAAAATCGCGAAACGCCTGCGCCGTGGTCGCGAATCCGCCGGGCACACGCACGCCGGCATTGGCGAGTTGACTGATCATTTCGCCGAGTGACGCATTCTTTCCACCCACGGACTCGACGTCCGTCATTCTCAATTGCTCAAAGGAAGCGACGTAAGTGGCCCCCGGGGTAACCCCTGCTAATGCTGCGTTGGACATAACAACCTCTGGTTTGATGATAAGAAATCTTCATGAGCGCTCTCGCGGTGCTATGCTTTTTTGTTATTCTTCTTGGAGGTTGGCATGCAAACATACGCGTATCGAGATGCGTCTCTTCTTGGTGCGTGTCTTGTTGGTGCTTGAAAATGCGTCGCCCAGGGCAGGGGCAGAATCGTGGCGGGTTCGCTGACGGTGGATTGCAGAAGTATCAACATCGATAACGCTCCCGTTCTCTGTTAGCTGCATTTTACAGTGCGCAATGGCATTTTGCCCCTTACAACGCCATTTTTATTGCTTTACATATAATCAAAATTATGCCAGACCTTCCTTCGCATCTCCTTCCTCCCGCCGACCGTACAGTGTTCTTTGTTTCCGATGGCACCGGCATTACCGCCGAAACCTTCGGTCACTCTGTCCTGACGCAATTTGAACTGCGTTTCAAGCAGGTACGCCTTCCTTTCGTTGATACGCTGGACAAGGCGCATGAAGCGGTCAAGGAAATCAACGAGGCGTTCGACATGGACGGGAAGCGGCCTATCGTTTTCTCGACTTTGGTGAAATCCGAACTGTCTACGGTTATACGGCATTCCAAGGGAATGCATATGGATTTGATTCAAACCTTTGTCGAACCGCTAGAGCAGGAACTCGGGGTTAAGTCTACCCATACGATCGGACGCAGTCACAATATCGCTGATTCGGACGACTATAAAAACCGTATCGAAGCGATCAATTTCTCGCTTGCCCATGACGACGGCCAGTCGCACCAGAACCTGGACTCGGCCGACATCATCCTGGTCGGCGTTTCCCGCTCCGGCAAGACGCCGACCAGTCTTTATCTGGCGATGCAATACGGCATCAAATCCGCCAACTATCCGCTGATCCCGGAAGATTTTGAACGCGGCAAACTCCCAAGCGGACTTTTGCCGTACAAGAAAAAGATCTTCGGCCTGTCCATTGCACCGGATCGCCTCTCGGAAGTGCGTAACGAACGCCGGCCCGGCAGCAAGTATGCGGCATTGGAAAATTGTCGCTACGAGGTCAATGAAGCGGAAAAAATGATGCGGCGGGAAGGCATCCGCTGGATGTCCTCGACCGTAAAATCCATCGAAGAAATCGCCGCCATGATTCTCCAGGAAATCAAGGCCGACAAGCGAGGGTATTGAACTGCCGCCCCAAAACACATGATGATTGCCGCTATTGATCTGGATTGAAGCGCCCGCAAAAAACCGGTGAACTAAGCTTACAGATTCCTTACAAACCGCTTATTCAGTACGAAATAATGCGGAGGCGTGCGATGGATATCATATTGATTGAACTGGTGCTGTGGGGCGGATTGCTGTTCTTTTTCTGGGCGCTCAAAGACGGATTGGGGAGCGTGGAATCCGAAATTGAATCGGCCGGGTTGCTGAATGCAAGAGGTGCGGCACGAGAAACCGGAATCCGGGAAACTTTCGCCCAGGCGGAATCATTGCGGGAGCCGATCGGCAGCTACGGCGGGACACCCATTCATCGTTACGCAGTAATCGATGGTCAACCCTACCAGTTCGACAGGGTCTGCCCTGATCCGAAAAAGGTGCATTTTGAAAGCGAAGAGCGCTGCCTTGCGCCGGGATTGGTGTACATACCCTGTTGCGTGGAGCTTGGCCAGGAAACGGAAATGGCTACCTGAGGTTGAACGACCGGCTGCTCTGGCGCAATTGCTCGAAGATACATACCGCTGCGCTGGCGGCGACGTTCAGCGATTCGACGGCACCCAGATGCGGAATCATCACGCGATGCGTGGCGAGGTTCATTAATTCATCCGATACGCCCTGCCCTTCGTGCCCGAACAGCCAAGCACAGGGTCGGGTGAGGTCCGCATCGAAAACGGATTGCTGTGCATGTGAACTTGTCGCAAATACCGGAACATCGGCTGCCGCAAGCAACTGGGCGAGATCACAGTTTTCGTAGATTTCCAGGATGAAGTGCGCCCCCATGCCGGCACGCAACACTTTCGGCGACCACGCGAAACAGGTGCCGATACTGCAAAACACCCGCTTGATGCCCGCGGCAGCGGCACTTCTCAGGATGGATCCGAGATTGCCGGGGTCCTGAAGATTGTCGAGCAGGACTGCCGAACCCGAAAGCCGGTCCGGCAAAACAGTGTGCGGCGTCGCCACGACGAAGAGCAACCCGATTCCGTTTTCGACCTGGCTTAATGTGGCGTACAACGAATTTGGCAGCATGATGCATTGCGCGCGCCCAGCCTGGCAACGGGCGACGATGTCCGCCACTTCCGGGTGCGACGCAGACTCCTCGCTGACGACGCAATAGGCAGGCATTCCGGCATGATGCAGAAAGGTCTCGCACAAGTGCACACCATCGAGCAAGGTTCGTCCGGCCTTTCGGCGTGCCTGCGAACTTGTCGCAAGATGCTTTAGTTCCTTGAAGAGAGGGTTGTCGCGCGAGGAGATCAATTTCATGCCGGCACCCTTCCCTGCGCGGTCATCGGATTCGCTGATTCCTTCGTAACGCCATCGGTATCAGCTCCCCCCAGCAAGGCGCGCACCGGCTGATAGGATTTCCGATGTGCCGGCGAAACGCCATGCAAACGCAAGCGTTCCAGGTGCAACGCGGTGGGATAGCCTTTATGGCGATCGAATGCGTAATGCGGATATTGCTCATGCAGGGTCATCAGCGCGCTGTCACGCGCCGTCTTCGCCAGAATCGAGGCCGCGGAGATCTCTGCCACCTTGTCGTCGCCTTTGATGATGGCTTCGGACCGGACTGCCATCACCGGGCAGCGATTGCCGTCGATCAGCGCCAGACTAGGGACGATCTTCAGTCCTTCCACCGCGCGGCGCATGGCCAGCATGGTCGCCTGCAGAATATTCAACGTATCGATTTCCTGTTCGGAGCATTCCGCAATCGACCAGGCAAGCGCATCTCGCTTGATCAGGATCGCGAGCGCATCGCGCCGGGCTTCGCTCAGTTTCTTGGAATCGCGCAATCCGGTGATCGGCTTGGCTGGATCGAGAATTACGGCGGCGGCGAACACCGGTCCTGCAAGTGGCCCGCGACCAGCCTCGTCCACGCCGCAGACGACATCGCCGGTGTGTCCGAATAAAGTCAGGTTGTGGTTCATGCGCCAGCCTCGACAGGCATCCGGCCAATCAAACGCATTACCGCCTGCGCGCTCTCGTTTGCGCTATCCCGCAGCAAGGTGTGATGCATGTCGACGAAGCGTTGCTTCAACCGGGCGCGATGCTGCTGATTACTGAGCTGCTCCCACAACGCATCCGAAAGCGCCTCCGGTGTCGCCGCGTCCTGGAGGAGTTCGGGCACGACAAATTCACGAGCCAGGATATTCGGCAGTCCGATCCAGGGCTGGTAACCCATGTGCCGCATGATCTCCCAGGACGCTCGCATCATTTTGTATGCAATCACCATCGGCTTCTTGAACAGCGCAACCTCCAGCGTCGCTGTGCCGGACGCAACCAGCACCGCATCGGCCGCGGCAATCGCGGTATGTGAGCGGCCATCGAGAATCTGCAGAGGCACGTCACTTAGACCTGCCGCAGCGAGCAACTGATGAAAATACGCAGATTGCCGCTCCCCTGCCATGGGAACGATGAACCGTATTGCCGGATCCCGTTGCGACAGGCGTCTGGCCGCCTGGATGAAAGCGACGGAATTGTACTTCAGCTCCGACATGCGACTGCCCGGCAGAACGGCAACCACCGGGACGCTCGCAGGCAAGTCAAGCGCGGCACGTGCGGCGGCGACATCGGGTTCCAGCGGAATGACTTCCGCCAGCGGATAGCCGACATACGAAACCGGAATGCCGGCCTTGCGATAGATTTCTTCCTCGAAGGGAAATACCACCAGCATGTGGGACACGGCACGTGCGATTTTTTTGATGCGGCCACCGCGCCACGCCCAGATCGACGGACTGATGAAGTGCATGGTGGGAATACCGGCTTGTTTCAACTGCATTTCAAGCCCGAAGTTGAAGTCCGGCGCATCAACCCCGATGAAGACAGCGGGACGTTCTTCGAGCAGTTGATCTCGCAGGCGATTCTGGATGCCCTTGATTTCGCGGTAATGCGCGAGAACTTCGAACAACCCACGCACCGAAAGCTTCTCCATCGGGAAATCGCTGACGAATCCGTGTTCGGCCATCCTTGGGCCGCCGATCCCATGAAAACGCGCTTCCGGCAGATGGGGACGCAGCCCGGCCAGCAGGCGGCTGGCAAGCAAATCACCGGACGGTTCGCCGGCAACCATCGCGATCGACGGTTTATCGGACAATGCCACGGCTGGTCACATCAAGAAAATCACGCATCAGCTTAACCTGCGCCGCCGTATCGGGCGTGTCCGCTTCTGCAGCGGCGAGCGCGCTTTTCGCTTCTTCCAGAGTCAGGCCGGATTTGTAGATGAGCTTGTAGGCGTTACGGATCGCATTCATCTGTTCGCGGGTGAAACCGCGGCGCTTGATTCCTTCCAGGTTTACGCCATGAGCGGCAGCCGGATTGCCGGACACCAGAACGAAAGGAGGCACGTCCTGCGTCAGGCTGGTATTCATGCCGACAAACGCATGGTCGCCGATCTTGCAGAACTGGTGCACCGCCGCGAAACCGCTGAGAATGACCCAGTCGCCGACATGAACATGCCCGGCAAGCGCAGCATTGTTCGAAAAAATGGTGTTGTTTCCTACCCGGCAGTCATGTGCAAGGTGAACATAGGCAAGCATCAGATTGTCGTTGCCCAGGCTTGTGATGCCCTCGTCCTGTGCGGTGCCGAGGTTGAACGTGCAGAACTCGCGGACCGTGTTACGGTCGCCGATCCGGAGCTGCGTGGGTTCACCGGCATACTTCTTGTCCTGGGGCGGCCCTCCGATCGATGAAAACTGAAAGAAGGTGTTATCGCAGCCGATCGTCGTATGTCCATCGATCACGACATGCGGGCCGACCCTGGTGCGCGCACCAATCTTCACATTGGGACCAATGATCGAATAGGCGCCGATCTCGACGGAACTGTCGAGGTCGGCTTTCGGATCGACAATCGCTGTCGGATGGATTCTTGTCATTACTGCCCCGCAGGCTGGCTGGCGTCGACGGCGCTGCGCATGGTGCACATGAGCTCCGCCTCCACGGCGGTTTGCCCGTCGACACTGCCTTGCGCCTTGTATTTCCAGATGCCGCGCGCAACCCGCAAGATATCCACCTGCATCTTGAGTTGATCACCCGGCTCCACCGGCCGCTTGAAGCGTGCGCCATCGATTCCCACGAAATAGACCACGCTGTTGTCGTCAGGTTTCTGATTCATGGTTAAAAACGACAACAATGCGGCTGTCTGCGCCAGTGCCTCGATCATCAAAACACCCGGCATTACCGGTTTGTGCGGAAAGTGCCCATTGAAAAACTCTTCGTTGACGGTCACGTTCTTGATGGCGGTAATGGACTTGCCGGATTCCCAGTCGAGCACACGGTCGACCAGCAGGAGTGGATAGCGGTGCGGGAGATATTGTTTGATCTGGGTGATGTCGAGACTATTCATTGCTATTTCCGGTAAGCGATTTAATTGTTTTTTCGAGCTCGCGGATTTTCTCACGCATCGCGTTCAAATTGCGTACGATCACTGCGGATTTTTCCCAATCGGCGTTCTTTGCCAGCGGATAGAAACCGGTGTACTGCCCGGGCTCGTGTATTGAACGCGACACCAGACTGCCGGATGAAATATGTACATTGTCCGCAATGGTCAGGTGCCCGAGCACCATCGCCGCGCCGCCAAACGTACAGTACTTGCCGATCCTGGCGCTGCCCGCCACACCAACGCATCCGGCCATCGCCGTGTGGGCACCGATATGGCAGTTATGGCCGATCTGGATCTGGTTGTCGAGCTTGACGCCGTCTTCGATGACGGTGTCCGACAGCGCTCCACGGTCTATCGATGTATTCGCGCCTATTTCGACCTCATCACCGATGACGACACGCCCGGTTTGCGGAATTTTGATCCATTTGCCCTGGTCCTTCGCAAAGCCGAAACCGTCGGAGCCGATCACTGCGCCGGAATGGACAATGCCGTGGGCGCCGATTTCACATCCGGCCTGGAATACGACGTTGGCAAACAGATGGGTTGACGCGCCTATCTTTGCGTTGCGGCCAATGAAGCATCCCGGGTCGATGACGGCGCCATCCCCAATTATTGCACCCGCCTCCACCGTGACATGCGCCCCCACGACCGCGGTCGGCGCGATATGCGCAGACGGGTCGACGCTGGCGCTGGGATGTACGCCGGCGGGAACGGGAACCGCATGCAAGTCCACAAAGTATTGGGCTGCACGCGCGAAGTATGCGTAAGGATTGGGAGTAACGATGCGCGCGCCGGCATAGGCACCGCTTATGAACGGGTCGTCCGCCTCCGACAGGATCAGTGCCGCAGCACGGGTTTGCGTCGCCTGCTGGCGCAGCTTGGGATTGGAAAGAAACGTGATTTGGGACGCGTCGGCGCCGTCCAACGGGGCGATGCCGGTAACCTCGATGTCCGGATCGCCGATCAGATGGCCCCCCAAGCGTTCGACCAATGTCTGCAGTCGAGTGCTCATGTTGGCCTACATATGGGTTTATTTACTATTGTTGCCGTTCAGTGCCTTCAACACTTTGTCGGTGATGTCGATACGCGGACTGGCATAGACGGCTTCCTGAAACACGATATCGTACTTCTCGGTTTCCGCGATCTGCTTGATGACTTTGTTTGTGCGCTCCAGCACGATGGCCAATTCTTCATTGCGGCGCTGGTTCAGGTCTTCGCGAAACTCGCGCTGCTTGCGCTGGAAATCCTTGTCCAGATCGGCGAGTTCACGCTGCCGTTTCACGCGATCCGATTCCGACAATATCGAAGCATCCTTGTCGAGCCTGTCCGACATGGTTTTCAGGCGAGCGGCCATCTCCTGGAGATCCTTGTCACGCTTGGAAAATTCCTGCTCTATTTTTGCCTGCGCGGTCTTTGCCGGCGCGGCCTCGCGGAAAATCCGCTCGGTATTGACAAAACCTATCCTGGATTCCTGCGCGTGAACATTCATCATCGGCAGCAGGATTGCAGCGAGCAAGACCGCACGCTTAGAGCTTGTCAAGGCATTGGTTAAATACTTCAAGATCATTCTCCGCAATTCAAATTATCCGGGCTCGTTGCGGCATTACCAGATGATGCCGCCCCAGGAATCCACCCCAATCCGCCCTATTATGCCATCGTGTGCCGTGCGCTATTTTCCGGAACGCATTTGCGGTCAATCACGGGGGTCGAATTCCAATGTTCCGGCGCTTAGAATCCGGTACCGAGCTGGAACTGGAAGGTTTGCTTCCGATCGCCTTCTTTTGCATTCAACGGCTGACCGTAGCTCAGCTTCAACGGGCCGATCGGGGAGACCCAGCTTATGCCGATACCGGCGCCGTAGCGCAGTTCGGAAGTCCGGAACCGATCGCCTTCTGCGAATACATTACCTGCGTCGAAGAAAGTAAACCACCGCAACGTCCGGTCATTTCCCGAACCGGGGAATGGAAACTGCAGTTCCGCGTTTGCCACGATACGTGATGCGCCACCAAGCGGATCGCCGTTCGCAGCACGTGGACCGAGCGACGAGCCCTCATAGCCCCGGACCGAGCCAATACCGCCCGCGTAAAAATTCTTGAAGATTGGAAAGCGTTTGTCGCCAAGGCCCCGGCCATAGCCGATTTCCCCGTTCAGCGCCAAGGTAACGTTCCGGAACAGGGGCTGGAAATATTGATCCTGATAAACCGCGCGATAGTATTTAAGCGAACCCGCCGGCGCCACTTCGAAGTTGACGCGCTGGTAGCGGCCCGTCGTCGGCACCAGGGCGCTGTCCCGGCTATCCCGTTGCCAAGCGGCGGTCAGCGGGAAGCTGGTGGTGGTGGCCGTGACGCCATTTCCGAAGTCGGTCACATACCGCTTGTACAGCTCGGGGCTATCGTTATAGCCCGGCACGCCGGTATAGGTTTCGACTTCGGTACGTTCGATGCCCAGACCAAAGAATACCGTGTCGACTTCCGAGAAAGGCACACCGAATTTGACATTGCCGCCTGTCGTCTTGATGACGTAATCGCCGGTATTGACTTCCGGCGGACGCGTCGTACGCAGGAACAATTCATAGCTGCGGCTGATGCCGTCGTCGGTGAAATAGGGGTTCGTCTGCGATAGGGCGATGGTGCGGTTGCGCTTGCTGGTATTGACGTCGATACCCAGCGTGTTCCCGCTGCCGAATGCATTCGCCTGCTGGATCGAGCCGGTCAGGGTCAGCTTCTCGCTGCTGGAGAAACCAGCGCCGAGCAGGATATTCCCGGTGGGTTTTTCGACAACCGTCATGTTGACATCGACTTGGTCAGTTGTCCCCGGCACTTCCGGGGTTTCGATGCCGACTTCCGTGAAGTAGCCAAGGCGGTCGACCCGATCACGTGACAGGCGAATCTTCTGCCCGTCATACCAAGAGTCTTCGAATTGCCTGAATTCTCGGCGGATGACTTCATCCCGCGTCCTGGTATTGCCGCCGATATTGACGCGCCGGACGTAGACCCGTTTGCCCGGATCGATCAGCACCGTGAAATTCACCTGCTTCTTTTCCCGGTCGATCTCGGGATTGGCATTGATGTTCGCGAATGCGTAACCGAAATTGCCCATGCGCTCGGAAATGCTCTTGATGCTTTCAGCCAGTTTCTCGCCCGAATACACATCCCCGGGCTTGAGCTGCACGAGTGAACGCAATTCTTCCTGACGGCCGAACATTTCCCCTTCCAGCTGTACGCCGGACACCGTGTATTTATCACCCTCATTGATGTTGATGGTGATGTAGATATCCTTTTTGTCCGGCGTGATCGAAACCTGAGTGGATTCGACCTGCATCTCCAGGTAGCCACGGTTCAGGTAGTAGGATCGCAGCGCCTCGATGTCGCCGGTCAATTTCTGCTTCGAATACTGGTCGGCCTTGGTGTACCAGGTAAACCAGCCCGGCGTGCGCAAACTGAGCAAACCACGCAATTCGCTATCGCTGAACGACTTGTTGCCGACGAAGGTAATCTGCCTGATACGGGACACTTCGCCTTCATCAACCGCAAAACTGATTGCCACACGATTGCGTTCGATCGGCGTCACGGTGGTCGTGACTTCCACGCCGTACAAGCCACGTGACAGGTACTGGCGCTTGAGTTCCTGTTCGGCGCGGTCAACCAGAGCGCGATCGAAGATCCGGGACTCGCCGAGTCCGATATCCTTCAGGGACTTGGTCAACTGGTCTTTCTCGAATTCCTTAACACCGGAAAAATCAACTGATGCGATCGCCGGACGTTCTTCGACCATCACCACCAGTACATCGCCTTCGACTTCAATGCGAACGTCCTTGAAGAAACCCGTCGCGTACAGCGCCTTGATGGCGGCTGCGCCTTTTTCATCGGTGTAAGTCTCACCTACGCGCACCGGCAAATAGCTGAATACCGTTCCGGCCTCCGTCCGTTGAATGCCTTCGACGCGAATGTCCTTTACGGTAAACGGATCCACCGCCAGAGCATGCCCGGCACACATGGCAAATACGGCGATGGCGATGAGACGGCGGGGAGAAAAAGGCGGGGAAATACGCTCGGAATAGAATTTCATCGGTTATTTTGTTTTCAATGTTTTTGCGGCCGTCAGACCGGCCGCAAAAACTCAAGTCATGAGCCGCATGATGTCGTTAAAGACGGCGACCGCCATCAACGTCATCAGGATGCCCACGCCCGCACGCTGGGCGATCTCGCCGACCCGCTCAGATACGGGCCGTCCAGTCAAAACTTCCAGCGAATAATACAGTAAATGGCCACCATCCAAAACAGGGATGGGGAGAAGGTTCATGACACCGAGACTGATGCTGATGAATGCGATGAACGTCAGGTAGCTGATGATGCCAATGCGGGCAGTCTGGCCTGCATAATCCGCAATGGTAATCGGCCCCGTGATGTTCTTCCAGGAAACTTCGCCGATGAGCATTTTACCAAGCATCTTGACCGTCAGGACACTGCTGTCCCAAGTCTTCTTCACTGCCTTGCCGACCGCAGCCAATGGCGCTTCGCTCGCGGTGATCATTTCGGGCGTCATCGGGACTTCGGCCTTGATCATGCCGAAATTGCGATCATTCTTGGTTTGCACTTCGGGTGTGACGGTCAGGACGAATTCTCGTCCGCTGCGCAGACCGGCAATTTCCAGTGGTTTGCCCGGCGACGAGCGTACCGTCTCGACGAACGCCAGGCCGTCGATGACCGGTTTACCGTTCACCTGCAGGATTTCGTCGCCTTCCTTCAGCCCCGCGCGCATTGCCGGTCCGTCGTCGACGATTTTTCCCAGCACAGCCCGCGGCCGTGCCAGATCGATGCCGAGCTTGCCGAGGAAGTCGCTTTCCAGATCGGAGGTATTCAAACCGTCCAGTCGTAGCGTTACCGTGTCCCGCACGGTGGAGCCCGGCTGCGACGGATTCGGACGTTCCACTTCGAGACTGGCCGGCTGCCTTTCGATTGCCAGCTCGAGCAACTTCCACCGAAGATCGGTCCACAGGCGAACGGATTCCCCATTGACTGCAGTGACGAGTTCGCCGCCGCGCAGACCGACCTGGTAAGCAGCCGTATTTTCGGCCACGGTGCGCAAGCGGGAGCTTGGCTCCGGAATACCATAGCTGTAAAGACCCGCAAAAACGATAATCGCCAACAGAAAATTGGCCAGCGGCCCGGCGGCGACGATGGCAAACCGCTTCCACACCGATTGACGGGTAAATTCCCGCTTTAGATCTTCGGGAGGCAAACCCTTCAAATCCTGCTCCCGGGCGTCGAGCATCTTCACATAACCGCCGAACGGCAATGCGGACAACGCCCATTCGGTCTGGTCCGGTCCGATGCGACGGGAAAACACGACCTTCCCCATGCCGACCGAAAAACGCAGTACTTTGACGCCGCACCAGCGCGCCACCCAGTAATGTCCAAGTTCGTGCACCACTATCAGTACACCCAGCGCAACGAAAAACGCGATCAATGTCTGAATAAAGGTCATGATGTTCCTTGTTGAATGAAGGAGTGTGCCATGTCCCGCGCACGACGGTCCTGTACCAGAAGATCTTCGATACCGGCAACTTCAGTGCCTGGAAGCCGGTCCATCACCCGCGCAATAAGCTGATCAATCATGCGGAAGCCGATCCGGCGGTCGAGGAAGGCCTCCACCGCCACTTCGTTCGCCGCATTCAGTATAGCCGGGGCGCTGCCACCCGCCAATAATGCGTCATACGCGAGTTTCAGGCACGGGAAACGGGTCAGATCGGGGCGCTCGAAGGCAAGCTGGCCGATGAGCGCCAGATCCACCGGCGCCACGCCGGACGCGATTCTTTCCGGGAAGGCCAGCGCATGCGCAATCGGCGTGCGCATGTCCGGATTACCCAGTTGGGCCAGCACGGACCCGTCGACATACGACACCATGGAATGAATCACGCTTTGGGGATGGATGACGACCTCGATATCGGCTGCCGGCGCGCCGAACAGCCAATGCGCTTCGATGACTTCCAACCCCTTGTTCATCATGGTCGCCGAGTCCACCGAAATCTTCCGCCCCATTACCCAGTTCGGATGGGCGACCGCTTCCTCCGGCGTCACAGCGTCCAGCGTTTCGATTGCACGGTTACGGAACGGGCCGCCGGATGCGGTCAGCAAGACTTTAGCAATCCCGTGCTCCGCCATCGACCGGCCGTAGTTGCGCGGCAGGCATTGAAATATCGCATTGTGCTCGCTGTCGATCGGCAATAAGGTCGCGTTGCTTTCGGCAATCGCGTTCATGAACAGGCGTCCGGACATGACAAGCGCTTCCTTATTTGCCAGCATCACCTTCTTGCCCGCACGTGCCGCAGCCATTGTCGGCGCCAGGCCAGCGGCGCCGACAATGGCTGCCATGACCGCATCGCAGCCCGGCGCACTGGCAACCGCGCACAAGGCGGCCTCGCCGTACTCGACCTGAATGTTGAGACCTTTTTCCCGGAGCAGCCCGACAAGCACCTTGGCTGACGAAGCAGTGCCAACGACTGCCACCTCTGGCCGAAAGCGTTCGCACTGCAATGCCAGCTCTTCCACTCTGCTGTGCGCGGTGAGTGCGTAGACACGATACCGGTCGGGGTGGCGCGCCAGCACATCCAGCGTGGAAGCGCCGATTGAACCGGTGGCGCCGAGTATCGTGATGGTTTGCATGCTGCCCCTGCCTGTTTCTGTCTTAAAGCCACGCATCGATCAGGACAGCCAGCGGCAATGTCGGTATCAATGCGTCTATCCTGTCCAGCACCCCGCCGTGTCCTGGCAGCAGGTTGCTGCTGTCCTTGATTCCGGCGCGGCGCTTGAGTTGTGATTCGAACAAATCGCCGATAACGCTGGCAATGGTCAGTACGGTCATCACCAGCAGCAGACCGATCCAGCCGGAACGCTCGTGGACGCGCGGCATGAATGTGTCGGCCAGCGCGGGCGTCGCGGTCACTGCCGCGGCAAAGAAAAGCACCGCAATCCAGCCGCCGATCGCCCCTTCCCATGACTTGCCGGGTGAAATCGAGGGCGCCAGCTTCCGCTTTCCGAATGTCTTCCCTGCAAAGTAGGCCCCAATATCCGCCACCCATACGATCGCCATGACCGACAGCAGGTAGAGCGGGGATTGGCGGAACAGCACGATGATTGCAACAAAACAGCCAAGCAGCGTGATGCCGTAGATACCGCTAAGCAGTCGGTTTCCGATTCCGTCTAGCGACGGCAGGCCTAGCGCAAGTGCGGGCGCAAGCCGGATCGCCCAAATGGCCGTACATAATCCGAACAACAAGGTCGCAGCTTGAAAATCGCCGCGCCACAACATGAAAGCGAATACTCCCGTCCATATCAGCGCGCCTGCCAGCGGGTACGGGCTTTTGAAGATGCGGAAGCTCTCCCATGCCGCCGCCGCGAAAAACGCGCCGGCTACCAGGGCAAAGAAGAGAAAGGACTGCGAATACGCCACCGCAACGAGCACTGCAAGCAGTACCACCGCAGTAGCCACACGTGTTTTAAGCATCTCAGGATGCCTTTTTCTTTTCGACCAATTGCTCGCTCGTGCGCCCGAAACGGCGTTCACGCTGGCGGTACGATTCGATTGCGGTATCCAACGCATTTGCATCGAAGTCCGGCCAGAACGTATCGGTGAAATACAGTTCGGTGTAGGCGAGTTGCCACAGCAGGAAATTCGAGATCCGCTCTTCGCCGCCGGTACGAATGAACAGATCGGGTTCGGGAGCGTATGCCATGGCGAGATATGGCGAGAGTTGCTCCTCGCCGAATTCGGTCGCGCCGGGCGAGGCGGCGATCATCTTGCCGACAGCCTGCATGATGTCCCATCGACCGCCGTAGTTGGCGCAGATGGTGACTGTAAGGCGCTGATTGTTCGCGGTGCGGCGTTCCGCTGCGGCGATCAGCTCCTGCAGTCTGGCGTCGAACCGGCTGAGATCGCCCACTACCTTGAGCCGAATGCCGTTGGCATGCATCTTCGCCACCTCGCGCTCCAGCGCCGTGACGAAAAGACGCATCAGCAAGGACACCTCCTCTGCCGGCCGGCGCCAGTTTTCGGAACTGAAAGCGAACAGGGTAAGGTATTCGACACCACGCTCTACGCAGGTCTCGATCACCGTCCGCACCGCTTCAACGCCCTTGCCGTGGCCAGCAACCCGTGGCAGGAAACGCTTGGTCGCCCAGCGGCCGTTGCCGTCCATGATGATGGCAATGTGACGCGGCACCGGTGAAATGTTCGGTACCGCTTGCGTTGAGCTTGAATGGGTCATTTGAAGGCCAAAGGCGTAAGGAAATTGCGGAGTGCGGCGATCAGACGGTGAGCAATTCTTTTTCTTTTTCGGCGATCAGCTTGTCGACCTCGGCAACGAACTTATCGGTCAACTTTTGCACATCATCCTGTGCACGACGCTCGTCGTCTTCAGAGCATGCCTTGTCCTTGAGCAGCTTCTTCAGCGCCTCGTTGGAATCACGGCGAATATTGCGAATCGCGACTTTGGAATCCTCGCCCTCGCCTTTGACGAGCTTGACGATTTCCTTGCGCCGCTCCTCCGTCAGAGGCGGCGTCGGAACGCGGATCATGTCACCCTGCGTGGAAGGGTTCAAACCGAGATCCGACTCCCTGATTGCCTTCTCGATCACCGACACCATCTTTTTTTCCCATGGCTGCACGCCGATGGTTCGGGCATCAATCAGGGTGACGTTGGCGACCTGCGAGATCTGGGTCGGCGAGCCGTAATAATCGACCTGGATATGGTCGAGGATGCCGGGATGCGCACGACCGGTACGCACCTTGGCCAATCCGGTTTTTAATGTCTCGATCGACTTTTGCATCTTCTGTTCGGCGTTTTTTCTGACGTCAGCGACAGTCATGTTCTTCTCCTCTGTTGCAGCGGCACTAAGCCTGAAGTTTATACGTGAACCAGCGTACCCTCGTCCTCGCCGAGGATAAGGCGCTTGAGCGCTCCCGGCTTGACGATCGAAAACACCTTGATCGGCAGCTTCTGATCCCGGCACAACGCGAACGCGGTTGCATCCATCACTTGCAGGTGCTTCGAAATCGCCTCGTCGAACGTGATCGTCGAATAGCGGGTTGCATTCCGGTCCTTATTAGGGTCGGCACTGTAGACGCCGTCGACCTTGGTCGCTTTCAGTACGATCTCCGCGCCGATCTCCGATCCGCGAAGCGCTGCGGCGGTATCAGTCGTAAAAAACGGATTACCAGTACCAGCGGCGAAGACCACGACTTTTCCCTCTTCAAGATACTGCAGCGCTTTGGGACGAACATACGGCTCGACGACCTGTTCTATGGCGATAGCGGACATGACACGTGCGGTGAGTCCGATCTGGCGCATTGCATCAGCCAGCGCGAGCGAATTCATCACCGTGGCAAGCATTCCCATGTAGTCGGCGGTTGCACGATCCATGCCTTGCGCACCAGGCGCCACGCCGCGGAAAATATTGCCGCCGCCGATCACGATTGCCAGCTCCACGCCCAACTTTGCCACTTCCGCTACGTCTGCCACCATTCGTTCGATGGTCGCACGGTTGATCCCATACGAATCGTCGCCCATCAATGCTTCGCCTGAAAGCTTGAGGAGAACGCGCTTGTAGGCTGGTGTTGTCATCGGGCTGGGCTCCTTGGTATCCGGTTTAAATGATGTCTGCATTCCCGGTCCGCTATCGATAGGCCATCTCGAGGCTAAAGATTAGTGGAATTCCGGTTTGCGTGGTATTGAATGGTATTGATGAAACGTAAAACGATGTCTGTTTGCAATATCTCTTTTGCAACTTTACAGTCGCAATGACGAGCGGCCGTATTGCCAGGCCACCCGCCGAAAACATGTTACAGACTCTCATGCCTTTAATGGCGACAAATACTCCTCGCCTATAAAAACGGGCCTTCCGGCCCGCTTTGTCCTGCTTACGCCTGCTTGGCGGCGGCGACTTGCGCCGCAACTTCGGCAGCAAAGTCATCCTGCTTCTTTTCAATGCCTTCGCCGACAACAAACATGGTGAACGACTTCACCGTGGTGTTGGTCGCCTTCAGCATCTGTTCAACAGTCTGCTTGTCATTCTTGACGAAGGATTGATTGAGCAAGGAAACTTCCTTCAGATACTTCTGCACCGCACCGTCAACGCGCTTGGCGACGATTTCGGCCGACTGTGGCGCCTTGCCTTCGGCCTGGGCCTTGGCAGCGTCTTCAGCTGCCTTCAGCGATGCAACCGAGCGCTCCTTTTCGATCAGCTCGGCCGGCACGTCGCTGGAGGACAGTGCCACCGGCTTCATTGCCGCAACGTGCATTGCCACATCCTTGCCGACCTGCTCGTCGGCGCCGTCGAACTCGACGATGACGCCGATGCGCGTGCCGTGCAGGTAAGAAGTCAGCTTGGCATTTGTTTCGTAGCGCTTGAAACGGCGAATCGACATGTTTTCACCGATTTTACCGACCAGCGCCGCGCGCACTTCCTCGACTGTCTTTCCGTCGAGCGGCAAAGCCGACAATGCCGCGACATCAACCGGATTGTTTTCCGCCACCAGTCTGGCAGCCGTGCTTGCCAGAGTAAGAAAGTCGTCGTTCTTGGTAACGAAGTCGGTTTCGCAGTTGACTTCGACCAGAGCACCCACGTTGCCGGAAATGTATGCCGCCACCACGCCTTCAGCGGTGATCCGGGAAGCGGCCTTCGATGCCTTGCTGCCCAGTTTTACACGCAGAATCTCTTCCGCCCTTGCCAGATCGCCTTCGGCTTCGGTCAATGCCTTTTTGCATTCCATCATCGGCGCGTCGGTTTTCGCGCGGAGTTCGCCTACCATCGCTGCGGTAATTGCCGCCATGTCATTCTCCTAAATCAATAGGCGCCAATCGGCGCCCCAATCACAATATATTCGTGCCTGCCCGTAAAAAAGGGGCTAACCACTGTTGCCCCTTCCTTGAACCCGTCAGGCGCCGGACTTAAGCTTGCTCGTTGACCTCGACGAACTCGTCGGCATCGCCTTTGACGGCTTCGACCAGGTCGTTGGTGGCATTTGCACGGCCTTCCAAGATTGCATCGGCGACGCCACGGGCGTACAGCATGATTGCCTTGGAGGAATCGTCATTGCCGGGAATGACGTAAGTCACGCCTTCCGGAGAATGGTTGGTATCGACAACGCCGATGACCGGGATACCCAGCTTGGCTGCTTCGGTGATGGCGCCCTTGTGGTAGCCGACGTCGATGACGAAGATCGCGTCAGGAATACCGCCCATGTCCTTGATGCCGCCGATCGATTTTTGGAGCTTCTCGATCTCGCGACGGAACATCAGCACTTCCTTCTTCGACAGCTTCTCGACCGAGCCGTCTTCCAGCGAAGCTTCCATGTCCTTCAGGCGCTTGATCGATGTCTTGATGGTTTTGAAATTGGTGAGCATGCCGCCGAGCCAGCGCTGGTCAACATATGGCATGCCGGCGCGTTGCGCTTCGGCAGAAATGATGTCGCGTGCCTGGCGCTTGGTGCCGACAAACAGGATAGTGCCGCGGTTGGATGCGAGTTGACGGATGTATTTCATCGCCTCCTGATACATGCTCAGGGTCTTTTCCAGGTTGACGATGTGAATTTTGTTGCGATGACCGAAGATATAAGGGGCCATCTTTGGGTTCCAGAAGCGGGTTTGGTGTCCAAAATGGATACCGGCTTCCAGCATTTCACGCATGGTAACGGACATTGCATTCTCCAGGGTTAGGTCTTGAATCCACCCAGTCACCCCGGCGTGTCTAGCCTGAGGCACCCTTGTCGGGCAGATTCGCGATTTACAATTTAGCAACTACGGGATTCACTTGAAAGCGCTTCAAGCTAACCCGAGATTGTACTCGAAGACCGCCAACAGCATCAAGCTCGGGCTCCGTTTGCAGGAGGCAAATAGAATCCGCCCTCACTTATGCACCAGTGCAGGGCACCTGGTCATCCCTGGCTCATCCGCCTAGGCGCGAAGGCGCCCGGTTTTCCGAATCACCGGTGTTGCACCGCCGGCTCGACTATAATTTCATATTGATTTACTCCTGCGCTTTTGCGCATTCTGGCGTGCTATGGCTTCCATTTCCATTAAAACCGAAGACGACATCAAGGGCATGCGGATAGCCGGAAGGCTTGCCGCCGAGGTGCTCGATTTCATTCAACCGCATGTTAAGCCGGGCGTTACGACTGCCGAACTGGATCGTCTCTGCCATGACTACATGAAGAACGTGCAGGGCACCATTCCGGCACCGCTTAATTACTGCCCTCCGGGCTATACGCCTTTCCCGAAGGCGATCTGCACGTCCGTCAATGATGTAGTCTGCCACGGCATCCCGGGCGATAAGGTGCTGAAAAACGGCGATGTCGTCAATATCGACATCACGGTGATCAAGGATGGCTATCACGGCGACACCAGCCGGATGTTCTTTGTCGGCGAACCGTCCATCTTGGCAAGGCGCCTGACCGATATTACTTTCGAGTGCATGTGGCTTGGCATTTCGAGAATCAGGCCGGGCGCCCATTTGGGCGATATTGGCTTCGTGATTCAGCAGCACGCCGAGAAAGCCGGTTATAGCGTGGTCAGGGAGTTCTGCGGCCATGGCATCGGCAAGGTTTTCCATGAAGAGCCCCAAGTCCTTCATTACGGCCGTCCCGGCACACTGGAAAAGCTGCAGGCCGGCATGATTTTTACGGTCGAGCCGATGATCAACGCCGGCAAGCGCGATATCCGGGAAATGGGCGATGGATGGACCATCAAGACGAAGGACCGCAGCTTGTCGGCCCAATGGGAACACACGGTGCTGGTGACCGAGACCGGTTATGAAGTGCTGACCGTTTCCGCCGGCATGCCGCCCCCGCCGGCAATCATCCAGAACACGGCTCCCCAGTCGATCACCGCCTGACAGCCATGGCCTCGCTTGCGCTGACACTCAAGGAGCGCATCAAGTCGGAGCGCCAGGCTGTTATCGAGGCGTTCCGGGCAGACGGCAAACCCGAGCGACTTCTGAGCAAGCTATGCGCAGGCGTCGACGCGGCTCTGATCGACGCCTGGCGAGCTCTCGGCTTTCCTTCCAGCGCCGCACTTGTCGCAGTGGGCGGGTATGGCCGTGGTGAATTATTTCCGCATTCCGACGTCGATGTGCTGATTCTCCTTGAATCCCAGCCCGATGCCGCGTTGAAGGGAAAGCTGGAAGAACTTGTCCAGTTATTCTGGGACATCGGCCTGGAAATCGGCCACAGCATCCGCACCATCGATGAGTGCTTGACTGAATCGGCTGCGGACATCACGGTGCAGACAAGCCTACTGGAAGCACGGCTGGTCACCGGCAACCGGAAACTCTTTGTCTTCCTGCAGGATCGCTGCAAGGCGGCAATGGATCCGCAGGCATTTTTTCAGGCCAAAACCTTGGAGATGCGCCAACGCCACGCCAAGTATGAAGACACACCCTACAGCCTGGAACCCAATTGCAAGGAAAGTCCCGGCGGCCTGCGGGATTTGCAGGTCATTCTGTGGGTGGCAAAGGCGGCCGGCCTGGGCGACTCATGGCGAAAACTGGCCGAACGCGGTCTGCTGACGTCGCAGGAAGCCCGCCAATTGACCCAGAAGGAACGGGCATTCAAGGATATCCGCATTCGCCTGCACATCCATACCGGGCGGCGCGAGGACAGGCTGGTCTTCGACGTGCAAACGCCGATCGCTGAGTCCTTCGGCTTCAAGACCACCGATACCCGGCGCGCGAGCGAATATCTGATGCAACGCTATTACTGGGCGGCCAAGGCGGTTACCCAGCTCAATACCATCCTGCTGCAGAACATCGAAGCGCAGCTGTTCCCGCAGCAGGGCTCGCCGCAGCCGATCAACAAGCGATTCAACCAGATCAATGGTCTGGTCGACATTGTCGACGACGATACCTTCGAAACCACGCCATCGACGATGCTGGAGGTCTTCCTGCTGATCGCCCGGCATGCGGAATTGAAAGGCATGACCGCCCGCACACTGCGGGCCTTGTGGCACGCGCGGTTCAAGATCAACGGCAAATTCCGCAGCGCACCCGAGAATCGTGCGCTGTTCCTCGAAATCATCCAGGCCCCGCAGGGCATCACGCATGCGCTGCGCGGCATGAACCAGACGAGCATCCTCGGCAGGTATCTGCCCAATTTCCGCCGCATCATCGGCCAGATGCAACATGACCTGTTTCATGTCTACACGGTGGATCAGCATATCCTGATGGTAGTGCGCAATGTGCGCCGCTTCACGATGTCCGAGCATGCGCATGAGTATCCGTTCTGCAGCCAGCTGATGGCCAATTTTTCCCGGCCCTGGCTGCTCTACATCGCCGCCCTCTTCCACGACATCGCCAAGGGACGCGGCGGCGACCATTCGCTGCTCGGCATGGAAGATGCGCGCCGCTTCTGCCGCGACCATTCACTGTCGAAGGAAGATACGGAACTGGTGGTGTTCCTGGTCGAACACCACTTGACCATGTCGCAGGTCGCGCAGAAGCAGGATTTATCGGATCCGGATGTTATCCGCAATTTTGCCGCGGTAATGAAGGATGAACGCCATCTGACCGCCTTGTATCTTTTGACGGTGGCCGATATTCGGGGCACCAGCCCCAAGGTGTGGAACGCCTGGAAAGGCAAGCTGCTGGAAGACCTGTACCGGATAACGCTTCGCGTCCTGGGCGGAGAGGATCCGTCGGCGGAACACGAGCTGAAGAACCGGCAAGAACAGGCATTGAAGACGTTGCGCCTGTACGGTTTGCCGGAAAACGCCCACCAGCGGCTGTGGCAGCAACTGGACGTTGCCTACTTCCTCCGCCATGAGGCATCGGATATCGCTTGGCAGACGCGCTCCCTGTACAACAGGATCGACAGTCCGACGCCGGTGGTCCGGTGCCGGCTCGCGCCGATCGGCGAAGGCGTGCAGGTAGCAGTCTACGTAAAGGACCAGCCCGATCTGTTTGCCCGCATCTGCGGTTATTTCGACAAGAAGAACTTCAGCATTCTCGACGCGAAAATCCATACCACCCGGCATGGCTACGCGCTCGACACATTCCTGGTCACCGAGCCGGCGTTTGCCAACAACTACCGGGACATCATCAGCCTGATCGAGCATCAATTGACGGAACTGCTGAAATTGCAGGAGCCGCTGTCCGCGCCCAGCAAGGGCCGGCTATCACGCCTGTCGCGCACGTTTCCGATTACGCCGACTGTCGATTTGCGTCCGGACGAGCGCGGCCAGTATTACCTGCTTTCCGTCTCCGCCAATGACCGCAACGGTTTGCTGTACTCGATCGCGAATGTGCTGGCCAAATACCGGGTCAATCTGCATACCGCCAAGATCATGACGCTGGGCGAGCGGGTGGAAGACGTTTTTCTGGTCGACGGGCCGACGCTGAACAATGCCCGCAGCCAGATCCAGCTGGAAACCGATCTGCTCGAAGCACTGCGTATCTAAGACTTTTGCCAATTCAATTTCATTCATCTACCTGCTCCGCCTCCATGACAGAACTCGTCCGCCTATCCAAACGCATGTCCGAACTTGGCCTGTGTTCACGCCGCGAAGCCGATGAATGGATAGAACGCGGATGGGTGCGTGTCGACGGCAAGGTGGTGTCCGAACTCGGCAGCAAGGTGTTGCCGCACCAGCGCATCACGGTGGAACGCCAGGCTGCGGCGCAGCAGGCCCGCCGGGTAACCGTGCTGTTGAACAAGCCGGTCGGATTCGTAAGCGGCCAGGCGGAGGATGGATATCGTCCCGCGGTCACGCTCATTACCGCCGACACTCGATGGAAGGAAGACCGCGCACCGCTGGAGTTTCATCCGAGCCAGCTGCGCAGCCTGGTTCCTGCCGGACGGCTGGACATCGATTCGGTCGGTCTGCTTGTCCTGACGCAGGATGGCCGGATCGCGAAGCAACTGATCGGGGAAGACACGTCGATCGAAAAGGAATACCTGGTGCGGGTGCAATACTCGAAACCGGGGCGGTTGCCGGATAGCGAGCTCAAGCGCCTCAATCACGGCCTGTCGCTTGACGGGAAAAAGCTCCTGCCCGCCAAGGTACGCTGGCAGAACGAGGACCAGTTGACCTTCGTCCTGCGCGAAGGCAAGAAACGGCAGATCCGTCGCATGTGCGAGGCCGTCGGCTTGACGGTGCTGGGACTGAAGCGGGTGCGCATCGGCCGGGTGATGCTGGGCGATCTTCCGCCGGGCCAGTGGCGATATCTGGGACCGGATGAACGATTCTGACGACGGCTTTGCCGCAGGGAGCGTCAGTCCCAGCCGCCACGGCGATTTGTCCGCATGGCTTCCGCATCGCGCGCAAACATGGCCTCCAGCTCTTCCCTCGCCTGTGCGGCCAGCGAAATCATCTGTTGCTGGTCCTTGTAATACGGGTAGACCGCGTGGACGGTCTTGATGTTGTGCGCGCGGAACTTCATCGCTGCCTGGCGGGCGCGGAAGGCGCCGAAGCCGAGCTGGCGTAACACGCTTCTGCCCAGTTGCAGCGCTCCTTCGAAGGTTTCCCGCTCGATCACCGTCACTCCGCGATCCATCAGGTCGTAGTAATGCGTAATGTTCCTCGCCCGCGCCAGGATAGGCAGATCGGGAAACTCGCGCCGCACTGCGTCCACCAGGGCGATGCTGTCCTCGATGTCGTCGATCGCGACCACCAGCGCCTTCGCTTTCGCCGCGCCGGCGGCATGCATCAGGTCGATCCGGGTTGCATTGCCATAGAACACCTTAAAGCCGAATTTGCGCAGCAGGTCGATCTGGTCGGGGTCATGATCCAGCACCGTGATCCCGATCTGGTTCGCACGCAGCAGACGGCCGATGATCTGTCCGAAGCGGCCGAACCCGGCGATGATGACCGGGTTATCCTGTGCCTCGATCTCATCGTCCGGCCGCTGTTGCATCGCGATGAAACGCGGCGCGATGAATTTGTCGTGCAGCACCAGCAATAACGGGGTCGTGACCATGGAGAGGGCGACCACCGCGACCAGCAGCGACGACACCGGCGCGGAAAAGATGCCGGCGGTCGCCGCGGCACCGAAGACCACGAATGCGAACTCGCCTCCCTGCGAGAGCAGGAAAGCAAAATAAAGCCGCTGGCTTGGCGGGATGTCGAATGGCTTGCTCAACAAATACAATACGCCGATCTTGATGGACAGAAACGCGGCCAGCAGGCCGATGACCACACCCGGTTGCGTGACAAACACGCCAAAGTCCACCGACATGCCGACAGCAATGAAGAACAATCCAAGCAGCAGGCCCTTGAACGGCTCCAGGTCACTTTCCAGCGCATGCCGGTATTCGGAGTCGGCCAGCAATACGCCCGCGAGGAAGGTGCCGAGCGCCATCGACATACCGACCGACTGCATCAGCAGTCCGATCGAAATCACCAGCAGCAGCGCAAATGCCGTAAAAATCTCGCGCATGTCGGTCTTGGCGATGATGCGCATGACGGGCCGCATCAGGTAGCGCCCCGCCACCACCAGGGTGGCGATTACCCCGACGACCTTCAACGCGTCGGTCCAACCGCCGCCGGCGCCTTCAACGGCGGCAGCCCCCATCAGGGGAACGATGGCAATCATGGGAATGGCCGCGATGTCCTGGAACAGCAGGATCGAGAATCCCGCGGAACCGGCGGGTGTGGCCATTAGGTTGCGTTCCTGCAGTGTTGCCAGGGCAATAGCGGTCGACGACAACGACAGTCCCAGTGCGGCAACGAGACAGACTTTCCAGTCGGCGCCGAAAACAAGAGCCGCAGCAAAGAGACCGGCGGCGACGAAGCCGACCTGCGCTCCACCCCAGCCGAAAATCGACCGGCGCAACGACCAGAGCCGTTTCGGATCCAGTTCCAGCCCGATGATGAATAACAGCAGCACCACGCCGAATTCGGAGAAGTGGAGGATATGCTCGACTTCCGAAATCAGGCCCAATCCCCACGGTCCGATGGCTATTCCGGCCATCAGATAGCCGAGCACCGAGCCGAGTCCCAGCCGTTTCGCGATCGGCACCGCGATCACGGCAGCGGCCAGATAGACCATCGCGTTGGCGAGCAGGCTGTTTTCCATGGCGATCCTGTCAGTCGGTTTCGGTTGGGTTCAGTCCGGTTCGATGTCGGGATAGGAAACGAGCCGGTTTCGGTAGGTCTCGATGTGCGCGTCGATGACGGGGTCGTCGACCTTGTGCGCGCCATGCAAAATCAAAGGAGGCAGCCAGCGCATCCCGCATAAGGCAGCCGTCTGACGGAACGGTGGAAGAAATGCATCGAAGGCGTGGCCATGAACGCCCCCCGCCCGGTACGAATCCTCCCGGCTGCCAGTCGTCGCGACCAGCCAGCAATCCTTGCCCTGCAAGGCATTGCCGCCCCGGCCATAGGCCCAGCCGTATTCCAGCACGAGGTCGATCCATTCCTTCATCAGCGAGGGCATGCTGTACCACTGTATCGGATGCTGGAAGACGATCAGGTCGGCTTGCGCCAGCAGGGCCTGTTCGTGGGCCACGTCTATATAGAAATCCGGATAGGTTTCGTACAGGTTGCTTACCTGCACACGAGGCACCGTCATCGCCGCCTCGATCAGGCGCCGGTTCACCCGGGAAAGCCGATGCGTCGGATGGGCATACACCACCACGATGCGAGGGCCCGGCTCAGTCATCGTCGCTCGCGTCCAGCCCCGGAAACAGGATGTCGGTGAAACCGAAACGGGAAAAATCCTTGATGCGCATCGGATACAGGATGCCGGCCAGATGGTCGCATTCATGCTGGACGACCCGGGCGTGGAAACCGTCGGCGTCGCGGCTGATCGGCTGGCCGTACTGGTCGAAGCCTTCGTAATGGAGCCTGCGCCAGCGCGGCACGGTGCCGCGGAGCCCTGGCACGGAAAGGCAGCCTTCCCAGCCGTCCTCGATTTCGTCCGACAACGGCGTCAGCACAGGGTTGATCAGTACGGTTTCCGGCACCGGGGGCGCGTCGGGATAGCGCGCATTCTGCTTGAAGCCGAAGATCACGAGTTGCAGGTTGACGCCGATTTGCGGTGCTGCGAGCCCGGCGCCGTTCGCGGCGTGCATGGTATCGAACATGTCGGCGATCAATCCATGCAGTTCAGCAGTGTCGAAACCGGTGACCGGCTCGGCCGTCCGCAGAAGGCGCGGATCGCCCATCCGCAGGATTTCTCTGACTGTCATCTGATCTGTTCCAGGTATTCCGCGAAGTCCTGCCCCATGGCCGGATGCTTCAGCCCCATCGCCACCGTGGCTTTCAGGTAGCCGAGTTTGGAACCGCAATCGTAGCGCATACCGGCATATCGGTACGCCAGCACCTGCTCGGCCTGCATCAGGGCGGCAATGCCGTCAGTCAATTGGATTTCGCCGCCGGCTCCCTGGCCGAGGCCTTCAAGGTAATTGAAGATGGTCGGCGTCAGCACATAGCGCCCTACCACTGCCAGTGTCGACGGCGCGACCTCGGGCGCCGGCTTCTCGACGATGCTGTTGACTCGCGCCAGGTTCTTTTCATGCGGATCAACGCTGACGATGCCGTACTGCCGGGTATGACTGCGAGGCACGTCCTGCACCGCCAGCAGGCTGCAGGCCTCGCGGGCGAAAACGTCCGTCATCTGCGCCAGCACAGGCTTCGTGCCGCCGTCGACGTCCATGAAGTCGTCCGCCAGCAGTACGGCGAACGGTTCGTCGCCGATCACCGGCCGCGCGCACAGGACCGCATGTCCTAGCCCTAGCGGCGCCGACTGGCGGATGTAGATGCAGTTGACGTTTTTCGGGATTGCATTGCGGACCAGATCGAGCAAGGCGGTCTTGCCGCCCGCCTCCAGCTCGGATTCGAGCTCGTAAGCGGTATCGAAATGATCTTCTATCGCCCGTTTGTTGCGACCGGTGATGAACACCATGTCGGTGATGCCGGCTGCGACGGCTTCTTCGACCGCATACTGGATCAGCGGCTTATCGACGATGGGCAGCATTTCCTTGGGCTGGGCCTTGGTGGCCGGCAGGAAACGGCTGCCGAGACCGGCAACCGGAAAAACGGCTTTACGGACCACGCTATTGTTGTTTTTCATGGCTTTTCCAGTAGTTGCAACAATCCGGCTTCATCCAAGATGGTGATACCCAGTTCCTGCGCCTTGGCAAGCTTGCTTCCGGCCTCTTCCCCCGCCACCACATAGGTCGTTTTCTTGGATACCGATCCGGCGACCTTGCCGCCCGCCGTCTCGATCCGCGCGGCCGCTTCATCACGGGTCAATGTTGGCAGCGTGCCGGTCAACACGAAAGTCTTGCCTTGAAACGGTTTCGGTGCCCTTTCGGCGCCGGCGCTCTCCGTCCAGTGTATGCCGGCGGCGCGCAATTGTTCGATCAGCTCCCGGTTCAACGGGTCGCCGAGGAAAGTCAGGATGGAACGCGCCACGACCGGACCGATGTCCGGTACGTCCAGCAACTGTTCCTCCGTCGCCTGCAACAGTCCATCAAGATTGCCGAAATGGGTCGCCAGCTCCTTGGCCGTCGCCTCGCCGACATGGCGTATGCCGAGGGCATAGATGAAACGCGCCAGGGTGGTCGACTTTGATTTTTGCAATGCGTCGAGCACATTCCGCGCCGATTTGTCGGCCATTCTGTCGAGCTCGGAGAGTGCCGTCAAACCGAGCTTGTAAAGGTCCGCCGCGGTGGTGATCACCTGCCGCTCCACCAGCTGGTCGACCAGTTGCTCCCCAAGGCCCTCGATATCCATGGCGCGGCGCGAGACGAAATGCAGCAGGCCGCCCTTGCGCTGGGCCGGGCACTTGATCCACCCTCCCGAGCAGCGGGCCACTGCTTCTTCTTCCGGGCGGACGATCGGCGAGCCGCAGATCGGGCAGGTCGCCGGCATGACGAACTCGCGCGCATTGTCGGGCCGCAGTTCCGGCACGAAGGCCACCACTTCCGGTATCACATCGCCCGCACGCCGGACGATGGCTGTATCGCCGATCCGTATGTCCTTGCGCCTGACTTCATCTTCGTTATGCAACGTCGCGTTGGTGACGGTCACGCCGCCCACCGAAACAGGCGCCAGACGGGCGACTGGTGTAATCGCGCCGGTGCGGCCGACCTGGATGCCGATGTCCTGCACCACTGTCATCGCCTCTTCCGCCGGGAATTTGTGGGCAATGGCGAAACGCGGTGCGCGGGACACGAACCCGAGCTTCTGCTGCTGCTCAAGCCGATTTACCTTGTAGACGACACCGTCGATTTCGTAGGGAAGATTCTTGCGCTTCTCCGCGATGCCATGAAAAAAATCCAGCATGCCGCGCGCACCCTGCACAACAGCCCGTTCCCTGCATACCGGCAATCCCAGCGATGCATACCAGCCGAGCACCGCTTCATGCGACGGCGGCATGCCCGCGCCTTCCAGAACGCCGATGCCGTAGGCAAAGAAACGCAGGGTGCGCTGCGCGGTGATGCGGGGATCGAGCTGGCGGAGGCTGCCGGCCGCCGCATTGCGGGGATTGGCAAATTCCTTTTGTCCGGCATCGCGCTGCCGCGCGTTGAGCTTGGCGAAGTCGCTCTTGTACATCAGGATCTCGCCGCGCACTTCGAGGACCTTCGGCGGCGTGTCGGTATGCAGGCGCAGGGGAATTGCCTTCACGGTGCGCACATTCGCGGTGACATTCTCGCCGGTGGCGCCGTCTCCCCGAGTGGCTGCCTGCACCAGCATGCCGTCCTCGTAACGCAGGCTGATCGCCAGTCCGTCGAATTTGAGTTCCGTCGAATATTCAACCGCCGCCTCGGTCTGCAAGCCTTCCTGCACGCGGCGATCGAAGGAAGCGATGTCGTCTTCGTCGAAGGCATTGTTGAGCGACAGCATCGGCAATGCGTGCCGTACCTGCTCGAACTGCGGCAAGGGTTTGCCGCCCACGCGCTGCGTCGGGGAATCGGATGTCAGCAGATCGGGATGCTCGACTTCCAGTTCAACCAGTTCACGGAACAGCTTGTCGTATTCCGCATCCGGGATGGTGGGATTATCGAGTACGTAATAGGCGTGGCTGTGACGGTTGAGCTCGCTTTTCAGCCAAGCGGCGCGCGCCTGCCAATTGGATGGATCCGGTTCATTGTTCGGCTGTACCGCCGCTGTATCCTGCCGCATTAGCTGAACAACCGTTGCGCGCGGACGGAGCCGGCGGGAATATCGGCCGCTTCCATGTGACCGTAGAAATCGCGGACCTGTCCGGCGATCTCCTCCAGTGCGGCATTCGACAGCGGCTGGTTGCCATCATCGACCACTGTGCCGTCAAGGCGCGACGCCAGCATGCGGGCGCAGGAAATCATCGCGCCGAAACCGTCGCGCGCCTGCGCGACACGCGGCACGTCCAGCAACAGCGTCAGGCGCGAGGTGCTCTCGGCCGCCAGGGTGACATTGGTGGAAAGCGAGAAAAGAACGCCGCCGTCCCCATCCGGCATGACCAGTCGGCCATCCGGACGCAAATCGAATCCTTGCCTCTCAAGCGCTGCCAGGAGTGTGTTGATGACCCATGGCGAGCCGTTCGACTGCACGTTGACGCTGAGCTGTGCATCGTACTCGGTAACGAACTGGTGCAGGCCGCGGGCACCCGGCATTACATGAATCATGTCCGGCATATCGGGCTCCGCATCGAGATCGTCGGCAATCTGGAGCAGGCGTGTGACGAGTTCGGAAAACTCGATCTCATTGAGAGGACCGCTGCGGTTCGCGAGCTGCACTCCGGCTCGCAATGCATAGTAAATACCGCCGTGGGCAATCGCTTCCCACAGGCCATCGTCTCGTTGGCCGATGAAATGCACCGGCTTGCCGCCGACGTGCCGCAACGTCTGCAGGGTAGGCAGGATTTTTTCGCCGCGCAACGGGCCTTCGGGCGTAATCGGTATGACGCAATCGATCAGGTCATCTACAGGCAAATCCCTCTGGACAGCAGGTTGCGCAGCAGGGGGAGCAACGGCCGCCGTATCCGTCTGGGACGGCGCTTCGGCGAAGGGTTGCGTGGAGGCCGGCGCAGTGGAGGCCGGTTGCAATACATCGTCATCCACGAGAACGGGCTCGTGACGGTCGATTGTTTCGCCGGCGGATGCCGGGGACTTCATCAGCACATCATCCTGGTCGGAGGAGAATGCCCGTTCTACCGTCTTTCTGGCCTTGTATTCCTGCCATTTGTTATAGCTGATCACGCCGATGACAATGGTGCCGCCGATCGCCATCAGGCTGGTCTGAAGATCCGTCATTGCGGCAACTCCTTCGAGTGCAGGCAGGTCGCTGCATTGCCTTCAGGTTCATCGCGCAGCGCGCTCGAAACCAGCAAAATTTCAGATCGATTCATGGCCGAAGTCCGGTAAGTCAAGATTTTCCGCTTCAATAAAAGCGAAGTTATAAGCAATCAATATGGGCGTTTTGGGATACGCGCCGCTGGCGCATGAAGGCAGTCAGGGTAGTGTCCGCCCGTAAACTTGTCAAGCCGCGCCAAATGAGCAAAAACAGTGGATTCGTTCCTGAAAAAGATGATTTTTCGCAAGTAAATTGCGAAAAATTCTCTAACGGAAAGGTTGCGGTTCGTCGGTTGAGCTTCATCAATGCATTTTGAATAATGCCCAATAGAATTCCAACTCATCGGCAATGCAACGCCTGCCTGAAAAAGTTTCCACTGATCCACAAGGCAAGAAATTTCGGTTTTTAGATGCAATGATTTTTCTGGTGCGCAACATTTCTTTTTGATTTGGAGATTCGCATGCAACGAAAATTTAAAGAACAACTGGCTACCCCCAACGCCACCATGATGCCCAAAACTGATTCGCTTCGCCGGGTGGGTGCCGTATCAACACAGGGCTCAGGCGACTTCAAATTGCAGGAACTGGCGATGATGTCGATCAACCCGATCATCCGTTCAGTCCAGCGCTGGTGGCTGCATCGGGCGGAACGCCATTTCCTGATCTGCGCCGATGTAGAACTTCAGCGAGCACGTGAAGCACAGATGAATGTTGCCTACTATCAAAAACGTGCCGCCATGGCCCGTTCCGCGCGTATCTGATACGCCCGACTCCATGCACATCCTCATCGCCTGACGCCGGCTTTATTCTCCAGGGCGTCGGGCAAGTTCAACGGATTGCTTCAGGCAGCTTGCGCTTCCGAGGCAAAATTCGTAGCCGACTCCATATCCACCGCAACGATTCTCGACACCCCCTGCTCCTGCATGGTGACGCCGATCAATTGCTGCGCCATCTCCATCGCGATCTTGTTATGCGAGATGAACAGAAACTGGGTTTGCGAAGACATCCGCTTGACCATATTGCAGAAACGCTCGGTATTGGCGTCGTCCAGCGGCGCATCGACCTCGTCCAGCAAACAGAATGGCGCGGGATTCAACTGGAACATCGAGAACACCAGTGCGGTCGCGGTCAATGCCTTCTCTCCGCCGGACAGCAGATGGATCGTCGCATTTTTCTTGCCCGGCGGCTGCGCCATGACCTGGACGCCTGAATCGAGGATTTCCTCGCCCGTCATCACCAGCTTTGCGTTGCCGCCACCGAACAGGATCGGAAAAAGCTCCCCGAACTGCTGATTCACCTTGTCGAAGGTATCCTGCAACAGTTCGCGGGTTTCCTTGTCGATCTTGTTGATGGCGTCCTGCAAGGTGTTGATTGCCTCGGTCAAATCGGCATTCTGCGCATCAAGGAAATTCTTGCGCTCGGACGCCTGCGCCAGCTCTTCCAGCGCCGCCAGGTTGACTGCGCCGAGGGCTGCAATCGCATTGGTCAGTCGCGTTACTTCACCCTGTAGATAGGAGGGTCGGGTATCCGGATCGAGTTTTTCCGCCAGGGCCGCCTCGTCGGCCTGGGCCTCCACGAGTTGTTGCGCGTATTGTTCCTGGTTGAGACGGGCGGCCTGTTCTTTCAGCTGCAGCTCCATGATGCGGTCCCGCAGCGGTTGCAGGCTTCGCTCCCCCTGCGTGCGGGCTTCTTCGTGGTGTCGCAGCTTTTGCGTCAGCTGATCGAGCTCATGCCGCGCGTCCGCCAGCGCGCGCTCCTGGTCGCTGCGCTTGTCCAGCAGCGATTGCAAGCCGGCCTGAGCAGCCTGGTCGTCCAGGCTTTCGAGCTCAAGATGGCCCTGCTGCATGCTGGCGAACAGCTGCGCTGCCTGTTCCTGCGCGGTGGCGATATTGCGCTTGAGTTCATCGATCTTGCTGCGATGGGATTTTTCCGCGAACTCCGCTTCCTGCGCTGCCCGTTCCAGTTCGCGCAGCCTCGCGCGGGCGTCGTTCAGTTTCTGTTCCTTGTCGAGATAGTCGGTCTGGCTGTCTTCATGTGCTTCCTGAAGCTCGGCCAGCTCTGCATCGAGCTGCTCGAATTTTGCTTCCGATTCCACCTTGATCTGCTGCTGCTCGGCTTCCTGCGCGGCAATTTCCGCGAGATCCGCTTCGATTTGCGTGCTGCGCTGGTTGAAGCGTTCCTGCACTTCCGACAGTTTCATCACATCGATCTGCAGACCATGCACTCCCTGGGTCAGGGTGCCAACGCGCTGGCGCAGCTCCTGCAGACGTTGCGTCGCCTGTGACAGTGCCGCTTCGGCCCGGACGGCACGTGTTTTTGCCTCGTCGGCCAGCATTTGCTGGGCGCGCAATTGCTTGGTGATGTTGTCGATCTCCTGCTGGCGGGCCAGCATGCCGTCCTGCTCGGAATCGGATGCGTAAAAACGCACGCTGGACTTGCCGATCACATGCCCTTGCCTGGTGACAAAGCAGCCGCCCGCCGGCAGCTTGGCACGATCGACAAATGCGGCGTTGCTGTCCTCGGCGGCAAACACGTTGTGCAGCCAGTCCTGCATCAGTGCGCGCAGGCCAGGGTCGTTCAACTGCAGCAATTGCATGAACGGCTTGAGTCCGGCGGGCGCATCGGCGATCGCGCCCGGCGTTGCCGCGGCGGACGAGAACAAGGCCAGCTTGGCAGGCGGCGCATCGGTGAAGAAAGCCTTGGCCCAGTCGAGATTCGACACCTCCAGCGCGGAAGTACGCTCGCGCAATACTGATTCGAGCGCGGTCTCCCAGCCCTGATCAACGTGCAGCTTCTGCCATAACCGCGGCAGTTCGCCAAGCTCATGCTTGTTCAGCCACGGCTGTACCTTTCCTTGCGACTGCACGCGTTCCTGCAGTTGCTTCAACGCAGCAAGGCGAGCTTCCAGTTGCGCATTGCTGGCTGTCTCCGCGTTGAGCTGTTCCTGCGCCGTGCGCCGTTCCGCATCCAGCTTCGGCTGCTGTTCCTGCGCAGCCTCCAGTTGCTCCTTCGCCTCCTCCAGCAATGCCTGCTTTTCTTCAAGCTGTATTTTCAGATTCGACAGGTGGGCAGTGTCCGGCAGGTTGAGTCCGCTCTTCTCCTGCGTCAACCGCTCGCGCCGCACCGTCAGGCCTGAGAGGATGTTCGACGCATTGCGCTGGTGCGCCGATTCCAGTTCGATCTGCTGCTGAATCTGCATGATCTTGCCGCGCGACTCGGTCGTCTTCAACTGCGCTTCACGCCATGCCTGCTCCATCGCCGGCAACGCATCGTGCTGCTGCTGGGCAGCATGCTGCGCCTGCTCGACGCGTGCCGCCCGCTCTTCGAGATGCATTTCCGCTTCGGCCAGCTCTTCCTGCTGTTGCTGTCCCTGGCGCTGCCACTGGTCGCGCTGGGTCGTGAGGGAATTTAATTGGGATTGCAGCCGGCTTCGCGATTCGATGACGAACTTAATCTGCGCTTCCAGGCTGCCGATTTCGGAATTGGTCTGGTAGAGATGTCCTTGCGCGGTATGCATCCTGTCGCCTGCGGCGTAATGTGCCTGGCGCATATGTTCCAACTCGGTTTCCACATGCCGCAGCTTGGCGGTGTTTTCTTCGAGTTCGAGCTGCGCCTTTTCGATGTCGCGAAAGTATTTTTCCTGTTCGGCCTTCGCCTCGTTCTTGCGCAACAGCCAGAGCAGCCTCTGCTTTTCCTCCTGATCAGACTGCAGTTCACGAAATTTCTGCGCGACGGCTGCCTGCCCCTGGAGCTTTTCGAGATTGGTATTCAGCTCGCGCAGGATGTCTTCTACCCGGACCAGGTTTTCGCGCGTGTCCTGCAGACGGTTTTCGGTTTCCCGTCGGCGTTCCTTGTATTTCGATACGCCGGCCGCTTCTTCGAGGAAAATCCGCAGTTCCTCCGGCCGCGCTTCGATAATGCGCGAAATCATGCCTTGCCCGATGATGGCGTAAGCTCGCGGTCCAAGGCCGGTGCCGAGGAAGATGTCCTGAATGTCCCGCCGCCGCACCGCCTGGTTGTTGATGTAATAACTGGAGGTGCCGTCGCGGGTAAGCGTGCGCTTGACGGCGATTTCGGCGTACTGGCTCCACTGCCCCGCCGCGCGGCCGTCGGCATTGTCGAACACCAGCTCGACCGATGCCCGCCCGGACGGCTTGCGATTGGTGGAGCCGTTGAAGATCACGTCCTGCATCGACTCGCCGCGCAGCTCCGATGCTTTCGATTCACCCAGCACCCAGCGCACCGCGTCGATGATGTTCGACTTGCCGCAACCGTTGGGGCCAACCACGCCAACCAATTGCCCTGGCACCTGGAAATTGGTCGGTTCGACGAAGGATTTGAATCCGGATAGTTTGATGGAAGTTAAACGCACGTTATTGACTATTCAGAAAGTACTTCGATGTGAGCCTCGCAGGTGCGGCTCGACCAGGGAAAGAACGGAGCGGAAAGAGGCCGCCTTGAAAGGCGCTAATCATATCATTCCAGGCTTGCCGGACATTATTTCCGCGGGCCGATCCCGGCACAGCGCGCTGCCCGCGGCGGTATAATGCCGCCTCCGGTCCCGGCGCATCATGGAGGCTGATGACCTTTTCCAGTTTTTTCCAGTTCTTTAGCACTTTCCACCCTGTCCATCCTATTGCATACAGCGCCGTGAACCCGCTCCTCGACAAACTGCAACCTTATCCATTCGAAAAGCTGCGCGAGTTATTTGCCGGCGTTACGCCTAATAGTGCCTATAAGGCAATCAGTCTCGGCATCGGCGAACCCAAGCATCCTACTCCGGCTTTCATCTGCCAGGCGCTTGCCGACCATTTGCCCGGCCTGGCAAGCTATCCGACCACCGCCGGTTCCGATGAATTGCGCAAGGCGATCGCAGGCTGGATCGAACGGCGCTACGGCTTGCCTGCCCTCGACCCGGCGACCCAGGTGTTGCCGGTCAATGGTTCGCGGGAAGCACTGTTTGCCCTGGCGCATACCGTGATCGACCCGGTGCCGGGCGCGCTGGTGATGTGCCCGAACCCGTTCTACCAGATCTATGAAGGCGCTGCCTACCTGACCGGTGCCCAGCCTTACTTCGCCAACTCCGACCCGTCCCGCAATTTCGCTCCTGACTACCGCAGCGTGTCGGAGGAGGTATGGCGCCATGTTCAATTGTTATATGTGTGCTCGCCTGGCAATCCGACCGGCGCGGTCCTGACCCTGTCAGACTGGAAAGAGTTGTTCGACCTGTCGGACCGTTACGGGTTCGTGATTGCCGCCGACGAATGTTATTCGGAAATCTATTTCAAGCCCGAGCCGCCTTTGGGTGGACTGGAAGCCGCCCACAAGCTCGGCCGCCATGACTTCCCGCGGCTGGTCAGCTTTTCCAGCCTGTCGAAGCGGTCGAACGTCCCCGGCATGCGGTCCGGATTCGTCGCCGGCGATGCCGATATCCTGAAGAAATTCCTCCTGTACCGGACATATCACGGCAGCGCGATGAGTCCATCCATCCAGAGCGCATCGATTGCGGCCTGGAACGATGAGACGCATGTCCAGGAAAACCGCGCAAAATACATGGCCAAGTTCAACCAGATTACGCCCATGCTGCGGGAAGTGCTGGACGTGGAACTGCCGGACGCCGGCTTTTACCTGTGGGCTGGCGTCGACAAACGGGCTGCAATCTCGGATATCGACTTCGCCAGGCGCCTGTATGCCGAATATAATGTCACCGTGTTGCCGGGAAGCTATCTTGCCCGGGAAGCGCATGGCGTCAACCCCGGCCGCAACCGCGTCCGCATGGCACTGGTGGCGGAAGTCGATGAGTGCCTCGAAGCCGCCGGCCGCATCGTCGAATTCACCAGAAAACTCGCCGCATCCTGATTCAACCCGATTCAATCACTCACTACACATTCCAGATGAGCCAACAACTTCAGCAGATCATTGACCAGGCGTGGGAAGACCGCGCGAATTTCTCCCCCAAGTCGGCACCCGCCGAAGTCCGTGATGCCGTCGCGCATGTGCTGCGCGAGCTCGACCAGGGTAGCCTGCGGGTCGCGCAGAAGGACAGCGGCAGCTGGGTCGTCAACCAGTGGGTGAAGAAAGCGGTCCTGCTGTCCTTCCGTCTGGAAGACAACCTGCCGATGCAGGCCGGCATGAACGGCGCGAACTCGATGCAGTTCTATGACAAGGTGCCGACCAAGTTCGCCAACTACACCGCCGAAGACTTCGCCAAGGGCGGCTTCCGCGTGGTGCCGCCGGCGGTTGCCCGCCGTGGCAGCTTCATTGGAAAGAATGTCGTGCTGATGCCCTCCTACGTCAATATCGGCGCCTATGTGGACGAAGGCACGATGGTCGACACATGGGCAACGGTCGGCTCCTGCGCGCAGATCGGCAAGAACGTCCACCTGTCGGGCGGCGTCGGCATCGGCGGCGTGCTGGAACCGATGCAGGCCAATCCCACGATCATCGAGGACAACTGCTTCATCGGCGCCCGTTCGGAAGTGGTGGAAGGCGTGATCGTCGAAGAAAACTCCGTGATTTCGATGGGTGTCTACATCGGCCAATCGACCAAGATCTACGACCGGGCCACCGGCGAAGTCAGCTATGGCCGCATCCCCGCGGGTTCCGTGGTGGTGTCCGGCAACCTGCCGTCCGCGGATGGCAAATACAGCCTGTACTGCGCGGTGATCGTCAAGCGGGTGGATGCAAAAACCCGTGCCAAGACCGGCATCAACGAGCTGCTGCGCGAAGCCTGATCCAGGCCGGAACGTAACTTCCGCAATTCACAAGGAGTACATGATGGCAATGGATCGTCTGTTCCAGCTAATGAAGGAAAAAAGCGCTTCCGACATGTTCATGGCGGTCAACTCGCCGATCCATATCAAGCTCAATGGCCATCTTCTGCCGGTGAACCAGCAGAAGATGGACAACCAGACGATCCGGTCGCTCCTGGCGGAAGTCGTGACCGCCGAGCAGTTGCAGGAACTGGAAAAGAATAACGAGCTCAACCTCGGCATTCCAGTGCCGGGCGTCGGCAGCTTCCGCCTGTCCGCCTTCCGCCAGCGCGGCACCATCTCCGCAGTGTTCCGATTCATTCCCGGGAATATCCCGAAGCTCGCCGACCTGCATGTGCCGCCCGTCCTTGCGGACATCGTGATGGAAAAGCGTGGATTGGTACTGGTGGTCGGCGCAACCGGCTCAGGCAAATCCACCACGATCGCCGCGATGCTCGACCATCGCAACATCCTGAAGACCGGCCACATCCTGACCCTGGAAGACCCGATCGAATTCCTGTTCACCAACAAGAAATCCATCGTCAATCAGCGCGAGATCGGCACCGATGCCGAAAGCCTGAAGGTCGCATTGAAGAACGCGCTGCGGCAGGCGCCGGACTGCATCCTGATCGGCGAGATCCGCGACAAGGAGACCATGGGCGCCGCCCTCGCCTACGCGCAATCCGGCCACCTGGTCGTGGCGACACTGCATGCCAACAACAGCTACCAGGCCCTGAACCGCATCATCAATTTCTATCCGCTCGAAAACCGGCCGTCGCTGCTGTCGGACCTCTCTGTCACCATCAAGGCCGTGATTTCCCAGCGGCTGGTGCTGACCAAGGACCAGAAGCGCCGCGCGGCGGTGGAAGTGCTGCTCAACACCCGGCACATTGCCGAACTGATTGAGCAAGGCGAGATCAGCCAGATCAAGGAAGCGATCGAAAAGAGCATGTCGCCCGGGTCGCAGACCTTCGAACAGGCGCTGATGAACCTGATCCAGGAAGGCGTCGTCAGCCAGGAAGAAGCGCTTGCGAATGCCGACTCGGCGACCAATCTGTACTGGCTGCTCAATAATGCGCAGACCGGCCAGCAGGCGCAGCCGGAGGCGGAGGAAAAGAAGGACGACGGCCCGACCTTCACCGAATTTACACTGAATGTCTGAACCGATGACCATCACGCTGTATGGCATTCCCAACTGCGACACGGTAAAGAAGGCCCGTACCTGGCTGAACGCTCACGGAATCGAACATGCCTTCCACGATTTCAAAAAAGCCGGACTGAACGTGGACAGCGTCGATGCCTGGCTCGATCATATGTCTTGGGAAGTTCTCGTCAACCGCAAAGGCACCACCTGGCGCGGACTGGCTGACGAGCGCAAGGCAACCATTGTCGACGCGCGCAGCGCCGCTGCCCTGATGCTCGAATCGCCGTCGGTCATCAAACGGCCTGTGCTGGATATCGACGGCACAATCCATGTCGGTTTTTCGGAACCGCTGTATCAACAGATTTTCAAGAAGTGATCCATGAGCAAAACCCTCGCGCTCACCGAAGAATTGATCTCCCTGTCGTCCGTCACACCCGACGACAAGGGCTGCCAGCAACGTCTTGCCGAACTGCTTGCACCGCTCGGCTTTCATTGTGAAATCATCGCGTCCGGCGACGTTACCAACCTGTGGGCACGCAGAGGCAATGCACAGCCGCTGGTTGTTTTCGCCGGCCATACCGACGTCGTGCCGACCGGCCCGCGCGAGCAATGGCAATCCGATCCCTTCCAGCCGACCCACCGCGATGGCAAACTCTACGGCCGCGGCGCCGCCGACATGAAAACCTCCATCGCGGCAATGGTGGTTGCCACGGAGGAGTTCGTCGCTGCCCATCCCGACCATAAGGGCTCGATCGGCTTCCTCATCACCAGTGACGAGGAAGGACCGGCAACCGACGGGACGGTAGTGGTCTGCAACAAGCTCAAGGAACGCGGCGAGCGGCTCGACTATTGCATCGTCGGCGAGCCGACCTCTGCAGAGACCCTGGGGGACATGATCAAGAACGGCCGCCGCGGCACCATGTCGGGCAGGTTGACTGTCAAGGGTATTCAGGGCCATATCGCCTATCCGCAACTGGCTAAAAATCCGATCCATCTCGCGGTACCGGCACTGACTGCACTGGCGGCGGAAAAATGGGACGAAGGCAACGACTACTATCTGCCGACCTCCTGGCAGATGTCGAATATCCATGGCGGCACCGGCGCATCGAACGTGATTCCCGGCGAAGTCGTCATCGACTTCAATTTCCGATTTTCCACTGCCAGCACGGTTGACGGCCTGCAGAAGCGGGTTCATGCGATCCTCGACAGGCATGGGCTGGAGTACTCGCTGAAATGGACTGTCGGCGGCCTGCCCTTCCTCACGCCGCGCGGCAACCTGAGCGATGCCATGTCGGCAGCCATCAAATCCGAAACCGGCATC
>NZ_DASZBA010000181.1:0-4348 GCF_035944575.1 Noviherbaspirillum sp.
AAGAACACCGGCCCCGGCGATGATGTCTTGATCAGGATGGCGATGATAAGGAACAGGGGAGCCAGTAGCACCAACGCAACGATGGCGAAAACCTTGTCGAACAGATCCTTTACCAGACCGTTCATGCCGCTGGAAACAGGCTGGTTCAAGTCCACCGCCGGGAAGCCGAGGAAGTCACCCATCTTGTTGCTCAACATTTGCAGGCCGAGCAGGTCGGGCACCCAGCGGATATCGACGAGCGCATTGCGCAGCAAATACTGCAGCTCCTGCAGCTTGGGTGAAGCCATCAACGGAAGAGTGATCCAGATTTCGTGAATCTGATTGGCAACGACAAAGCTTGGGATTTCCTCAAGGGAATTGAGGCGGACGATCGACGGGTCCTTGATCTTTTCGATATCGCCTGGATCACCGTGTACCGCTTTCACGTCGTAACCGGCCCAATCCTGGATCAGTGAGCGTTTATGCATCTCCTGGCCGGTGCTGCCGTAGCCGACGATGACGACGCGTTTCGCGTTCAAGCCCCTGCGGCGCAGATGGCGCAAGGTGAAGTACACGCCGATGCGATATACCACGAGGAAGACGACGCCGGTGCCATACCAGTAGAACATCCACAGGCGCGACACCGCACCGACGTGGTTGATCAGGAAGCCGAAGAACAGGCCGATCAGGAGGACGATGCCCCAGGATGCGGCGACGCGCAGGAACATTTCCGGCATGGCTCGGCCACGCCATGAGGCGTACAGCTCAAGTTGTGCGAACAGGACGAAGGCGAGGGCGCTGCAGAAGTGCAGGAGCACCGTATGCACCGGTGCGGTGGTGCTCAGCGGCGCACCCCAATGCAGCCAGCTGGCGAGAGCGCCGGCGATTTCCAGAACCAGCACGTCCATCAGACGCATCGATAGTTCCAGCCGGGAAGAATTTCGGATAATCAGGTCGCGCATGTTGCCTCTGGTGTTATTGGTTGCAACAATTCCGAATCGTTTGTCACGAATCCGGTGAAGATCGATCCGGCCTTTTGGGCAGGATCGGTATTACGGTAAAAATCGCGGTTGCAGTTGCATGCCATATGCAAGGAATGCCTTTTCAAAGTTGCTTGATTGCCGCCATCGAAAGTTGCGTTGATGGTCTTATCGGGTATTACCTTTTAAGCAATGGTAATCATTCGTAGCAGTCCGAAACTGCAAACTGGGGCTTGCTTGCGGGCGGTCAAAGCGCCCATTGCCAGAGGTCAAAGTTCCGCTTGCGGCGACGCAAAATCGTTGTTTTCACGTGCGTTTTTATGTCCTGCGGATGACATGCGCGATAGAGAAAACCGCTTTGGATTCACGTCGTCGCGGGCGCGAATGCATTAACCAAGTGAGCAAAAAATCCATGTTTCGTTCCCCAGGTTTCACTACGACAATTCATGCGCTATCATGCGCAGCATGAATCCCGATGACTCCGCTTCACCCACCGCTTACGACTTGCTAGGTGGCGACACCAAACTGCGAGAACTGGTCGATCGTTTCTATGACCTGATGGACCTCGAACCCGAATTCGCCGGTATCCGCGCACTGCACCCGACACCTCTCGACAGCTCCCGCGACAAGCTCTACTGGTTCCTGTCCGGCTGGATGGGCGGACCCGGCATGTATATCGAACGGTTCGGCCATCCGCGTCTGCGTGCACGCCATCTTCCCTATGCCATCGCTTCAAGCGAACGCGATCAATGGCTGCGGTGCATGGCGTGGGCCATGCAGGACGTCGGCGTCGAGGAATCACTGCAGCTGCGCCTGATGCAATCGTTTTATGAAACCGCCGACTGGATGCGGAACCGGGCGGGCTGACACAGTGCCGGACCCCGTCCGCAGAGTCGCCTGCGCGGCCAGGCGACCCACCATTAAGTTTCATCTAAGCACGACGCTTTACTCTCACGTATCACTTTCCCGTTCATGACCACGATCGACATTCTTCTTCTCGCCCTGCTTGCCGCGATTCTCGTGCTGCAATTGATCGCGCTGTTCATGTCCAGGCGATCAGACACAGGCGCGACCGCTTCGCCGGAGCTCGCGCAATTGCGCGATGACGTGCAGCGCCATCAGCAGCAGACCGCCGAGCGCATCGAACGTGAATTGCGCAGCGAGGTCCAGACCAGCGCCCAGCGCATGCGGCAGGAATTGAACGGCAGCCTGGCCCAGTTCCAGCAAACACTGGCGACCCAGATGACCGGCATCGCCACGCTGCAGAACAGCCAGATCGATTCCTTCGCCCAGCAGTTGGCGAAGTTGAGCGAGATGAATGCGCAGCAGCTTGATGCGATGCGGCGTGCAATCACCCTGCAGGCACAGGCGGGCAGGGAAGAACAGGCGGGCGCGCTGAAGCGTTTCGGCGATACGCTCAACCAGTCGCTGACCGTACTGACCGAATCGAACGCGCAGCGCATGTCGGAAGTCCGTGCAACGCTGGAATCGAAAATCCGCGATCTGCAAACCGACAACGGCACGCGCTTGGAGGAGATGCGCAGGACCGTCGATGAAAAGCTGCACGCGACGCTGGAGCAGCGCCTCGGCGAATCGTTCAAGCTGGTGTCGGATCGACTGGACAAGGTGCATCAGGGCCTGGGGGAAATGCAGCAGCTGGCCATCGGCGTCGGCGATTTGAAGCGGGTGCTGACCAATGTAAAGACCCGCGGCACCTGGGGCGAGGTACAGCTTGAAATGCTGCTTGAACAATTGCTGACACCAGATCAGTACGGAAAGAACGTGGAAACCATTCCGGGCAGCAATGAGCGGGTGGAATTCGCGGTCAAGCTTCCGGGGCAGGAGGAAGGTCAGAAGCCGGTATGGATGCCAATCGATGCCAAGTTTCCGAAGGAGCAGTACGAGCGCCTGACCGAAGCGGCGGAGCTGGCCGATGCCGAAGGCGTATTCGCGGCCGGCCGCGAACTGGAGCGGGCGGTACGACTGGAAGCGCGCACCATCGCTGAAAAATACCTGTCACCGCCGCTGACCACCGACTTCGCGATCATGTTCCTGCCGACCGAAGGCCTGTATGCGGAAGTGATCCGGCGGCCAGGCCTGGCGGATGAACTGCAACGGGTATGCCGGATCTGCATTGCAGGGCCTTCGACGCTGTCAGCGCTGCTGAACAGTTTGCAGATGGGATTCCGAACGCTGGCGCTGGAAAAGCGGTCGTCCGATGTGTGGCAAGTGCTGGGCGCGGTGAAAACCGAGTTCGGCAAATTCGGCGATGTACTGGCGGCAACCAAGAATTCCCTTGAGCGCGCAGCGAAGAACATTGAGCAAGCTGAAACCCGCAGTCGCCAGATGGCGCGTAAACTGAAGTCGGTGGAAGCATTGCCGACGGAATCGGCACAACGGTTGCTTGGTCCCGAAGTATTGCAGGTCGAGGACGAAAGCCTGGACGGCTGAGAGCCTGTTCAAAAATTTGTGCGGGTGCCGATAGCAGGCCTGCGATATTCGCCGTAATCATTCCCGCGCCAGGATTGCGTCGCCCTGAACGATCGTTGGGCGCGGGCGCGAACGGGCTCCGGATGTTTCGACCGCACAACTTTTTCGTTCTTACTGACATGATATGGAAATAGCCTTACTGTTTGGCCTGATTCTTCTTAACGGTGCATTTGCGATGTCGGAGATCGCGCTGATTACCGCCCGCCGCGTGCGCCTGCAAAAGCTGGCGGAGGCGGGTGACGGAGCGGCCGTGGCGGCAATGAAGCTGGGGGAGGATCCGAACCAGTTTTTGTCGACCGTGCAGATCGGCATTACATCGATCGGTATCCTGAACGGTATCGTCGGCGAGGCGACTTTGGCCGCGCCGTTCAGCATCTGGCTACAGTCGGTTGGGCTTGAGGAGCCGTGGGCGGGCTACGTCGCAACCGGCCTGGTCGTTGTCAGCATTACGTATTTTTCGATCGTGCTCGGCGAATTGGTGCCCAAGCGGCTCGGCCAGATCAGCCCGGAACCGATCGCCCGCCTGGTGGCCCGGCCCATGCTCTGGCTGGCCACCATTTCCAAGCCCTTCGTCAAGTTCCTGTCCGGTTCGACGCAACTGGTGTTGCGCAGCGTCGGCGCGTCGGAGCGCAGCGATCCCGGTGTGACGCAGGAGGAAATCAACCTGATGCTGGCCGAGGGCTCCGAGTCGGGCGCCATCGAGCAGCACGAGCATCAGATGGTCCGCAACGTATTTCGTCTCGACGACCGGCAGATCGCATCGCTGATGGTGCCGCGTGGCGAGATCGTGTACTTCGATGTGGAAGATACCCTCGAAAACAATCTCAGGCGCCTGGAGCAGAGTCATCATTCCCGTTTTCCGGTGGTGCGCGGTGGCTGGAGCGACGTACTGGGGGTGG
>NZ_DASZBA010000182.1:0-10958 GCF_035944575.1 Noviherbaspirillum sp.
GAAGCACTCGGACTAAGGCCGTTATGGACCATATCCCCATTCTGAAAATGGGCAGCCTGCTGCTCGTCACCATCCAGGTGGACATGCATGACCGGCTTGCGATGCAGTTGCAGGACGACCTGACCGAACGGATCGTGAAGGATCGTGCAAGCGGCGTGCTGATCGACATATCCGCGCTGGATATCGTCGATTCCTTCATCGGACGGATGATCAGCAACACGGCGTCGATGGCAAAGATACTCGATGCGCGTACCGTCCTGGTCGGCATGCAGCCCGCCGTGGCAATAACCCTGGTGGAGCTTGGCCTCACGCTCGACGGAGTCATTACCGCGCTGAACGTCGACCATGGCATCGAGCTGCTCAAGCGGCCCGGCAGGGCGGGCAATCGCCTGCTTTCTCTTTGATGGCCCCGGCAGTATCAATGTTGCGAGAATTCGATTCAACCAATAAGTCCGTGGACGATACGATCGTGATGCCGCTGCGTAGTGACGAAGACGTCGTGCGCCTTCGCAAGACGGTGCGCGAGTCGCTGGTATCGGTCGGTTTCAGCCTGATCGAACAGACCAAGATGATCACCGCGGCCAGTGAGCTCGCCCGCAATACCGTGACCTATGGCGGCGGTGGCGAATCGCATGTCATCAAGGTGACGCAGGGCAGCCGGCGGGGTGTTCGCCTCGTGTTCATCGATCACGGCCCCGGCATCGCCGATGTCGGCCTTGCGCTCACCGACGGGTATACCACCGGCAGCGGCATGGGCCTCGGCCTGAGCGGCGCCAAGCGGCTGGCCGACGACTTCGACCTGCAAACCGAGGTCGGCAAGGGCACGACCGTCACCATCACGAAATGGAAACTCTTTTGAGCAACGGGCATCATCAGATCGGGCTGCACGTCGGCGAGACGAGCGAGATTGCGGCGGCGCGGCGCGCCGGCAACGATCTTGCCAAATCCCTCGGGTTCAACGAAACCCTGGCCGGCCGGGTCGCGCTTGTGATTACCGAGGCGGCAACCAACATCATCAAACATGCGCAGGCAGGAAAAATCCTTCTTCGCCCGGTGTTCGACAATACCAATCCCGCGTCCGCCGGCGTCGAGATCCTTGCCATCGATTCCGGTCCGGGGATGAGCAATCTCGCCGCCAACATGCAGGACGGGAATTCAAGTGTCGGAACTTACGGCGTCGGGCTCGGCACGATACGCCGCCAGTCGGACGAATTCGATGTCCATACCGCGCCCGGCGCCGGCACCGCGCTCTACATGCTGATATGGAATGATCCCGGCGTCGATCATTCCCGGCGACGCAAGGTCGGCGTGGTCTGCCTGCCGCTGCAAGGGGAGGATGAGTGCGGCGATGCCTGGACCGTGGCGGACACGGCTGACGGATTGACCGTACTGGTGGCCGACGGCCTCGGGCATGGCCCGGAAGCGGCGCGGGCATCGCGTGCCGCGGTTGCGGCAGTCATGCATCGGCCGGACTCCGCGCCGGCGCACCTGATGCACGATCTGCATGACGCCCTGCGCGGCACACGCGGTGCCGCGGCGGCCGTTGCACGCATGGATTTCACGGCCAGGGAGTTGCGATTCGCCGGCGTAGGAAACATTGCCGCTGCCGTGCACGATGGCGATGCCCGACGCCATCTCGTATCGCACAACGGCATCGTCGGCAACAACATGCGTAAGGCGCAGGAGTTTTCCCTCGGGTGGCCGGACAACGCGCTGCTGATCATGCATTCCGACGGCATCGGCACCCGCTGGGACCTGAAAAACTATCCCGGTCTGGCTTCCAGGCATCCCAGCCTGATTGCCGCAGTCCTTTACCGCGATTTCGCGCGTGCAAGAGACGACGCAACCGTGCTCGTCATCCGTGAGCAGTAAGCAATGCGACGATGACAGCACGTATTCTCACCGTCGGCATCAAGGCCGAAATGGATGTGGTGGCGTCGCGCCAGCGGGCACGGCAGATCGCTTCCCTGTGCGGCTTCCCCGCACAGGACCAGGCACGCATTGCAACCGCGGTATCGGAGCTGGCCCGCAATGTGTTCAACTATGCATCGACCGGCAAGGTCGAGTTTTCGATCGAAGGCGGCACTGCGCCACAGGTGCTGCTGATCCGTATCGAAGACAAGGGACCGGGCATCAGGGATCTCGACCTGATCCTTTCGGGGCGCTACCAATCAACGACGGGTATGGGCATCGGTATCGCCGGCGCACGGCGGCTGATGGATCAATGTCACATCGACACCGCACCAGGCAAGGGGACCTGCATCGTCCTCAAGAAGCTGCTGCCCAAGGAGGCGCCGCTTCTTGCCCCCCGTGAGATCGGGGAAATCGGTGCGCGTCTGGCCACGCTGCCGTCCAACATTACCCTGTCCGAAGTGCAGGAGCAAAACAGGGAATTGCTTGCCGCGCTTGCGGAATTGAAGGCGCGGCAGGAAGAGTTGCTGCAGCTGACGCGCGAACTGGAAGACACCAACCGGGGCGTGGTCGCCCTCTACGCCGAACTGGACGAAAAAGCCGGGCACCTGCGGCGAGCCGATGAAATGAAGTCGCGGTTTCTGTCGAACATGAGCCACGAGTTCCGCACGCCGCTCAGTTCCATTCGTGCGCTTTCCAAGCTGCTGTTGAGCCGTGCCGATGGCGATCTGAGCGCGGAGCAGGAGAAACAGGTCGGTTTCATTCTCAAGGGGGCGGAATCGTTGACCGAACTGGTGAACGACCTGCTCGACCTGGCGAAGATCGAGGCGGGCAAGGTCGATGTCCATCCGGTCAGTTTCGAGATCGCCGACATGTTCAGCGCATTGCGCGGCATGCTGCGCCCGCTGCTGGTGAGCGATTCGGTGGCGCTGGTTTTCGAGGTGGCGCCGGACGCCGGCGTCCTTTACACCGATGAGGCCAAGGTGTCGCAGATATTGCGCAATTTCATTTCCAATGCGTTGAAATTTACCGAAGCCGGTACTGTCAAGGTGACGGCGGAGCGCCTGGCCGATGGAGAATCGATGCGGATTTCGGTGTCGGATACCGGGCTGGGCATCGCACCGGAGAACCAGCAGATCATCTTCGAGGAATTCAGCCAAGTTGAAAACCGGCTGCAGAACCGGATCAAGGGTACCGGACTCGGATTGCCGCTCTGCCGCAATCTGGCGCGGCTGCTCGGCGGCGAGGTAGGCGTCGAAAGCGTTCCGGGCCAGGGCTCGACGTTCTGGGTGGTGCTGCCAGCGCGCTACGCCGGCATGCAGGTCGACGCGGAGCCAGAGGCCGAGGAACTGCAACGGCCCCGCGATCCGGAGAAGATTCCGGTGCTGGTTGTGGAGGATAATCAGCAAGTCAGGATGCTCTATGAGAAATTTCTCGATGGCACGGAATTCTGCGCGGTCGCGGCGCGCAATTTGCGCGAAGCGGACGAATGCTGGATCACCCATGAACCCGCTGCGGTCATTTTGGATATCATGCTCGTCGGCACGGATTCGTGGCGCTGGCTGGCCGAAATGAAGAACGATGACCGGCGCAGCAAGGTGCCGATCATCGTGGGCACCGAGGTCGACGACCGTCGCAAGGGTTTTTCGCTTGGCGCGGATGCTTATTTCGTCAAGCCGGTGTTCCAGGACGAACTGATTGAGACGCTGCGCAAGCTCACGGGGCGGGCGGAGTGATAGATTGATAAAAGCACAAAAGTACTTGTCCGGACCAACCCGAACCGGACGATGCGCGCGACGCCGGTGTGCAGCTGCGGCAAGAACTAATGATGACAACCACTTCCACTGATTCCCTGATTTTGAATGTCGACGATAGCGAGGGCGCTCGCTATGCGAAGACGCGCACGCTCACGCGGGCGGGTTTCAGGGTCATCGAAGCGGCCAGCGGCGGTGAGGCGCTCGAGCGCGCCGAGAACGAACTGCCCGACCTGGTATTGCTCGATGTGAAATTGCCGGACATCAACGGCTTCGAAGTATGCCGGCGTCTCAAGGACAATCCAAGGACGCAACCTATCCTTGTCCTGCAGACGTCCGCTTCCTACATCGGCGTCTCCGACAAGATTCGGGCGCTGGAGGGCGGGGCGGACAACTATCTGTTCGAGCCGATCGAACCGGAAGAGCTGGTGGCCAACGTCAGGGCGCTGCTGCGTCTGGGCCGGGTCGAGCGCGAACTGCGTGAAATGGACCGGCGCAAGGACATTTTTCTCGCCACTCTCGCGCACGAACTGCGCAACCCGCTGGGCCCGATCCGCAACTCGGTGGAAATGCTGCAACGGCTCGACCCTTACGTGCCGGAGGTGCAGGAAAATGCACGCCAGACGATCATCCGGCAGACCAACCACCTCGTCCATCTGGTCGATGATCTGCTCGACGTGGCACGCATCACGCAAGGCAAGATCGTGCTGCGCGAAGAGCCGGTCGAACTCAAGACCTTCATCGACGCCGCCATCGAAACCACCAAGCCGATTCTCCAGTCGCTGCAGCATGTGCTGACGCTGGAACTGCCATCCAACGCGGCATGGATCAACGGCGATTCGGTCAGGCTGGCGCAGGTGGTGGGCAACCTCCTGCACAATGCCGCCAAGTTCACTCCGGCCGGCGGCAGCCTGAACCTTACCGCAAGCCGCGAAAACAATGGCATCCGCATTTCCGTGACCGACAACGGCATCGGCATCGATGCCGAGGACGTCAGCTCGATATTCGAACTTTTTACGCAAGCCGGACACGCGCCGGATCGCGTTCAGGACGGATTGGGCATCGGTCTGTCGCTGGTAAAAGCCATCGTCGAATTGCATCGGGGCTCCGTCACGGTGACGAGTCCCGGCCAGGGATTGGGAAGCACGTTCAACCTGTGGCTGCCGTTGCTTGCGGATACGTCATACGAAACCGGTGCCGCCGCGATGAACGAATCGAAAAATGCCGGCCGCCGCGTGCTGATCGTCGACGACAACCGGGATGCGGCCGACATCCTCGGCGCGCTGGTCGAACATGAAGGGCATACCGTCCAGATCCGTTACAACGGCACCGACGCGATCGCCTGCGCGCGCACTTTCCTGCCCGAAGCGGTGTTCCTCGATATCGGTCTGCCCGACATGCCGGGCTACGACGTCGCGGTGGCGCTGCGGCAGCTTCCGGGCATGGAGAATGCCACCCTGATTGCGCTCACCGGATACGGACAGGACAAGGATCGCTTGCTTACCTCGGAAGCCGGATTCAACCGGCATGTGGTGAAGCCGATCGATTTCTCGACGCTGTCGAAGATGCTCAACGGCGCATGAAGTGTTGGCTTGGCGCGGCTGGAAGGTGGCTGGCTGATTATTGAAAACGCCGGCACATCGCTTCTCCGCTGCCATCATAAACCGATGCTGTTGCCCTGAAAAACGCTAGAATCTGCGGAAGCATGGGGCCTGCCGCCCCACCAGCACTTTTGATTGATCATCGAGGTATTCCCAGTCATGCCGGTGCCTTACTTGCGTTCGCTTACGGCTGCCGAGCGCAGCCAGAAGGCGAATCAACATCTAGCTGCCTATCTGGCGTTTATCGCGGGTGCTGCCAATGCGGGCGGCTTCCTTGCATTGAACCAATACACATCCCATATGTCGGGAATCGTCTCCGCCATGGCAGACAACATCGCCCTTGCAAACATTTCGCTGCTGCTCGATGGGTTAGGCGCCCTGGTATCGTTCATAGCCGGATCGGCAGCGTCGGCAATCCTCATCAACTGGGCCGGGCGCCGGGAACTGCGCAGCAAATATGCAGCACCACTGCTCCTCGAGGCCGCACTGCTGGTGTGTTTCGGGCTGCTTGGCGCTAATCTTGAACAGCGCGAATGGCTGTTCGTGCCCCTGACGATTTCCGTGCTGTGTTTCGTGATGGGCCTTCAGAACGCGATGGTCACTAAAATTTCCCGATCCGAAATTCGAACCACGCACATAACCGGCATGGTCACGGACATCGGGATCGAATTGGGGAAATTGTTGTACTGGAACGGCGGCGATCAACATACCGGCCAGCCGCGCATCGTTGCGAACCGCGCCAAATTGATGCTGCTGAGCGTCCTTGTCGGCCTGTTTTTCGTCGGCGGAATTATTGGCGCGCTCGGCTTTAAACACATCGGTTTTTCTTCGGTTTTACCGCTTGCGGTCATCCTGGCAGTGCTTGCGCTCGTGCCGGTCAGCGACGACATACGAAACCGGCTCCAGGGCCTCAAACCCTGAATCCACGGTTGCTGGTGGTCGCCACTATCCGTAGAGCGGTTTTCAAGAATTGGGTAGTGCTGCGTAAAAAATCGATGAGATGAATTCCAGTATGCCTTTCGCCGACGACCAACCTGGCCGGAATCAGCTGTGGTCGGCAAGGACCGCCTCGTCGATTTCCCCATTCAGCCGTTTCTCGATGACTTCCGCTTCCCGTTTCAGGGCCGCAGCGAGCTGATGTTCCCTCGACGTGATCCGCTCCGATAAGGCGGCGATGCTGAGTGCCGCCACCGGACGTCCGTTGCGGTCTTTCACTGCGACGGCGACGCCGCTGATCTGCGGCACGACAGCGCCGACCAGCAGGGCGTAGCCGTCGCGTTTCGCCGCTTCGATACTGTCCTTCAGCAATTGCGGATTGATGCGGGGATACTGGGAAAGGCGGGGCGGGATCTGCAGCAATGCGGCCTCGCACTCGGCATCCGTCATCGCCGCCAGCAGGCTGATTCCGCCCGAGCCGACACCCAGGGTGCGCCTGCTGCCGAGCTGTTGAAAATTCGCCTGGATCGGATAGCTGCCGGACTGCACATCGACGCAGACGGTTTCCACGCCGCTGAGCGCCGCCAGGATGCTGGTGTCGCCGAACTGATTCGCCAGGCGCGTGAGGCTGGGCCGCGCGACCATTCTCCAATCGGTGCGCTCATGCGCGCATAGCCCGATGCGGGCAATCTCCGGTCCGAGCATGTATCGCTTGCTTACGGGATCGCGGCTGACCAGGTCTTCCTTGATCAGGGCGTCGAGCACCCGCATCGCGGTGGATTTCTCGAAGCCGCAATACTGCGCGATGTCGGTCAGGCGGGAGTTTCTCGGGTCGGTCATCGCCTTCAATATGCGGCACGCCTTTTCGATGGCGCCGGTCGACGAGTTCATTTCCCGGTCAGCTGCGGCTGATTTGTGGTCGGACATGCGGTCACCTTTGAAAACGCTGTTGAGCCGCCGTGGCGATCATAACCCCCTCGGCGGAATACAGGATGTTGCTCATTATATATACCGCCAACGAGATGTAGTTGCGTACAACGCAACCAAAATGGAAGTGCTCCGACCGATACGCCGATTCCTTGACGGCGAGCGAGCATTTTCCCGTTGCAGGGCATCATTTTGAACGGTAATATCTTTTTCGAAAACGACAAAATGCTTGTTGCGGTGTACGCAACTCGAAACTGCTTTGTCCATATTGCTTCATCGCGAGTCTGCGAAGGAACAGCCATCTAAACAGGCATCTCCGGAACAGCCGTAACTGCGGCAATACATCGACCAACAAAAACAGAGGCAGGCAACATGCGGCATGCACGGTGGCGGAGGAAATGCAGTGGTCGATGATCTGATGAAGCCCTATCAGGGCATCAAGGTGCTTGACCTCAGCCAGGGCATTGCCGGCCCGTCGGCGGCCGGCATTCTTGCCAGGCAGGGTGCGGAAGTCCTCAAGATCGAGCCGTTCTCCGGAGACTGGTCGCGCCTCATGGGCGGAGGCAGCGACGGGATGACGCCGATGTCGGTTTCGTCGAATCTGGGTAAAAAGTCCGTCTGCATCGATGCCACGACGGAGGACGGCGCGGCACTGCTTCTTCGCATGATCCGTGAATCCGATGTCGTCCTGGAAAGTTTCCGGCCCGGCGTCATGCACAAGTTCGGCCTGGACTATGACACTGTCGCCGCCGTCAATCAACGCATTGTCTATCTGTCCGTGTCGGGCTTCGGTCAGGACGGGCCGTCCCGGAATCTGCCGGGCGCGGATTCCGTTGTGCAGGCAATGAGCGGCATGATGGTGATGAACCGGGATGCCGAAGGCAATCCGCGGCGGGTGGGGATGCTGGTGGTCGACGCGGCCGCCGGTGTCTACGCAGCGCAATGTGTCGGCGCCGCGCTTTTTGCACGGGAACGTACCGGGCGGGGAAGATATATCGATCTCACGCTGCTGTCGGTGGCGGCGGCGCTGCAGTCGGTGCCGGTGATCGACGACTTCGTTCACGCCGGCGCTGCCAAGCCGCCTGTGACCGTTCCATCTGGAACCTTCCGTACCCGCGACGGCCTTGTGAATCTCACCGCGCTTCGCGACAAGATGTTTTTCGCCCTGGCGCGGGTCATCGGCCATGCTGAATGGGAGACTCATCCAGACTACGCGACGAATCAGCTTCGCCTGATCCATGCCGCCGAGATCAACGCACAGATCCAGGCGGCGCTGTTGAACAACGACACCCGGTACTGGGTAGAGCGTTTTCAGCAGGAGGACGTACTGTGCGCGCCGGTACTGGACTACACCGCGTTCCGCGCCCATCCACAGGTGCTGCATCAGGGCGCGTTCCATCAGATTTGCCAGCCCGGCATGGGCAGCATTCCCGTGCCGGCATTGCCGGGGATCGATGCCGCCGATCCGGTTTATGCAGCGCCTTTTCTCGGGGAGCACACGGAAGAAGTTCTACGGTCGCTCGGCATGCAACCGGAGGAGATTGCGCAGTTGGAAGAAGGGCGGGTTATTTATATACGTCGTGGACCGAAGCAATGAGCGTATCAGGCACGACGGCATGAAACGAATCGAGGCTGGATGGCTTCGCCAGGACAAGATCACCAATAAGACAAAACTCCAAGCAAATAAATAAGCGGCTCACATAAACACTAATCAGGAGACAACAATGACATCGAATCGCGCCCCAAACCGCATTTATCGCAAACGCTTTGCGTTCGCCGCGCTGCTATGCAGCTTACCCTTGCTGGCATACGCGCAGACTTACCCGACCAAGCCGGTCAAGGTGGTGATTCCGTATCCGCCGGGCGGCCCGACAGACATACTGGGGCGCATCGTCGCGCAGGGACTGAGTGCGAAGCTGGGTCAGCAGTTCGTGGTGGAGAACAAACCCGGCGCCAGCGGTATGATCGGCGCGGACCTGGTCGCCAAAGCCCCGGCTGACGGCTACACGCTGCTTGTAAATGCCTCCCTGCATGTGATCACGCCAAGCTTGTTTGCGAAGATGACGCATGATCCGATCAAGGACTTTGCGCCGATCACCCAGATCGCACAGGTGCCGCTCGTGCTCGTGGTGAATCAGCAGAACCCCGCCAGGTCACTGAAGGATGTGATCGCCCAGGCGAAGGCGCAGCCGGGAAAACTGGCATATGCCTCATCGGGCAACGGCACGGCGCCGCATCTCGCCGGCGAAGCGTTCAAGATGGCAACCGGCGTCGACGTTCCGCATGTACCCTACAAGGGCAGCGCCCCGGCGCTCGCCGATATCATTGGCGGCCACGTCACCTACATGTTTGACTCGCTGCCGTCGAGCACCAGTTTCATCAAGCAAGGAAGCCTGCGTCCGCTGGCCGTCACGACAAGCAAGCGGGTAGGTTCCCTTCCCGATGTGCCGACAGTTGCCGAATCCGGCATTCCGAATTTCGACATCAGCACATGGTATGGCGTCTGGGCACCGGCCGGCACCCCGAAAGACATCCTGCGCAAAGTCTCCAGCGAGATCAGCAGCATCCTGAAGGACCCGGAGGTCGCCAAGCGGCTCGCTTCGATGGGCTCGGACCCGGTCGGCAGCACGCCGGAGGAATTCGATGCCTATGCACGATCCGAGCAGGTGAAGTTCGACCGCATCGTCAAGGCGTCGGGCGCCAAGGCGGAGTGAGGTTCATGTTCCGGCAAGCCAATCCCTGTCGCTGCCGCCTTTTTTGAACTCGATATGACAGACACAAGTTTCGACACCCTCCTGCTGTCGCGGCAGGATGCAATCGCTACGATTACCCTTAACCGGCCATCAGTGCGCAACGCATGCAATGCGCAAATGTGCAGCGACCTGATTGCCGCCGCATCGCTCCTTGCCGGGGATGCGACGGTACGGGTCGTTCTTGTCCGCGGAGCCGGCAAGGCGTTTTGCGCCGGACTGGACCTCAAGGAGCAGCAGGGACTGGCGCCTTCGGAAAGACTTGCGCGCCGGGTGCATGGCTTCACCGCTTATGCCGCGATCGAACGGATTCCGCAGGCGGTAATCGGGATCGTGCACGGTCCGGCATTCGGATCCGGATGCGAGATTGCCGGCGCATGCGACTTCGTGCTGGCCAGTTCGGATGCGACATTCTGCTATCCGGAAGTGGCGCGTGGCATCGTCGGCGCGACGCAGCGCCTGCCGCGTCTGGCCGGCATGCGAATGGCGAAGGAATTGCTGTTCACCAGCAGGGTATTCGATGCCGCCGAGGCAAAGGAAATCGGTCTCGTCAATCATGTCTACAAGCTGGAAGATCTTGATGTCGCCGCCGCTGACATGGCGCGGCGGATTGCATTGGCCGATCCGCAAACGCTTCGGTTGACCAAGCGTTGCGTGGAGCAGGGACTGGAAACGACACGCGAAGGCGCAATGGCGCTGGAACTGCTGTCGATCGAAGAAAGTCTTCGCAATACCGGGTCGGAAAAATCGTAATGCATGGCGGGTGAAACAAGCCGTAGTTAGACCGGTATCACGGCGGCTTTGGTTTTGTCTGAGTATCGTTTCCTGCATGCAATCGGCGCTTCCCAAGCCGATGAACAGGTGTGACAGGCTGTTGGATGGCCGCTTCGTAATCCGTTTTTCAGCAGTTGATCAGAGCAGCACAAGCAATATTTCAAAATAACAAGGAGACAGCATGAAAATCAAATCCAGATTCATTGCAGCCGCAGCGATGCTTCTTTGCGCCGGCAGCATCCACGCACAACAATCCGGCACGGCGCGCGTGTCCGATGATGCGGTGCGCATCGGCCTGCTGCTCG
>NZ_DASZBA010000183.1:0-3038 GCF_035944575.1 Noviherbaspirillum sp.
GTTTTTCCTCTTATCAAATTACGCAGCAGGAAATGGATTTCTTGACAGATTAATCGAGACGAAATACAGTTCCATTTTAAATAGTTTAGTTCTGCACAGCAGAACTAAACGCAAAAATGAATTCGGAGTCGCGCATGTCACAGTCAAACCGTCCGCAACCTGATTCTCCTGACCTGACCATTGGATTGGTCGGATGCGGCGTGATGGGCCGCGGCATCGCACAGATTGCGGCGCTCGCCGGTGCGCAAGTCAGGCTGACGGATGCGCGTGAAGGCGCCGCGACGGCCGCTCGCCAGGAATTGATCGCCACCTTCGCCAAGCTGACGGAGAAAGGCAAACTCGACCAGGCCGCCGCCGCCAATGCCGCGGAACGGCTCTCCGCCTGCAACGGCATCGAGGACCTCGCCGGCTGCCATGTGGTGATCGAGGCCATTGTCGAGGACCTCGGCGCGAAGAAGTCGCTGTTCGGCACGCTGGAGGGCATCGTCGCCCCGGACGCGATCCTTGCCACCAATACTTCATCCCTGTCGGTCACCGCCATCGCCGCCGGGCTCAAGCATCCGGAGCGCGTGGTCGGCTTCCACTTCTTCAATCCGGTGCCGCTGATGAAGATCGTCGAAGCGATCGGCGGCCTGCTGACCGCGCCGGAAATCACCGATTTCATGCTGGCGCTCGGCAAGCACTGGGGCCACGCAGCCGTGCGCGCCAAGGACACTCCGGGCTTCATCGTCAACCATGCCGGCCGCGGCTACGGCACCGAAGGCCTGCGCCTGCTCGCCGAGGACGTGGTGACGGTGCCGGCGCTCGACGCCATCCTGCGCGACACCGCCGGCTTTCGTCTCGGTCCCTGCGAACTGCTGGACCTGACCGCGCTGGATGTGTCGCATCCGGTGATGGAATCGATCTACCACCAATATTACGAAGAACCCCGTTTCCGCCCGCAGGGCCTGACGCGCCAGATGCTCACCGCCGGCCTGCTCGGCAAGAAAGTCGGCCGCGGCTTTTACCGCTACGGCGCCGACGGCAAGAAGGAATCGATCCCCGAAGACCCGCCGAGCACCGCCCGCCCGACCAGCGTCTGGCTGAGCCGTGAACGGCCGCAGCTCGCCGAACGTATCGAACGTCTGATCGTCGATTCCGGCATCCCGCTGGAAACCGGCGAACTGCCGAGCGACGATGCGCTCTGCATCGTCACGCCGCTCGGCGATGACGCCACCACCTGCTGCGTGCGCGAAGGACTCGACGGCCGCCGCACCGTCGGCGTGGAAAGCCTGTTCGACCTCAGCCGCCGCCGCGTGGTGATGACGACGCCGGCGACCGATGAAAGCTATCGCGAGATGGCGCGCGGCCTGTTCGGCGCCGACGGCAAGGCGGTCAGCGTAATCCGCGACAGCGCCGGGCTGGTAACGCAGCGAGTGGTCGCTCACATCGTCAATATCGCCTGCGAAATCGCGCAGCAGGGCATCGCCGATCCGGCCGACATCGACCGCGCCGTGACGCTCGGCCTCGGCTATCCGATCGGCCCGCTGGCCTGGGGCGATCAGCTCGGCAGCGCGACCGTGCTCACGATCCTGACCAACCTCGAAGAACAAACCGGCGACGCCCGTTACCGCCCCAGCCCCTGGCTGCAGCGTCGAGCCCTGCTCGGACTTTCGTTACATCACAAGGAAATCTAAATCATGCTCGACGCTTATATCTACGACGGCCTGCGTTCGCCGATCGGCCGCCACGGCGGCGCACTCGCCGCTGTCCGTCCCGACGACCTGGTGGCGGAAGTCATGCGCGCACTGGTGGCGCGCAATGCCTTTCCGGCCGATTCGATCGAGGACGTCATCCTCGGCTGTACTAACCAGGGCGGCGAAGATGCGCGCAACGTCGCGCGCAATTCGCTGCTGGCAGCCGGACTGCCGGTGACGGTCGGCGGCCAGACCGTCAATCGCCTGTGCGCCAGCGGCCTGGCCGCGGTGATGGATGCGGCCCGCGCGGTTACCACCGGCGAAGGCGATCTCTACATCGCCGGCGGCGTCGAAAGCATGAGTCGCGCGCCGTTCGTGGTGGCCAAGGCGGAAGCCGCGTTCAGCCGCGAATTCAAGGTCTTCGATTCCACCATCGGCGCCCGCTTCCCAAATCCGAAAGTCACCGCCGAGTACGGCGCGCATACGATGCCTGAAACCGGCGACAACGTTGCCCATGAATTCGGCGTCACCCGCGACGACGCTGACGCCTTCGCGCTGGCATCGCAGATGAAATATCACGCCGCGCTGCAGGACGGTTTTTATAAGGAAGAAATTCTTCCGATCAGCGTGCCGACCGGCCGCAAGACGCCACCCATCGTGGTTGACCAGGACGAGCATCCTCGCCCGGAAACCACCGGCGCGACGCTGGCCAAGCTCAAGCCGCTGTTCGAGGGCGGCGTGGTCACTGCAGGCAATGCATCCGGCATCAACGACGGCGCTGCCGCGCTGCTGGTCGGCAGCCGCGCCGCCGGCGAGAAAGCCGGCAAGGCGCCGATGGTGCGCATCCTGTCGGCAGCCGTAGCCGGCGTCGAACCTCGCATCATGGGCGTCGGACCCGTGTATGCGATCCGCAAGGCATTGCAGCGCGCCAACCTGACGCTGGCCGACATGGACATCATCGAAATCAACGAAGCCTTTGCCAGCCAGGTGCTCGGTTGCCTGAAGCTGCTGGAGATCGGCTTCGACGACGCGCGCGTGAACCCCAACGGCGGCGCGATCGCCATCGGCCATCCGCTCGGCGCCTCGGGCGCCCGCCTCGCGTTGTCGGTGAGCAGGGAATTGCAGCGCAGGCAGGGCCGCTATGCGGTCGTCAGCCTGTGCATCGGCGTTGGCCAGGGACTGGCCGTCGTCATTGAACGTATTTAAAACCGGAGAACGATAATGGCATCATCGAAAGTGCAATTCCACTGGGACGACCCGCTGCTGCTGGACCAGCAGCTGACATCCGAAGAGCGCGCCGTGCGCGACGCCGCCCACGCCTACTGCCAGGACAAGCTGCAGCCGCGCGTCCTGGAAGCGTTC
>NZ_DASZBA010000184.1:0-9769 GCF_035944575.1 Noviherbaspirillum sp.
ATGGGCAAGACCGATCCGGAGAACGGCAATCGCCATCGCCAGCAGTCGATGATCCTGGTGCCGATGGATACGCCTGGCGTCACCGTCCTGCGTCACCTGCCGGTATTCGGTTACGACGACGCCCCGCATGGCCATGCCGAGGTTCGTTTCGAGAACGTCCGTGTGCCCGCAAGCAACATCCTGCTCGGCGAGGGACGCGGGTTCGAAATCGCCCAAGGCCGCCTCGGACCGGGCCGCATCCACCATTGCATGCGCCTGATCGGCAAGGCCGAACGCGCGCTGGAGAAAATGTGCCGCCGCTCGCTGAAGCGGGTTGCATTCGGTAAAGCGGTGGCGGACCAGGGTGTTACCCGCGAGCGCATCGCGAATGCCCGCATCATGATCGACCAGGCCCGTTTCCTGGTGCTGAATGCAGCACACATGATGGATACAGTCGGCAACAAGGCCGCCGCCAAGGAAATCGCGATGATCAAGGTGGTTGCGCCGAACATGGCCTGCCAAGTGATAGACTGGGCGATCCAGGCGCATGGCGCGGCTGGCGTCAGCGAGGATTTCGGACTGGCGCAAGCCTATGCCAGCTCACGCACGCTGCGTCTGGCCGATGGTCCGGATGAGGTGCACCGCAATGCGATCGCCAAGCTGGAACTGTCGCGCTATATCGAGCGATAAGGCGTATGTGCGGATCAGCGGGGACTGAAGCCCCGCCGATCCTGCATTGCGACTTTCGCGTCACGGTTTTGCGTAAGTCAACCAGTCACGGAAACATCGATGTCCAATCGCCACTTCGCCTTTTGGCCAAGTAACCAGCCGCGGCACCTGAGCGTGCCGCAGACCAGCTTGTTCTACAACGTGGAAGTATCCGCCACGCGCTTCCCCGACAAACCGTACATCATTTTTTACGATACGCCGATCACATTCGCCGAGTTCAGGGACGAAGCGGAGCGCATCGCCGGCTATCTCGAGCAGGAATGCGGGGTCAAGAAGGGGGACCGGGTTCTGCTGTACATGCAGAACAGTCCGCAATTCATCCTTGCCTATTACGGCATCCTGCGCGCCAATGCGGTGGTGGTTCCGGTCAATCCGATGAACCTCAGTACCGAACTCCGGCATTACGTGCATGACACCGGCGCAACCACTGCGTTCGTTCCGCAGGACCTTCTGCCGAACATGCAGCCGCTGCTCGGCGACGGGCTGAAGCAAATCGTGGTGGCGGCCTATTCGGATTACCTGAAACGGCCAACGGATCTCAAGGTGCCCGAGTTCGTCGCCGCGCCGCGCGAGCGGGTCGCCGGCGAAGGACTTGTGCTCTGGTCCGACATGCTGGACCGCAATCTGCGTCCCGGACCGATCACCACCGGCCCGGAAGATCTCTGCACGATGCCCTATACCTCGGGCACAACCGGCAATCCGAAGGGATGCATGCACACCCATCGCAGCGTGATGTACAACGCGGTGGCCGGGGTTCAATGGTTCGGCACCACCTCCGATGCGGTGCTGCTGTCGGTATTGCCGTTCTTTCATGTCACGGGTATGCAGGGCAGCATGAATTGCCCGCTATACATCGGTGCGACCATTGTCCTGTTGCCGCGCTGGGACCGGGAAGCCGCTGCGCTATGTGTGGAACGTTACAAGATCAGCGGCGCGCAACTGATCTCCACCATGGTGGTTGATTTCCTGTCGAATCCCAAAGTCGACCAGTACGACCTGTCGACCATGTCGCGCATTCGCGGCGGCGGCGCCGCCATGCCGGAAGCGATCGCGCAGAAACTGACGGACCTGCTCGGCATCCACTATGTCGAGGGGTACGGCATGTCGGAAACCATGGCGGCGACCCATATCAATCCGCCCGACAGGCCGAAAAAGCAGTGCCTTGGCGTGCCGATCTATGACGTCGACGCCCGCGTCGTCGATCCCGCCGATTTCCGTGAACTCCCCCCGGGTGAAACGGGCGAGATCATCGTGTCCGCGCCCCAGGTGATGAACGGCTACTGGAACAATCGGGAAGCAACCGAAGCCGCGTTCATCGAACTCGACGGAAAGCGCTTCCTGCGTACCGGCGACCTCGCCACGACGGATGAAGACGGCTATTTCTTCATGGTCGATCGCCTCAAGCGGATGATCAACGCTTCCGGATTCAAGGTCTGGCCGGCGGAAGTCGAAGCACTGATGTACCAGCATCCGGCAATCAAGGAAGCGTGCATCATCGCCGCCCGCGATGCGAAGCGCGGCGAGACGGTGAAGGCGGTGGTGGTTCTGAAGGACGAATACCGCGGCAAGGTCGGTGAGCAGGACATCATCGACTGGTCGCGGCAGAACATGGCGGCATATAAATGCCCGCGCATCATCGAATTCATGGATTCGCTGCCGAAGTCGGGATCAGGGAAAGTGCAGTGGAGGGAGCTGCAGGAGAGAGATTTGGCGGTGTGAGGTGGACAAGATAGTGGCGCCGGAAAAGCACTTCCGGAAACGATCACTTCACCCTTTGTAGAATCCCCTTCTCCTTGCAGGGGAGGGCGGGGGTGTGAAAAAAACCAACGAGGAGACAAACATGCGTTTTGAAAATCGCGTCACCATCATCACTGGCGCCGCAAGCGGCATCGGCCGCGCCGTCGCCGAACGGATCTTCAGCGAGGGCGGCAGTGTCGCTCTGATCGACCGCAACACGGAAGGCCTCGCGGCCGTTGCGGAATCCCTTGGCGACCAGTCCCGGGTCTGGTTTCGGGCGCTCGACATCTCGAAGGAGAGCGAAGTGGAACAGTGCGTCGCCGACATCTTCGCCCGTTTCGGGCGCGTCGATGCGCTTTGCAACAATGCCGGCATCGCCGGCGGCGATTATTCGCTGATTACCGAAACCGATACCAATGTGTGGCAGCAGATCATGGCGGTCAACGTCATGGGCGCGGTGCACTTTACCAAATTCGCTGCGCGCATCATGCGGGACCAAGGCAAGGGTGCGATCGTCAATACGGCCTCCGTTGCCGGCGTCCGCTCCGGCGCCGGCGGCAATGCCTACAGCGCTTCCAAGGCGGCGGTGATCAATCTCACCCAGACGACGGCCTGCGACCTCGGCGAATGGAATGTGCGCGTTAATGCGGTGTGTCCCGGCCTGATAGAAACCGGCATGACTGCGCCGGTATTCGATCGCGCACGCGCCGCGCAAAAGGAGCACAAGCTCGGCTCGCGTTGCGAGTTGCGGCGTTATGGTCGCCCTGCGGAAGTGGCGGCCGTCATCGCCTTCCTTGCCAGCGACGACGCCAGCTATGTCACGGGCCAGGCGCTGCCGGTGGATGGCGGAAATACCGCTTCGCTGAATCTGCCGGGGATGAAGGTTTGACGGAACGCGCTGTGGCAGGATGCTGCGCTAGGATCGCGTCCGGTTGGAACCACGCAACCATACCGGCGGTACGATGCAATGCTCATATCCGGCTGCATGCGTGCAATGTTTTTCAAATGCCGCCGGAAGAAGCGTCGCTTCAGCAGGCAACCGGATTTTTTACAGGACTTTCAGCATGACCCTTGAACAATTGCTCGACCAGGAATTTGTCACCTTGCCCGATCTGATCCGCGTCCATGCCCGGGATCAGCCGCAGCACGTGGCGTTGATCCAGGACGACCGCTCGATCAACTATGCCGAACTGGATGCGCTGTTGGACCGGATCGTTGCCTCAATGCAGCGGGACGGGCTTGCGTCCGGGGACGCGATCGCCGTCTGCGCCAACAGCTCGATCGAGTACGCAGCGGTATTTCTCGGCGGCTTGCGCGCCGGCGTCGCCGTTGCACCGCTCGCCCCATCATCCACCGCGGAGAGCCTGGTCACCATGGCGGCGGACGCCGATGCGAAACTGTTTTTCGTCGACGCTGCCGTCGCGGCCGAACTGGAGGCGGTAAAAACAACTCTGCCGGCAAAGCTTATCTTCCTTGATGGATCGGCGGAACCTGCATTCAATGCATGGCTTGCACCGGCCGGAGCAACCGGTGCGCCAGTGACGATTGCGCCAGATGCGCCGTTCAATATCATTTACTCGTCGGGGACGACCGGCGCGCCGAAAGGCATCGTGCAATCGCATGGCATGCGCTGGCAACACATTCAACGCGGCGTGCTCAATGGCTATGGCCCGAGTGCGGTCACATTGATTTCGACACCCTTGTACTCCAATACCACGCTGGTCAGCTTTTTCCCCACGTTGGGCCTGGGCGGCACGGTGGTGCTGATGGCGAAATTCGATGCCGGCCGCTATCTCGAACTGGCGCAGCAGCATAAAGTCACGCATACCATGCTGGTACCTGTGCAATATCGGCGCATCATGGCGCATCCCGAATTCGATCGCTACGACCTGTCGACCTTCGAGAAAAAATTCTGCACCAGCGCGCCTTTTTCGGCGGAATTGAAGGCCGATATTCTCAAGCGCTGGCCGGGTGGCCTAATCGAGTATTACGGCATGACGGAGGGCGGCGGAACCTGCATCCTCGCCGCTCACGAACATCCAGACAAGTTGCACACCGTCGGGTGCCCGGCGCCCGGGCATGACATCCGCCTGATCGACGACCAGGGCAGGGAAGTGCCGCAGGGCGAAATCGGCGAAGTGGTCGGCCATTCCGCATCGATGATGAATGCCTATCACAAGCAGCCGGAAAAGACCGCCGAGGTCGAATGGTTCGATCCCTCCGGCAAACGCTTCATCCGAACCGGGGACGTTGGACGCTTTGATGAAGACGGCTTCCTGACGCTGATGGACCGCAAGAAGGACATGATCATCTCCGGTGGTTTCAACATCTATCCGAGCGATCTCGAATCGGTCCTGCGGCAGCATCCGGACCTGGATGACGTCTCGGTGGTCGGCATGCCGTCGGAACGGTGGGGCGAGACGCCGGTGGCGTTCGCGGTTGCCCGAGCAGGAACGTCGCTGACACCGGAATCCTTGCTGGAATGGGCGAATGCCCGGCTCGGAAAGACGCAGCGACTGGCCGCGGTACAGATGGTCGACAGCTTGCCGCGCAGTGCCATCGGCAAGGTGCTGAAGCGCGAACTGCGCGATTCATTCAAGCCGAAGACGCCGATCGCATAAAACGGCGGGCTGCTTACCGGGCGGCCCCCGCTACATCCACGGGCAGGGAAAAGATCTTGCCCGTTCGCTCAACCAGCGATTTTTCAGCCCGTCCCACTCGTCCGGTCACCATGTACAGCGTCTTGCCGTTATTGCCGCCCAGCGCGCAGGCGATGGCCTGCTGCTCGGAGGGTATCCGCGACGATATGGCGCCACCTTCATGGACGCGCAGGAATTCCGATGTCGTTGGCGATGCGACCCAGATAGCGCCTTCGGCGTCGAGGCAGATGCCGTCCGGCGACGCGTCGCCGAGATCCGCCCAGACACGCCGGTTCGATAAGGACCCCTCTTCCGCGATATCGAATGCGGTGAGGCGCTTGCCGAATGTTTCCGCCACCACCAACGTTCGTTCGTCCGGTGTGATGACGCAGCCGTTCGGGAAAAGCAGATTATCCGCCGCAACTTGCGCCTTGCCCTCCGGCGTCACCATGATCAGCACTGTCGGCCTCGGTGCTTCACGCGCGATGAGATCGAAGCCGAAATTGCCGATGTACGCACGTCCGTGCCGGTCGACGACCATGTCGTTGCAATGAAAGGGCGCCAAATCCGAAAGATCGGCGACGACAGTCATCTTGTCGCCATCCTGCCGCAGCAACCGGCGGTCGGTCATCGATACGACCAGCAAGCGGCCGTCAGGAAGCCAACCAAGCCCGGACGGCTGTCCTGGCACCGTGGCGACGGTGTCGACCTTGCCGTCTGCATCAACGCATTTCACTTCATGCGTATAAAAGTCCGAAAACCAGAGCTTGCCGTCGTGCCAGCGCGGCCCCTCGGCAAAGGCGAGGCCGTCGATAACGAGAGTCGGTTTGTCAATCGTGCTCATCAGATCGCTCCAAAAAAAAGCCGGCTCGCAAGCCGGCTTGAACTACGACGTAAAGCGTCCGTTTACTTCGCGGCAGCCAGATTTTGCAGGTTCACTGCCTTGACCTTGCCGCCTTCGACAGTCGCAACGTAGGTATTTGCCGTCGAACCGCCATTCTCCGTCACGCCGTTGATTTCGTTCGGATTATGCTCGCTTGGCAGGCTCTTGAATGCCTTGTCCATCTGGGCGCGGATCGCGGCCGGATCGGAAACGGTCTTCGCCAGCTTCATCGCGACAGCCGTCGCGTGGACAGCAGTGTAGTTGAGCGATACTTCCGAGCTTGGATCCTTCTGGTAAGCTTTCTGGAACTTGTGCACGAACAGGCGGGAGCTAGGACGATTGTCTTCCACCAGCGGCAGCACACCGATTGCGCCCTCGATCGCGCCGTAGCCGCCGATCACCTTGGCCATCTCATCCATCTTCGCCTGGTCGATGATGATGAAGCCGCCCTTGAAACCGAGCTCGCGGGCCTGCTTGACCACCAGTGCCGTCGGCTCCGAAGCGCCGCCGATGAACATGACATCCGGATTGTTCTGCATCACGCGGCTGACGCCACTGTAGAAGTCTGTGGCCTTGTTGTAGGACATCGGATTTTCCGCGACGACCTTGCCGCCCGCCTGTTCCCATGCCGGCTTGAACGCTGCTGTCCAGGCTTTGGCGTAGTCATGGTCGGCGTTGGCAATCGCCACGTTCTTGCCGTACTTGCTCATCGCATGCTTGATGAACGGATTGACGTAGCCTGTGAACTCAGGCGGAATGCGGATCGACAACTGGTTGCCGCGCGCGGTGACCTGCGGGAGGCTGGTGTAGGCCAGCAGCAGGACCTTCGATTTTTCATTGAACGCCTGCACGGCGAAAATGCCACCGGAGTGCGGTACCAGGACAGCAGGGGTCTTGTGCTGCTGGATCAGGCGCTGCACATTGACGCCGGTTTGCGCCGGATTGTACTGGTCATCCAGCGCAACGATCTCCAGCTTATATTTCTTGCCGCCGACTTCGAAACCTCTTTCGTTGATTTCCTTGGCAGCCATCTCCATGCCGGTCAGCACGTTCTTGCCGTAGAGTGCGGCGCCGCCGCTCAGCGGCCCGGAGTAACCGATCTTGACCACTTCCTGCGCAAACGCTGCGCCGGAAGCCGCCATGCCGACTGCGATCGATGCGACGAGGTACTTCAGTTTCGTTTTCATTTGCATTCCAGTCTCCTGTAGGTATATGTAAAACAAAGTTCACATGCTGTGTGCCCTGAACGGAAGTTCAGGCACCGATATAGGCTTTACGCACTTCCTCGTTATTCAGCAGTTCGTCCCGGTTGCCTTCCATGACGATGCGCCCGCTTTCGATCACATAGGCGCGGTTTGCGATCTTCAACGCCGCGTAAGCGTTTTGTTCAGCCAACAATACGGTGGTACCGGCCTTGTTGATTCGTTCAATCACATCGAATACCTGCTTGACCACCAGCGGCGCCAGTCCGAGCGAAGGCTCGTCGAGCAGCAATGCCTTCGGACGTCCCATCAAGGCGCGTCCGATCGCTACCATCTGCTGCTGGCCACCGCTCAGCGAGCCTGCCGGAAGATCTTTTTTCTCGTGCAGGATCGGGAAGAGGGCGAAGACTTCCTCCAGCGAACGGCTGATGCCTTTCTTGTCATTGCGATGCACATACGCGCCGAGGGTCAGATTCTTCAGTACCGACATGCCGGGAAACAGCTTGCGGCCTTCCGGGCAATGCACCACGCCGTCATGCACGATCTGCGACGGCTTCATCCCGACCAGTTCCTTGTTGCGGAAACGGATGCTGCCCGTGCCGGCTTTGTTCAGTCCGCTGACCGTGAGAAAAATCGAGCTCTTGCCGGCGCCGTTTGCGCCGAGCAGAACGACCAGTTCGCCTTCCTTTGCATGGATGCTGACATTGTCGAGCGCGCGAAAACTGCCATAGTTCACCGTTACCTTATCAAGCTGCAGCATGTTCACTCCCCAGGTAGGCTTCGATCACCAAGGGGTTCGCGCGGATTTCGGCAGGCGTACCTTCGGCAATCTTCTCGCCATAATTCAGAACCATGATCTTGTCGGCCAGATTCATGATCATGTTCATCTTGTGTTCGATCAGGCAGACGGTGAGACCGGTCTTCACCATCTTGCGGATCAGTTCCGCAAGGCCGATGGTCTCTTCCGGGTTCACGCCGCCGGCCGGCTCATCGAGGAGGACAAGCGTCGGATCGGTGGACAACGCAAGCGCGAAGGCGACGCGTTTTCGCTCTTCCTGCGAGATATCGGCTGCGATCCGGTGCGAGATGTGCGACAGGCCGACGAAGTCGAGCGCCTCGCGGGCCTTTTCACGACAGATTCTTTCCTCTTCCTTTAATCGCTTGCTGCCGAAAATGACGTCCATCAACCCGGACTGGGTGCGCAGCCGATGACCGACGATCAGGTTATCGAGGACGGTTGCCCGGTCGAACAGATTGGTGGTCTGGAAGGTACGCGAAATCCCCAGCTTGGCGACCTGGTCGGCGCGCAGGTTGGTGACATCATGATCGTTGAACACGATGCGACCGGATGTGGGTTTGTGCGCGCCGCTGATCAGGTTGAAAAACGTTGTCTTGCCGGCGCCGTTCGGGCCGATGATCGCGTTGATCTTGCCTTTTTCAATCGTGGTCGATACATCGTTGACCGCGGTGAGGCCGCCGAATTTCTTGGTGAGGGATTCGATCTTAAGCATGGGAGCCTCCTTCCTGTTTGACGGCACCGGTCACGCGGCTTGCCTTTACCGGAGTCGGCATGGCTGCGGCGGAACGGGATGCGTTGCGCGCCTTCCAGCCGAGGTAGGTGCCGACGATACCGTTGGGCAGGAAGATAATCAGGGCGATCAGTACAGGCCCGAACACCAGGAACCGGTAGTCCTGCAGGAACTGGAGATACTGCGTGATCCACGGCATGGAAAGTGCGCCCAGCAGCGGACCGAAAAGGGTGCCGATACCGCCGACCAGCATGAACATGGTCATGTCGAACGCATGCTCGACGCCGGCAATGCCGGGACCGATGAAGCGCACGGTGCCTGCATACAGTCCGCCTGCCATACCGGCGTAGAACACCGACAGCATGAAGGACAAAACCTTGTTTCGCATCAGGTTGATGCCGAGGGCTTCTGCGAGATCGTCACTGTTGCGGATCGCGACGAACGTGCGGCCGAGAAGGGAATTGACGATGCGATGCATCACCCACACGCTGATGACGAGGAAAAACAGCACCATGTAGTACTGCGCGCGCGGCGTCTCGAAATCAATGCCGGCAATGGGTGGCGGCGCAGGTATGCCGATGATGCCGACCGTGCCATGCGTCAGGCCTTCCCATTTCTCGATCAGCAGGAACATGATGTAGCCGATGCAAAGCGTGAAGATGGAAAAGAAGTGACCCTTCAGGCGCAGCGAAACGATGCCGACGAAAAATCCGATTATTGCGGCAACCACGCCAGACAAGGCAAAAGCGATCCAGAACGGCACCTGGTAGTCAACGGTGAGAATGCCGACGGTGTAGGCGCCGACGGCCATAAAGCCGGCATGGGCAAGATTGAACTGACCGGTATACCCGGTGATGAGATTCAGCCCGATGGTGCCGATCGCAAAAATATAAGCCATCGACATCACGGTCAGGTGGTAATCGTTGCCGACGATAAACGGAAATACCAGGCCGAGCGCGATCAGAAGAAGCCAGCCGATTTTACTGTCGAGATATTTCATGCTTAGCGAACTCCCTTGGTGAACAAGCCTTCCGGACGTACCGAAAGAATCACAACCAGCAATACAAAGGC
>NZ_DASZBA010000185.1:0-9284 GCF_035944575.1 Noviherbaspirillum sp.
CTGACGGAACAGCCCTTCCCGTGAGTCGGCTTTGCCGTCGATCATTTGGTCCAGCGCACGAGCCAGATCCGGTGTCAGGCCGGAGATCACCATGACATTGCCGGAACCCGAGGCAGTGCCAGGCGTGTTCCATTGGAAGCAAACTTGAATTTCCTGCGGGTTGCCGTTGCTATCAAGGTAGACATAACGGTCTTCCTGGCCTTCAGAGCGCCCTGGAGGCATGCGCACGCCCGCACGCTGCATCAGCACACGCAGATCAAATTCGTTCACAGCGTTGTTGGCACCGGCTTGCGCGTTACGGACGCCAGCCGCTGCGTTGCCGCGGCAGATGGGAGCCAGGGTAGCTGCTACCCCGGTCATATTTGCTCCAGAGACCGGCAAATTATTCGCTGCTGCATAGTTCGCACCATTCACCATCAGGCGAGGTTGTATCTGGCTGTCGCCCGGCACCACGCCGGTACGCTGTGTATGGGCGTTATAGGCCAGCACCCACTGATCGATGAACTTCTGCTTCACCTTCGTGTATTCGGCATTGCGCTGCACATCCTTGCCGATCGAAATCGCCCCCAGAATCAGGCCGATGATGACGAGCACGACGGCCATTTCGACGAGGGTGAAGCCCCCCTGAACCTTCTTTTTCATGTTTTCTCCAGTGTGCCGCGCGCCGCTTGCCATCCGCTGCCGACGAGGCGTTTTCATAGTGACTAAAAGTAGAATCGCGACGGCAACAAAGGATTGCCGAGCATCAATAAAATTCAGGGGCGATGATAGCCACCGTCCTAACGCAGGCCAATACGACTTAAGTCTTACGACGAGGCTGGCGCACAACAGGTGTGGTGTTTTTTATATCGGGGAAGCGGCAACGCTGCGGCGCAATGTGCAGGGCTGCGCATCGGCGGATGCGGGGAAACGAATACGATGCGGGACGTGAAAGAGTCCCGCCAGATCAGGATGCGGCGGACGAAGCGGTCATGCGTCCTCGAACATTTTTTCCATCTCTTCTCGTCTGCCTGTCTCGGCGACATGCAGAATCAGCACATTCCTCAGATCATGTGCGGGGTGATGGGCGCGATGCCTGGCGAACCAGAATACTTCGCTCAGATCTTCCTCCTCGTGCGACGTCGTCATCACGGATTGGTCCTCGGGAATCTCTTCATAGTCGAATGCCTCAAGGCTTGCTTCTTCGACCGACTCGTTCCACGAGTCGCATTCCTTCCCCCAGGCCATCAGGTAGCGGCAGCCGGAAGAAACCAGCCAGCGGCTCACCTCCCATTGCCACATCTGCGACACGTCGGCGTCAATGGCAAGGATCGCCTTGAACGGCGCAAGGTCATCGATCGCCGGCAGCGCGGCATCCGGCTTCATGTGCAGGTATCTCAGGGAAGTTTTCAGCATTGCATTGAATCAATGATGGGATAGGTGGGCCCGGGTTGGATGTCGATTCTCAATGCGCCGTTCCCATGGGCGATGCATTTGAAAAATCCGCAGCGGTTCGACCGTCAACGAAAAAGGCCGTGAGCGGCCTTTTTCGTCATGCGTGCAAGACGGGCTACCGAACCGGCGAGTAATTCACCGGCACCCAGACGTAACCCTTGCCGTTGGCACGTACCCTGCCGATGCCCGGGAAGGACAGGTGCGAGCCGCCGACCAGGTAACCCTGCTTCGCGGCTTCCGCATAGGCTTTCTTGCGCTGCGCGGCAGCGGCCTTGCTGTCGGTGTCGAACTGGATCGTCACCGCCGGATTGTCGAACTGGATCGCCGCCACATGCATCAGGTCGCCCCACAGCACCATTTTTTCACCCTTGCTTTGCACTTCAAATACCGCATGTCCGGCAGTATGTCCATGGCTGGCGATGGCCTTGATGCCCGGCACCAGGTCGGTCGTGCCCTCGAAGGGCTTGAAGCGGTCCGCCTTCACATAGGGATTCAGCGACGCCATCGCGCCCTGAAAGAATCCCTTGGCGTCGGCGGGCGCCTTGTCGAGATTGGCCTGGTTCAACCAGAAGTCCGCGTCATGCTTGTCCGCGCGTACGATCGCATTCGGGAACGCCATCCTGTCGCCGTCCATCAGTCCGCCGACATGGTCGGGATGCATGTGGGTAATGTAGACCTCGTCCACCTGTTCCGGCTGATAGCCGGCGGCTTTCAGGTTGGCCAGCAGCTTGCCGAGCGTCGGACCGAACAGGCCGGCGGCGCCGGCATCGACGAGCACCAGCTTGCTGCCGGTGTTGATGAGATAGCCGTTGACCGATGTTTCGACAGGGCTCTTCAAATAATTCTTTGCGAGGGCCTGGTTCACCTTGGCCGGCGTGGTGTTGGTCAGCAGCTTGTCCACCGGCAGTTCGACGGTGCCGTCGGACAGCGCCGTGATTTCGAATTCGCCGAGCATCATGCGGTAATAGCCGGGCGCGGAAGTCTTGACCATCGGCGCGGCGGCGTGTGCGGCAGAAGTGGCAATGGCGGCGGTGGCGATGATGATGGATGTGGCGATGCGCGAGGCGCGGTGTGCAAGAGTCTTACCGATCATGGAGTTCCCTTTTTGTTGGTATGGAATGACAGCGATTTTCAAAGCGGATGAAAACATCTCTGCTGACTGTCCGGGAGTATGCCGAATAATCCGGAACGCCGCAGCCCCTGCCCTTCTCCGCGACACTCGTGGGAAAGGTAAAATTGGCCGGCATGCATAACTGCAGCGGCACATCACAAATCACCTCAATCGCCCCGATGAAAATTCAAATCGCTTCCGATCTTCACCTCGAATTCATGCAGGACCGGTTTCCGGATTACCGGGCGGTCGAACCGACCGATGCCGACGTACTTGTCATCGCCGGCGACATCCATCACCACATGGGTGCGATCGCCGCGTTCAGGGACTGGGGCAAGCCGGTCGTCTATGTGCATGGCAATCACGAGCTGTACGACGCGGACCACGAGGCCATGATCGGCGAATTGCGCCGCACGACGAGCGGCACACCAATCCATTATCTGGATAACGATTCGCTGGTATTGAATGGCGTACGTTTTCTCGGCTGCTGCCTGTGGACCGACTATCTGCTGTATGACGAAGACCCGTTGCCTGCGATGCGCGAGGCGGAGGGCGTATTGTTCGATCACCGGATGATTCGCTCCGGCGACGGCCTGTTCAGCGCGAGCGAGGCGGCTCGTATTCACCAGCATTCGCGCGTCTGGCTGGAACGGCAACTCGATACGCCGTTCGACGGCAGGACGGTGGTCGTCACCCACCATGCGCCGCATGCGCAATCGATTCATCCTCGCTTCGAAGGCAGCGCGCTGAATCCGGCGTTCGTCAGCGACCTGAGCGCGCTGATGGGGAAAGCCGACTTGTGGGTGCACGGACATGTGCACGACAGCGTCGACTACAGGATCGGCACGACCCGCGTGATCGCCAACCCGCGTGGCTATCCGCTCAACCGCAAGGATGCCGCCACGCTGGCGGAGATCAATTGGGAAAACCCGTTGTTCGATCCGGGGCTGGTGATCGAACTTCCTTGACCGGGGCGCTCAATCCTCGTGATGCTTGTGTTTCTTGTGCTTGTGTTTGCCGTTGCCGCCACCGTATTCGGCGGACTTCACGAAATAAACAGGTTGGGCGCAGGCGTTGTACTTGTGACAGTGCTTGTCCCACTTCTTCGCATGGCCGGGCGGCACATGCATGTAAACAGGCTGGACAGCCACCGGGCGCGGCTGCCGCACCACCATCACGGGTTGCTGATACACCACCTGCGGACGGGTGTTGCCGATATCCACGCGGCCATACACCCCGGGACTCACTTCCCCTGCAACGCTGATGCCGACATCGACATTGCCCGCCTGTGCTGCGCCGCCGGCTGCAAACAGCAACAGTAAGGCGATTGTTTTTGCTTTATTGACCATGAAACTTCCCTGAGACGTGATGAGATTGGAACGCGATCGCAGGTGCGACGCCGCTCATGCAAGATTCTAGCTGTGGGGACTGATAGATGTCGTGCGTCTTTGCAACAATTCGCTACTTCAACGGGCCGTTTCCCGGTCAAGCACGCGTTTTTCTTCCCATGAGCGATTTGTGCTGCATCACATGGCATTTTCCTGCCCTCATTCGCCCTGCTCTTTCCGTTCATCCATGTATGCAAGGAAAAACGCTTGATGGCTGACAAAGCTTTTCGTCTTTGACAACAAAACCGAAAAATGCATCGAATAATCAGATATGTAACAAAGCGTTTCAAAATGATTACATCAACTTCTTGGAGACCGTGATGCGATTGAGAACCGGATTATTCAGTGGAAAGAACATTCTTGTCGGCGCCCTTTTGTCGGCTGCCACGGCATCGGCTTTAGCGACACCGCCGGGGCGGATGACGGGAGGCGGCTCGATTTATTGCCAGGACCCGTATTATCGTGTCACGTTCGGCTATCAACTGCACTGCCAGCCCGGTGGTCCCGGGTCTATCCCGGAGCCCAACAATCTGGAGATCAACTTCTCGCGCGGGGACAATTTTCACCTGACCCAGCTCAATGAAGCGTATTGCATCGGCGACGGCACCACCCGCCCATCGGCGCCGTTCCGCACGATTACCGGTACCGGCACCGGCACATTCAACGGCGAACCGGCAACAGTGGAGTATCGGCTGGAGGACAATGCCGAGCCCGGCGGCGGCCAGGACCTGGCGACGTTCATCATCACCACCTCGCAAGGCAAGGCACTCGCCTGTACGCAGTTCCTCGAAGGAGGCAACAACCAGGCGCATCGCGCAACCGGCAGGATCGCACGCTGACATCCGCGTGACATGTACCAAAACAAAAGCCCGCGGTGTAGGCACCGCGGGCTTTTGTTCGTACGTCCGACGTAGACTGCAAAAGAATCACGCAATTTCCGTAAAGCGCCCGGCCTGAAAATCCCGTACCGCCTCGAAGATCTGATCGTTCGAATTCATCACGAACGGGCCGTATTGCGCGATCGGTTCATTGAGCGGCCGGCCCGCGATCAGCAGCACACGCGCCGGACCATCGGCTTGTATGACGATGCCGTCACTGCCGGCGTCGTTATCCAGGATGGCCATGCGCTGCGACGGCACCTGCGTGTCGCCGATCCGCACATTACCCCGATACACATAGATGAAGGCGTTGTGCGTTGCCGGGAGGCGCTTGGTGAAACCGGCGACATCGCTGAAATGCAGGTCGAGATACAGCGGCTCGGTGGTCTCGCGCTGCACCGCGCCCGCCACGCCGTGGGCCTCGCCGGCGATGACGCGCACCGTGACGCCTTCCGGCGTCGTGAATTCCGGCACATCGGCATTCGGAATGTCGCGATACCACGGCTTGATCATCTTGTCCTTCGCCGCCAGGTTCAGCCAGAGCTGAAAGCCTTCCATGCGGCCGTCTTCCTGTTCCGGCAATTCCGAGTGCACCACACCTCGGCCGGCGGTCATCCATTGCACGCCGCCGTTATCGAGCAACCCTTCGTTGCCGGCACTGTCGCGGTGACGCATGCGCCCGGCGATCATGTAGGTCACTGTTTCGAAACCGCGATGCGGATGGTCGGGGAAGCCGCCAATGTAATCCTGCGGATTGTCGGTGCCGAACGCATCCAGCATCAGGAACGGGTCGAGCCTGCGCTGCAGCGGCTGGGTCAGAACACGGGTGAGCTTGACGCCGGCGCCGTCGGACGTCGCGGTGCCTGCGACCAGGCGTTCGACGCCGCGCGGCCGGACGACGGTCTCGGCGGTCGGTGCTGCAAATGCGGTGGTAGTCATGTCGAATCCTTTCAATGTGTCAGATCTGTTCCTGTGCTGCCGAATGTGCAACGGAATGCGCCGCCGCTACCAAGCCGGATGCGGCGGCACCTGGTCGATTCATGCCGGCAGCGCTTCTTCTATCTGGCTTTGCGCCGAAGCGAGCGCACGCTGCTCCGCTTCCGGTCCCATCGCCAGGCCTTCCGCGTAGACGAACTCGACGTCCGTCATGCCGAGGAAGGCGAGCACGGTTCTCAGGTACGGCACCTGGGTGTCGCCCGGCGTATCGCGATGGATGCCGCCACGGGTCAGTGCAACATAGACCTTCTTGTTCTTCAGCAGTCCTTCCGCTCCCTTGTCGGTGTACCGGAAGGTTACCCTGGCGCGGGAAATCGCGTCGATCCAGTTCTTCAACTGGGCCGGGACGCCGAAGTTGTACATCGGCACGCCCAGCACCACCACGTCGGCGGCCTGGATTTCGGCAATCAGCGCATCGTCCAGCGCCACGCGGGCGGCCTGATCGGCACTGCGCTGCTCGGCAGGGGTGAACAATGCCTGCAGCGCGCTTTCGTCCAGGACCGGGTGCGGATTGCGGGCCAGGTCACGTACTGTCAACGTCGCATCGGGATGAGCATGACGCAGCCGCTCAACCAGGTTGCCGGCGAGGCGGGTGGAATAGGAACCATCGACACGGGCGCTTGAATTGATTTGCAGAATGTTCATGTTGACTCCTTCAGGTAGTGTTTCATTCATGAGATACGGTAAGCACAGTGTATTTGTCTCATGAGCGTGCCGGAAGATGCCAAAACGGATAACATTGTTCCACTCATAGAACAATGGAGGGAATCATGCATCTGGAGCCGAATGACCTGCTGCTGTTTGCCCGCGTCGCGGATGAAGGCAGTTTCAGCCGCGCGGCGGAGCGGGTCGGCCTGCCGAAATCGACCGTGTCGCGCCGCATCGCGTCGCTTGAATCGCAGCTCGGGGAACGCCTGCTGCTGCGCACGACGCGCAAGCTGACCATCACCGATTTCGGCCATAGCGTGCTCGAACACGCGCAGCAGGTCGCGAACGAAGTGGAGGCGGCGAGTTCGCTGGCGCAGCATCGGCAGATCAGGCCGAGCGGCAGACTGCGGGTATCGATGCCAGGCGACCTTGCCAACGTGGTGCTCGGGCCAATCATGGCGCAGTTCATCGCCGACTATCCCGACATTTCGCTGGAGGTCGACCTGTCGCCGCGCAGGGTGGATTTGATCGGCGAGAATTTCGATCTGGCGGTGAGGATGGGGGAATTGAGCGACGACGCATTTCTTGCGGCGCGCCAGTTGGCGGTGTTTTCCGGCGGCTTATATGCGTCGCCCGGCTACCTGAAGCAGCATGGCACACCGGGCACGCCGGAAGATCTGAAGCAACATCAGGCGCTGCGTCTGCTGCAGCGCTCGGGCGACGCGGCAACATGGGAACTGACCCGGAACGGCGAGCACTGGTCCGGCGGACCGCCGGCACGCGCGGTGATCAACTCACCGGAACTGTTGCTGCGACTGGCGCGGCTGGGTTCCGGCATTGCTGCCGTATCCCATCATTACGCCGAGCCCTTCGTACGCGGCGGTGAACTGGCGCCGGTGTTGCCGGAGTGGAGCCTGCCGCCGGTTGCCGCCTGGGCGGTATTTCCAGGACGGCGGCTGATGCCGGCGCGCACCCGGGTATTCATCGATGCATTGCAGGCCCAGCTCAGCGGACCGCAATGCCGCGCCGTCGATGCGCAGGTGCTGAAGACAAAGCAGGATTACCTCGCAAAACACCGCTGACGCGATGCTTTCCGGCATGGCCGGTGCGGCCGGGCGGAATCAAGTATTCTCTTGTGCTTTGCCCGCGCCGGCCGCTCTTCCCTAACAACGGTTTCCAATGACGCATTCACTGACCCCGTCCACTATCCTGATGCTCGTCGTTCCGCCGTTCCTATGGGCCGGCAACGCCGTCGTCGGACGGCTGGTGCATGAGATGGTGCCGCCGATCACGCTGAATTTCCTGCGCTGGGCGATTGCGCTGCTGATCCTGCTGCCGATGGCCAGCTTCATCTATCGCCGCGGCAGCGGCTTGTGGACCCACTGGCGGCGCTTCGCGGTGCTCGGCCTGCTCGGCGTCGGGCTCTATAACGCGCTGCAATACCTGGCGCTGCAAAGCTCGACGCCGATCAACGTGACGCTGGTGGCGGCCAGCATGCCGGTATGGATGCTGGCGATCGGCTGGATGTTTTTCCGCGCGAAGGTGTCGCCGAAGCAGGTGGCCGGCGCGGCGCTGTCGATCGCCGGCGTGGTGCTGGTGCTGTCGCGCGGTGAATGGCGGCAATTGCTCGCGCTGCGCCTGGTGCCGGGCGATCTGTTCATGATGCTCGCCACCATCGCATGGTCGGTGTACAGCTGGCTGCTGACCTTGGGCCGGGAGCAGGACCCGCAGGATATCCGCGCCGACTGGGCGGCGTTCCTGCTCGCGCAGGTGACTTTCGGCGTGCTCTGGTCCGGCGCTTTTGCCGCCGGCGAATGGGCGATCGCCGACCGGCATATCGCGTGGAGCTGGTCGCTGGCGGCGGCGCTGCTGTTCGTCGCCGTTGGTCCGGCGGTGGTGGCTTTTCGCTGCTGGGGCGCGGGCGTGCAGCGCGTCGGGCCGAATATCGCTGCATTTTTCAGCAATCTCACGCCGCTGTTCGCGGCCCTGATGTCATCCGCCTTCCTCGGCGAGGCGCCGCATCTTTTCCATGGCGTGGCGTTTGCGCTGATCGTCGGCGGCATCGTGCTGTCGTCGCGGCAGTAAGCTGCCGGCACGCTTCCGCGGCGGCAGGTACACTTTGCCGTCGCATCTACCGCAGGAGCTTTTTTGCGCACTATCCTTTCTTTCCGGAACGTCCTGGCATTGGCTTTGATTGGCCTGGCGGTGGCGCTGGCCGGCTGCTCGCATGTCAATCCTTACTTCGATCCGGCCAAGCCGCACCATACGCCGCAGGGTTTCCAGAATAATTACCCGCCCAATCCCGCCTATCAGCGGCCGCAGGTCAGCTTCACGCAAAGCTGGCTGAACCGCATTCGCAACTGGACCAGCGACAAGCCGGAGCGGGAGCCGATCCGGCCCCTGTTGCCGATCAGGCCGGATCTGGCCTTCATTCATGGAAACAAAAGTGCCGCGGCGCTGACCTGGATCGGCCATGCGACCTTTCTCCTGCAGACCGCCAATGGCCTGAACATTCTCACCGATCCGATGTTCGACGACCGCGCATCGCCGCTGCCCTTTGCCGGGCCAAAACGGCACCAGCCGCCGGGAATGTCCATCAGGGAATTGCCGCGTATCGACGCGATCCTGATCAGCCATTCACACTACGACCACCTGTCGCTGCCGTCGCTGCGCGCGTTGTATGCACAACCGGGCGGACCGCCGATGCTGTTCGTGCCGCTGGGCATCGACGTCTGGCTGGAAGCGAACGTCACCGGCGGTGACCGTTCCCGCATCGTCAAGTTGGACTGGTGGGACAGCGCGACCATTGCCGGCACGGAAATTCACCTG
>NZ_DASZBA010000186.1:0-40312 GCF_035944575.1 Noviherbaspirillum sp.
CAAGCGGAGCGGGAACAGCGCCTGCATCCAGGATGCGGCGGATGAGCCCCCGCCCACATTGGATAGAGACCAGGTCTGCCTGTGCATCAATATCTGGGCGGCGTTTTATCCCGAAAGGCTAATGCTGGTCAAGCAGGTCGGCCAACAAATCAGATCTGTCGACGAGCGTGGCGCCCGAAGTTGGGGCGGCTAGAAGACGAACCGGCAAGGTACCGATTCGACAATCGACAGGTAAGCGGATGACGGTTCGCCGTGTTCCGCGAAGGGTGGGTGGGTGGCTTGGCGCAACTCGTTCGGCGATTTGTGAATTTCACATCGATTAGGACGGCTTGGCGCTTTCTCTTAAAATACGGGACTTCGGCGCGGACGGCTTGGCCGCCGCGCTTCCACATACTCCTGTCCCGGTATTCACCCGATGCTAGTCAATGACGATCTGAATCACCACATCCGCCAGGTATTGGATGAACTTGGCATCACCGCCGCCATCCTTGCGCGCAATCCCATCCCGTTTCATCCCGAGCCGGCCCAACTCGTCGTTGCCGAAACCGGCACGGACGGTAGCGAGTACCTGCTCATTCCCGAGGCAGCGCGCGCCTGGGCAGCGATGAAGGAGTCGGCCCGCGAAGACGGTATCGTGATCGAACTCGTATCGGCGTTCCGCAATATCGAGCGGCAGGCCGACATCATCCGCGCCAAGCTTGCGAAGAACATGCCGATCGAAACCATCCTGACCCTGAGCGCACCGCCGGGCTACAGTGAACATCACAGTGGCCGTGCAATCGACATCAACACGCCGGGCTGCGAGGCGACCGAGGAACCGTTCGAGCATACCGACGCATTCCGGTGGCTGTCGCTGCATGCGTCCCGCTTCGGATTCACCTTATCCTACCCGCGCGGAAACAAGCTCGGGTTCATCTACGAGCCCTGGCATTGGTGCTACCAGCCGGGCAGCGCACGGAGCGAGGCATGAAACTCAAGATGGCCGAGAAGTCGCTGTTTGCGATCCTGCTGCGCTCGCCGTGGTGGATCAGCATCCTGATCGCTGCGGTGATTTCGCTGGCGGCGAGTGCGATGCTGCCGAGGCAGGTGGCTGCCTACGGCATTTCCGCCGGACTGCCGTTTCTGGTGGTCGGCATTGTCGCTGCCTGGCGGCAGCTGCGCATGCCAAGTCCCTCGCGTGTTGCGGAACTCATCGAGACCATCAATGCCATGCCCTGGCGCGATTTTGCCAATGCGATCGAGCAGGCTTACAGGCGTGACGGATATGACGTCAAGCGGCTCGCCGGTCCGGCCGCGGACTTCGAGATCGCCAAGGCGGGCCGGACCGTTCTGGTAAGCGCCAAGCGCTGGAAGGCCGCCGGCGCCGGCATCGAACCGCTGCGCGAACTGCAGATGGCAGCGGAGAAAGCCGAGGCGCGCGAGAGCATTTTCATTATGACCGGCCAGCTTTCCGACAACGCGAAAACATTTGCGTCACAGAAGAATATACGTGTCATGCAAGGCAACGGCCTGGCTGAGCTGCTGCAGGGCATTGTGCATCCGCGCAATACCTGAGCCGCAGGACGATATACGGAATAACCCTACTGCCGTCCTTGCAATCGCAAGGGCGCCTCCTAAACTCCTTTGTCCGGGCTTTGCTTTTCAAAGCTCTTCCCCATAAAGGAGTTTCAAATGGAAATGGATGTCAATGACCGTCGCGGCGGTGCCGGGTTTCCGGTCGATCAACCGCTGCAGGCGTTGCGGATGGATCACCAACTTGTCAGCAAGCTGTTCGACAGCTACCTGAACTCGCAGGACATGAACGTCAAGAAAGAAGCCGGCCGGCAGATCCTGATGAATCTGGAATTGCATGATGCATTGGAGCAGACGGTTTTTTATCCGCGTGTGCATGAAGCCGATGCGTCGCTGGTTGATTCCTGCGAAGACGAGCATCAGCAGGTAAGACAGATGCTGGATCAGATCAAAGCGATGGGCGAAGACGACCCGCAGTGCGACCAGATGTATCGCCAGTTGTCGGAGGCCGTCATGAAGCATGTCGAGGTGGAAGAGCAGCAACTGTTCCCGAAAGTGGAGCAGTCCGGCATGGACATGTCGGCTCTCGGTCTGGAGATGCAGGCGTTCGAAGCCAACATGATCAGCGGGCAGGCAAGTGCGATGGGTCAAAAGGATGCACGTACGTAGCACTGCTGCGACTGCAGTGACGTAGCGCTTTTCCTTCCCTTTCCGGGTGCCCGGCAAGGGAAGGGGCATCACGCATTCAAACCTTCAGTCGATAGCCCGTCCTGAAGATCCACCATATTCCGCCAAGGCACAGCACCATGAACACGACGGTCATGCCGAGGCTGATTGCGACGCCGACATCCGACACGCCATAAAAGCTCCAGCGGAATCCGCTGACGAGATACACCACCGGGTTGAAGAGCGTCACCTTTTGCCAGAATGGCGGCAGCATGTTGATGGAGTAAAAGCTGCCCCCAAGGAAAGTGAGCGGCGTGACGATCATGATGGGAACGATCTGCAGCTTTTCCCAGCCATCCGCCCAGATGCCGATGATGAAGCCGAACAGGCTGAAGGTGATCGACGTCAGGATGAGAAAGGCCAGCATCCAGAACGGATGGGCAATCGAATAATCGACGAATAACCGGGCGGTGGCCAGGATGATCAATCCGAGGATTACCGATTTGCTTGCTGCCGCGCCGACGTAACCGATTACGATCTCAAAGGCGGAAATCGGCGCCGACAACACCTCATAAATTGTTCCTGCCCACTTCGGCATGTAAATGCCGAACGACGCGTTGGAAATGCTTTCGGTCAGCACCGACAACATGATGAGCCCAGGCACGATATAGGCGCCGTAGCTGATGCCGTCGATCTGCGCCATGCGCGAGCCGATCGCCGAGCCGAACACGATGAAGTAGAGCGAGGTGGAGATCACCGGCGATGCGATGCTTTGCAGTATTGTCCGCCAGGTGCGCGCCATCTCGAAAACATATATGGCCTTGATTGCATGGATATTCATGGTCGTTCCCCTTTACCATTTCCCTTCACCAGGCTGACGAAGATTTCTTCCAGCGAACTTTCGCTGGTCTGAAGATCCTTGAAGTGGATGCCATGCTCATCCAGTTTCTTCAGCAGCTCCGGTATGCCCATGCGTTCACCCTGCGCATCGAAGGTGTAGACAAGCTGGCTGCCGTCGGACGACAGTTCGAGCCGGTACGCCGACAGATCGGCAGGCACCGCGTCCAGCGGATGCTGCAGATGCAGCGTGAGCTGTTTTTTGCCCAGCTTCTGCATCAGCACCGCCTTGTCCTCGACCAGCAGGATTTCACCTTTGCTGATCACGCCGATACGGTCGGCCATTTCCTCCGCTTCCTCGATATAGTGGGTGGTAAGAATGATGGTGACGCCGCTTTCACGCAGCCGCCGCACCATTTCACACATATCGCGCCGCAATTCGACGTCGACTCCTGCGGTCGGCTCGTCGAGAAACAGGATTTTCGGTTCATGGCTGAGCGCCTTGGCAATCATCACGCGGCGCTTCATGCCGCCGGACAAGGCCATGATTTTCGAGCTGCGTTTATCCCAAAGCGACAAATCCTTCAGCACCTTTTCCAGATAACCGGGATTCGGCGCCTTGCCGAACAGGCCACGGCTGAATTTCACCGTATCCCAGACGGTCTCGAAAGCGTCGGTCGACAATTCCTGCGGCACCAACCCGATCTTGGTACGCGCCGCCCGGTAGTCGCGGGCGATATCGTGGCCGTCCGCCGTCACGGTGCCGCTGCTGGCATTGACGATGCCGCAGACGATGCTGATGAGGGTGGTTTTGCCGGCGCCGTTGGGGCCGAGGAGGGCGAAGATTTCGCCGCGCCGGATATCGAGGTTGATGTTCTTGAGCGCCTGGAATCCAGACGCATATGTCTTGGTCAGCGAATTGACGGAAATAACCGGTTGCACATGGCGTCCTTGTTAAAAGATTAAACGGATGCGGCAAGATATCACCGTTTCGCACAGTGCCGCACGAGGCGCATTCACACATGATGTGGCCGTTGAGATTTTGGCAAATCTCAAAAACTTGCGCTAAATCATTATTCTTGCGCTTGGGGCTGGCAAGTTTCGATGCTGAAGCCTATCCTGAAATCCTAACTTCAGAGAGAGCATCATGACTGGAAGCCATGCGACCGTGCTGTGTGCCATTTCCATCACCGGGTTTCTCGTCCTCCCCGCGCCGGCGGCCGCGAACGGCATATTCTCTCTCTACGAAAGCACGGCTTCCTTACCCGGCAGCCCGGCCTTGCGCCAGTCTGGGACCGGCACAGGCCTGACGCTGCGCGGCGTCGAATGGGGAGGCGATCGCTACAATTCCGCGTCCTTTTACAACCTTCGCATCAGCCAGTTCGGCAGCCGGCATCCGAATTGGGGCGCTGCGCTCGATTTCAGCCATTACGGCACCGGTTACAGCGCGCTTGGACGCGGCCTGGCGTCGGAAAACTTTTGGCGCGGCCCGGCGAACGGCTTGGCAATGCCGGAAAGGCAGGCACAGCGCATGGACATCTCCGGCGGCGTCAACATCCTCAGCCTGAACGGCATCTACCGCTGGCAAAATCCCCGGCTCGCCGGCGGGCGGCTGCAGCCCTATGCGGGTGCTGGACTGGCTTACCGCTTCTCCCAGGCGGATAGCGCCGCCGATCACGATGCGCACGACTATAACGATCAGGCTTCCGGATTCGGCTACCAGGTGCTCGGCGGCCTGGAGTATCGGATGACGCAGCGCATGGCCGCCTTCGTCGAAGCGAAGTTCAACAGCGGCACCGGGCACCTCGGTTTTTCGCATCGTGATCAGGATGCATCGCCAAGCTCCTTCCGCGCGCTGGCGGGGTTTAATTACCGGTTCTAAGCTGGCATGCACAGCCCCTCTATTGCATGCAGGGCTGTTAACTTCTGATCAACCGTGTTGACCTTGCAAGCTTCAAAACAAGAGGCGGAAGCAAGGATGCTATTCGGTGGCGTATTGTCTGAACTGCGGGATGTTCGGCGCGCGCAGGGCAAGCGTTATGCGCTGGAGCCGTTGCCGTGCTGGACTGCATCGCCTCGGGCGCTATCTGGTTTGACATGGAAGCCATCGGCGTCAATGTGCTGATCAACGCACGGCAAAAGGGATGGAGTGCCTCCCCATGCCCGTGCGCTCGTGACGCTGAGCGCATGGGCATGGGAAAGAATCGAATCGACCACAAGCGCCAGTTTCGCGTGCGACTTGCGCAAGTGGCTGCAGATAGGGAGACGTAGGAGAACGGCGGATTCGCGTTAACTCTAATTGATGTCAGACATATGTCGGTGTCTGAGTCCTTTTGGCGCACCGCGCTCAATGTTAATGTCAGCGATGCTATGTGCCTTTACAGTTGCTTCTCTGAGCGCTTCGTAATCGATTCCGGTTCGTTCTTCGCTGTAGACACTTACGCTTCTTTGGATTGCTCCGCTATGGCTTCCTTCCTCTTTAATGGAATTTAAAAAACTCCAATTGATGGAAGAGGCTGACGAAGATTCGGAGGCTGACGCGATTTTTCCTCCGCTCTCAGCGCGTATGCCTCTCCGCACTCCCAGGCTTTGCGCACATGCGGCGAATTTAGCATAGGTAAAGGTGGTGCCAAAACCGATAAGGATGTTGTTAAGAATATTAAAAGAACCTTTGCCGCCGCTTGCTCCCTCCATGAGTTTTAATAAACTTGACATGGTATTGGATATTGCATTCGAACATGCATAAACCCCTTCACGCGCGAGCATTGACCCTACATACCTGCGGTAGATATTGCGGAGTGCTTCAGCGTAGCTTTGATCCTTGACTCCTAATTCAAATGCGAATTCGGCTTGTTTTGCCACTTCGTCCAGTTGAGCGGGCGTGGGTTCCGGCATTCCATGGCCCTGATGGTATTCAGTGAGTTTTTCCTTCGCAAGCTCGGCGCATTTTCTTGTGCGATCCGAGCCGAGGTCCGTCCAGTTAAGCGATTCGCCAATTGCATTTATGAACGCAAATGCCGTCAGGACACTAATCTTCTGCCCCCAAGTATTCTCACGAGTCAAACTCGATCCATTGAGAATGGCTTGTTGCGCTGCATTTTGCCCCAAGTTGACTGCGCCTGATATCACCCCATATTTGACTGCCGACCCCCATGATTCCGAATGGGTCAGGGTTGCATCTCCTGCCTTCGGGCCTGTAAGTATTTCTTGGGCTGTTTCCCGCAGGCCGCCATAAATAGATCCACGAACAACTTCCTTGACCATATTTGTTGCTATCGCCATGAAAAGCGGATTGGAAAGGGCGGTTGCCGCAGATAATTTTCCGATCAGGCACATGGAGAACGCGCCTACTGGCATGAGCGCAGCGCCGCCTGCCAACATCAGCCAGTCTCGTGTGGCTTTCTCCTCCAGCTTCTTCCTTTCGGCATCCGGCATCGCATCAAACTTTTCCGGCGATATCCCAAAATGGGCGGCTATTACACTCGATTTTTGCTTTGCATCGAGGTCGCGAAGATCCATGCTATTTATGAGCGTTCTAATCCGGTAAATTGCAGTACCGGCCAAAAGTCCCGTAAGCACGAGCGGCATTGTATAGTTGCCCTCTTCAAGTTTATCTGAAGTGGCCTGAGCGGAGCATCGTCCCAACGAATCAGATATGCCGACAATCGGTAACTGATATAAAAGAAGATGCAGCTGCTCCGCCGCCATAAGTGACAACGTTTTTTATGAATTTCAAGCCTTTTTCCGATAGCTCCCTTCCATCGGACGTAAACAAATCCTTCACTGATGAAGGTATCAGCCACTGCGGTAACTTTAGTACGGAATCTGCTCTGCCGGACACTGCACGCCCTCCTACGAACGCTACTCCTGTCATCGATTCTTGGGCGAATGTCGCAAGTTGCTTCACCGCTGCAACCGAGGTGTTTATAACCGCCGATCCGGCTGATTTCACAATGTTGTTATATGCTGCGAGGCCAATGTCAAACGATCCATGGTATGCCGCCGAGGCGGTTCTCGCTACACCGCCTGCTGCAGCATGAAGACGCCTCCGCATCGCCGCCCCGCTCCACGCATTGTGAGCTGCAAGTGCAGTCTGCCCAGCGGTTTCTGCATAAGACGTTAGGATTGGTACGCTCGTCGATGCGGTAGGTAACAACGGTTCGTTAAGATGTGTAGGACGAGTCGTGGGATATGAGCGTGATATAGGCGAAGTCATTCTATTGGTACCTTATTATTGTGGGTCAATCTGTTGATTAATCTGCAAATATTGCTTTATGTATTCCAGGTTTTTTCGGAAGACAATGAAGACTGTGCAAGCTTCCTCAATGAGTCCCCTGGAATGCATGGAGAAAATCATTTGTTAGAGTTAATACACCATGCGGGTATTAATGTGGTCTTATTGCAAGGTGCCGATCTTGGCTGATCCATTTGCAATCTCCGAAATTCATAAAGAGGCATCGTTTGCTTAGGGCCCGCGCAGGAATAACTTATGGCGTTTTTTTGTTCTCGCTATAGGACGAGTGTTCGAAAGCTTTACTTATTTATTTTTGCGCGGCTCCTAACGGCCTTGCGGGCAAAAATCGCTTGATAGGCATAATCTGGTATGTACTGACCAAGTTGGCTACGCTAGAAAGATCGTCTCTGTGGCAATCCAACAAAAAAAGTTCCTCCGAAACAGTCCAAGATATAAACAAACGTCTCTTTTCCTGCGCGCAGGACCGTTGCCGTGTGCGCTTGTGATGTCATGGCAGGCGCCGGTTCTCTGCGGGCGATCGAGGTATTGATCGCCGAGCGGCTGGTGGAGCTGAACGATTTGTTCGACGTGGCAGCGCCTCACGCTTGATGACTTGGCTGCCCGGCACATCGTGTTGGCCTTTGATCAGCATGGCCTGATCGTGCTTGGCGGTGTCGAGGTAGCGGAGAAATTCAACGAAATTCCGGCTGCGCAGGGGCTAATCGAATATCTCGGGCTGCAGGTGCGTGTCTTGAGGATGGATGCGTTGCACTGTAATAAAAGCGCTAGCGCTCGCGTTGGGAAGCTAAGCTGACGCACTGGTGCAGGTCAGGGCAACCGGCCGATGCTGCTTGCCGCGCTTGTTTTGTCCTTCGTTTGCTTTAAACTGGCGCGGACTTCATCAACACCGGCCGCCGCGCCAGCGACATTTCCATGATCACAACTGCAACATCCTCCGCTCCATCCCTTCCGCTCGACATGATCATCTTCGGTGGCGCCGGCGACCTGTCGGTCCGCAAACTGCTGCCGGCGTTGTACATGGCGCATCTGCACGGTAACCTGCCGCCCTCGACCCGCATCATTGCCACCGGGCGTCATGATTATGACCGGGCCGGTTATCTGGAATTCGTGCAGGCGAAATCGCAGCCGTTCATCAACGAGCGGAACTTTGAGCAGGAGGCATGGCGGGAATTTCTTCGCATGCTGGATTATGTCTGTCTCGATGCAACCGACGCCGCCGGGTACGCCGCACTTGCCAAGTCGTCGCGGCAGGGCGTGCAGCGCGCCTTCTATCTCGCCACCGCGCCCAGCCTCTTTACCACCATCTGCGAAAACCTCGCCGCCAGCGATATGATCGATGGCAACAGCCGCGTGGTACTCGAAAAGCCGCTCGGCCACGATCTGAACTCGGCGCGTGAAATCAATTCGGCAGTGGGAAAGCATTTCAGCGAATCGCAGATTTACCGGATCGACCACTATCTCGGCAAGGAAACGGTGCAGAACCTGATGGTGCTGCGCTTCGGCAACGGCATCCTTGAACCGCTCTGGCGGGCGCCGAATATCGTCAGCGTACAGATCACCGTTGCGGAAACCGTCGGCGTCGGCAGCCGAGCCGGCTTCTACGACGAGACCGGCGCACTGCGCGACATGGTGCAGAACCATCTGCTGCAATTGCTGTGCATCATTGCGATGGAGCCGCCGGTGTCGCTCGACCCGGATGCAGTCCGCGACGAAAAGCTGAAGGTAATCCGGTCGCTGCGCCGCATGACGCTGGGCGACATCGCGCGCGATACTGTGCGCGGCCAGTACACTGCCGGAGCCGCCGCCGGCGAAGTGGTCAAGGCTTACCGCGACGAAGCCGGCGTGCCGCCGGACAGCCGCACCGAAACCTTTGTCGCGCTGCGGACCTATGTCGACAACTGGCGCTGGGCCCATGTGCCGTTCTTCCTGCGCACCGGCAAGCGCATGCAGAAGCAACTGTCGCAGATCGTCATCGAATTCGCCGATCCGCCGCTCTCCATTTTTCCGGACGCGCCGCGCAGCCGCGCCAATCGCCTCGTGATACGGCTTCAGCCGGAGGAATCGGTGCAGTTGCAGCTGATGGCGAAGCAGCCGGGCAGTGGCATGCATATGTTGCCGGTCAATCTGAACCTCGATCTGCAATCGGCGTTTTCGCAGCGACGCGCGGAGGCCTATGAACGCCTCCTCATCGATGTGGTGCGCGGACGCCTTACCCACTTCATGCGGCGCGACGAACTCGAAGCAGCATGGTCGTGGGCGGACCCGATCCTGGCCGGATGGAAGGAACTCGGCGAAAAGCCGCAACTCTATACCGCCGGCAGCTGGGGCCCGGATGCATCAGGGGCATTACTTGCCCGGCAGGGATTTTCCTGGATCGAATAATCCGCGCGGCTCGCCTCGAAATTCCAAACAGCGCAGTCGTTGAGCCAGTGCAACGCACCGGTGGCCATACCCGACATACTTGTCCCTGATGCGCGCCTGCGGCGGATGACGGCAATCCGGCCGTCCTTGAATTGCTGCGGGCACGCCAACGACAAGGAAGCCCGCAGTGAAACAGCGATGGACCAGCGGCAACAAGATCACCCTGCTTGAAAACGGAGAACAGTTCTTCCCGAGGGTATTCGAGGTGATCGCCGCCGCACGGCAGGAAGTGGTGCTCGAAACCTTCATCCTCTACGAGGACAAGGTGGGCAAGGCACTGCATTCCGCATTGCTCGCCGCCGCCGCCAACGGCGCGCGGGTCGATGTTACGGTGGATGCGTTCGGCTCGCCGGACCTGTCGGATGAATATATCGCTTCGCTAACTTCGGCCGGCGTGAAGATCCATGTGTTCGATCCCGCGCCGAAGCTATTTCGGCGCATCAATTACTTTCGCCGCATGCATCGCAAGATCGTCGTGGTGGATGGTGTGCGCGCCTTCGTCGGCGGCATCAATTATTCCGCCGACCATCTGGGCGATTTCGGTCCGGAGGCGAAGCAGGACTACGCGATTGAAATCGAAGGTCCGATCGTCGGGCAGATCCGCAAGTTCGCCTATGATGCGATTGTCGAAGGCAACCCTGACCGGCGCTGGTATCAGCGCCGTCCCAAGTCATTCGCCGACGCGGTGCCAAAATCGCCACCGGTCACAGGCACGGCGGATGCCATGTTCGTCTGGCGCGACAATCACCACCACAGGCGTGATATCGAACGGCATTACCGCGTCGCCATCCGCCTGGCGCGCCGGCGGGTCATCATCGCCAATGCGTATTTCTTCCCCGGCTATGCTTTCCTGAGAGAGCTGCGCAAGGCGGCCCGGCGCGGCGTGGAAGTGACGCTCATTTTGCAAGGCAATCCGGACATGCGCATCGTGCAGATCGCAGCTGCGATGCTGTATCACCACCTGCTGCGCGCCGGCGTGCGCATCTACGAATATTGCGACCGGCCGCTGCATGGCAAGGTGGCGCTGGTGGACGATGAATGGGCGACAGTCGGGTCGAGCAACCTTGATCCGCTCAGTCTGACGCTCAACCTGGAAGCGAACGTCATGATCCGCGATCGCACCTTCAACCGGCAATTGGCCGACAACCTGCAGAACTTGATGCAAAACAGCTGCAAGCGGATTGAAGCCGCCGACCTCCAGGAGTCCAGCGCATTGCGCCAGGTGAGAAGCTTCTTTTTGTTCCCGCTGCTGCGGCGGTTTCCTGCCTGGGCCGGGTGGCTGCCCGCCCATGCGCCGAAGCTGACGCCGCTGAGGGCGGCGCAGATCCGGAACGGGGCGGACCGGCTGGATGAAAAGGCGTGGTCGTGAACGACACATCCGACGCGGCGCGACGTCCTGCAGGGCAAGGTTTGACATCCAGGCCCTGGTGGCCATGGGTGAAGCGTGCGGTGAAGATCGCGTTCTTCGGTGTGGTTGCCTATCTTCTCGTAACCCAGGCGCGTTCGGTCGAGTGGGACGAAGTCGTTGCGGCGATCGGCCGGCGATCGGCGCAGGGATTGTGGCTGGCGGCGGCCCTTGCCGCGGCGAGCCATGCACTCTACAGCTGCTTTGATCTGCTGGGCCGGCACGTTACCGGCCATCCGCTGAAAACGCGGCAGGTCATGACCGTCACCTTCATCAGCTATACCTTCAACCTCAATATGGGTTCGCTGATCGGCGGCGTCGCATTTCGTTACCGCCTCTATTCACGGCTCGGCCTGGATGCCGACGTCATCACCCGCGTGCTCGGCATGAGCATGCTGACCAACTGGCTCGGGTATCTGCTGCTTGCGGGGCTGGTCTTCTGGTGGTGGCCGATTGCGCCGCCACCCGACTGGAAGCTCGATACCACAGGACTGCGGGCGATGGGTATCGGTCTTTTTGCGACCGCCATCGCATACATGTTGCTGTGCGCATTTTCGAGCCGCCGCACCTGGACGATACGCGGACACGACATCACGCTGCCGTCGCTGAGGCTCGCGCTGGTGCAACTGGCGATGTCCACTGCCAACTGGATGCTGATCGGCGGCATCGTCTACATGCTGCTGGAACAGAAGATCGCCTACCCGACGGTGCTCGGGGTGCTGCTGGTCGCCGCCATCGCCGGTGTGATTACCCACGTGCCGGCAGGCCTCGGCGTCATCGAGACGGTCTTCGTCACGCTGCTGTCGCATGAAATGCCAAGGCATGAACTACTGGCGGCTCTGCTCGCCTATCGCGCCCTCTACTACCTCATACCGCTGGCGGTGGCCACGCTGGTGTACTTCATCGTGGAAGCCCGCGCCAAGCGGGCCGGCGCAACGTCGAACACGCCGGGAACCAAAGGGAAGTAATTCCCACTCACACCTTGAATCCGGCTTGCACCACCTATCGGCCGCGACATTGCAAGATCAAATGAACCTTCTGTTCCGACACAATCATGATTCCTCCGCACCATCCGCTGCAGCCTTTGTCCGCAGCAGTCCCGCCGCTTGCCAATCAACCAAAGCAGCATGCGGATCGATCAATCCCTACCGCCGCTGCCGGTCCGAGCGGCCCACCAAACACGGAAACCGTATTTCGCCCCGGCTCACCGGGACTTAGGCAAAAATGGATCGGGCAGCAGCATGCCATGCGCATCAAGCAGGAATTCCTGAACATGCTGAACCGATTGTTCGCGGACCCCGGTACCGGCAGGGCGCTGCTGCCGATGGTCGAGGCATGGGATGCGGTTCGCAAGCTTGATGAAGAAAGGCACGGCAACAAGGATCTGGAACTATCCCACCTGGTCGGGCGCCTTCGCGACAGTGTGCAGGACAAGACGCATCCCTTGAATCGCGACGCGGTGCTATTGAGCGCTATCCTGACCCGGCCGCTCGGCGAGGATGCGCCTTCGCTGGAGGATTTTCTTGTGCAAACGGTGTATCCGAAATTCGACTTAGGCGTGTCATATGATCGTGAACAATGGGCGCATGCAACGCTCAGGGACATCAAAAGGCATGTGGCGCCGATCGCGACCGAGGCGCAGTTCTACAGTGCGGCGGGACGGGCGCTGCTTCTGAAAAGCGTGCTGCATATGACAGGCAACTCGACGGACGGAAGCGCCGTCGAGGTCAAGCCGATGGATGAGCTGGACTTGTACGACAGCGGCGACGTATTGCAGTTTGCAATATCGGCCTTTCCCAAAACCTCGGAAGGGGACGACGGTGTCATCATGTTCCACGATTTTTACATGGACGACCCGTTGGAAAAGCGGGGCTTTCACTACGAGGCCTAGCCGGCACGCGCTTGCGCGTCAAATCCGCCCGAGAAACCAATTCACCGCAAACTGCGCCACTTCACCGGGAATGGCGTGGCCGCCGTCGAATTCGTCATACATCACTTCATATTCCGCACGGCGCAGCCGCGGCACGATTTTCCTGCTGCACGGCTCGATCGGAAGGACTTCGTCCTGGTTGCCGTGCGAGATAAATACCTTCGGCTGTCCGCGCGGCGTGATCGGCGCGATGAAACCCGGCGAAAACGCGATAACGTGGGTGAATAAATCTCCGTTCGCCAATCCCAAGGTCAGCGCATACGACGCGCCGTCGGAAAAGCCGCCGATCGCCAGGCGGTCCGGGTTCACCGCATAGTGGGCGAACACATGCTTCAGCGCCTGATCCACCATGGCCACATCCGCGCCGTACGACCGGTTGGCAATCACATCCCAGGTATGCGAAGTCGATGCGGGTGCGATCAGGATCAGGCCGCTATCGTCCGCAAGATGCTGCAACAGGTCCAGCCCGTGCCGGGAATGGCCGCCCGCGCCGTGCAAAAGCAATACCAGCGGCGCCGGGACCGCCGGATCGTAGCGGGAAGGTACGTAAAAGTAACTATCGCGTGCGCCCCCGACATCGAATTTCTGCATGCCCGACTTGGCCGGGCCATCGGGTGTGGAAGGGCGCGCCTGCAAGCGTGCGTCAACGGACATTGCCGGCTCCAGACTGAATAAAAAACATTAGAGCGTCGTTCCGCGCCGGGTTCCCCGCACATGGTTCAAGTAACCGGACGATGCCGGGAATACGCTGTTGTATAAATGAAAACCTTTGTAGATCTTAATCGATCCGATTGATATATGTCATGGACAATGTATTGCATATAACTTTAATACACGCAATAATTGCCTTGAGTTAAGTTTTTGTCTTGGACAATCTTTTATACAGGAAGAATATGGAGCCCGTCGCAGGTCAAGTATTGACGCCCGAGTACAGGGAAAACCTGGTTGCATTGTCGTACGTGATATCCGTGTTCGGCGCGTTTGCGGCCTTGCAGTGCGCCCGGTGGATGATCCGCCCCGACGGACGAACCGACTGGGCAATGGTGGCAGGCGCGGCCGTGTCGCTCGGCGGGGTGGGCATATGGGCAATGCATTTCATCGGCATGCTTGCCTATCGAGTCGGCGTAAACGTCAGCTATGAGGTCATTCCGACGATCGGGTCATTGATCGCCGCGATCGGCTTGTCCGGCCTGGCGCTCTACCTTACCGGCGGGCGGGGCAAATTCCGGGTTTCGGGATGGCTGACCGGAAGCCTTCTGGCCGGCCTCGGCGTGGCCGCCATGCATTACATCGGCATGTACGCGATGAACATGCGGGCGACCATGTCGCTGGATCTTTCCACTGTCGGACTGTCGGTCCTGATCGCGGTCGGCGCCGCTGCCGCCGCGCTGTGGATGGCGTTCAATGTCTCAAGGTGGACCTACCGGCTGGCAGCCGCATTCGTGATGGGCATCGCGGTCTGCATGATGCACTACGTCGGCATGACCGCCGCGACGCTTGTCTGCACCAGTGCCGAACCGGCCGGTTTCCTGACGATGCGCGCATGGCGCATGGAGTTCTGGGTGGTGCTCGTGTCGGTCGGCGTATTGAGCTACGTGTTCTGGATCTCCACCTCACGCCTGATGGACAAGGCGCTGGCCACCGCCTAGGCGGTATTTGATAAGCTGCCGCGAAGTTCGGCACTGCGCCTGCGGTGCCCGGCATACTTCCGTAAGCGTGCGCTCCCCGGTGCAGCGCCGAACCGCTCGCGGTGCTTGTCAAATAAACCCTGGTCGACCTGAATCCCTGGCTGAAAACCGGTTCGCCTCGACTTCCTGCCGGCATTCCGCGTGCCGGCAGCGCACCGCCCCTGCCGTTTCGAAACCTTTTCCCATCCTGTTTTCGCCCTGTTGCAAATCGCCATGCGGCGTTCGGTTCACGGTTCCAGTGCGTATATAATTGCCGTCAGGCTTTGCATTTCTCTCCAGAAATGTCTTCTGCCTAAGTCACACACGGTCTTGTTGGACCTTACAGCCGCGAATCTTATTGGTTGCGCCACGCTCCTCTTGCTGCCGGAGTTAGTGTTGCTTTTTGGCGATACACATGTTGAAACCGGGTCAACCTTTAAAAAAACCACTGGCATACGACGTCTGCCTGCCGGTGTACGACCTGCGCCTGGGCATGTTCGTATCCGACGTGGACTGCGGCTGGAAAAAAACGCCGTTCGAGCTCGAAGGCGTCCTGATCACCGAAAAGCGGCAGATCGAGATCCTTCAAAAGGTCGCCCAGTATGTCAATGTCGATCCGACCCGCAGCCACGATGCGGCACTCAAAGAATATCTCGATCGTATTCTCAGCAGCGGCAAATACTTTGGGCTGCAGGAGGCGGACACCCTCGGCGGTATGACGATTGCCGATAAGAATGCGGCCCTCGGCTCCAGTGATCCCTCACTGGCAATCCAGAATTTCCTCGCAAACGGCAACGGGTCGTCACCTCCGGCGTCTTCCAACATCAGCTACGATCGCGAAGCCGCCAGCGGCGGCATGCCATGGTGGAAGCGCCTTCTTCCCGGTGGTGGGGCAAAAGTACGAGCCCGATCGCGCGACGCATTGCCACCGCCGTCCAGGCCGTCCTATGTGCCGCCCGAGATACCGCTGGTTTCCTATCCCCAGCCGGAATTCAACTGGCTCGCCGTCCCGGCGTCGTTGGATGCCTGCAAGACCACGGTTAGGCTGCTGGACGACATCACGACCGGCATTTCATTGCGCCATACCACCGATATACGCAAGGTGGAGCGGGCAGCCGAATCCCTGGCGCTGCATATGATTGCCCACCCTAGCGCAATGATGTGGGCGGCGAAAATACACCAGACCGACAACCGTCTTTACCAGCGAAGCCTGGAGGCCGGGATTTACCTGACGGCGATGGGGCGGCATCTCGGCTTCGGTCGCGAACCGCTCGCCGACCTCGCGATGATCGGCATACTGCTCGATCTGGGCAAGACCCAGCTCACGCCGTCGCTGCTCGAAAAGCAAGGGCGCTATAACGATAGCGAAATGCAACGCGCCCGCCAGCATGTGGATCTCGGTGTCGCCATGCTGTCCGAGTCGGAATCCGACATGTTGCCGCCTGCCGTGCTGCGGGCGATCGCGGAACATCACGAGCAGATCGACGGCAAGGGCTATCCGAAGGGACTGTCCGCGCACGAGATATCCATTTACGGTCGCATGGCTGCCGTGGTGGATGGCTATGTCGCGATGATCAATCCGCGTCCCTATGCCGAGACCTATTCGCCTTTCGACGCCATCAAGCAGTTGTTCGCCGGCGCCGACAACCGCTGGTTCGGTCCCCTCATAGAGCAGTTCGTGCAATCGATCGGCGTCTTCCCGATCGGCTCGCTGGTCGAACTGAACAGCGGCCATGTCGCCATCGTCATCCAGCACAACCCGCTGCGGCGCCTGGAGCCGCGCATATTGCTGGTGACTCATAAGGACAAAACCCGCCGTACGCCGCCGATGCAGATCGACATGTTCAAGCACAATGCCCGCAGCAAGCGCCGCAACCTGCAGATACGCAGAGGCCTGACTGACGGTAGCTACGGAATCGACTCGCGCGACTTTTATTTCGGTGCGCAATGAAGTTGCGCCAGCATTTTCTCAAGTGGCGTCAGGCTAATTCGGCCGTCGACACAGGTTCGCTCATGCCGAAGGAATTCGTCAGGCGGCTGGACGCGAACATCGAACAGCGAAGCCCGCCGGCGACAATCGCCTTGCTCGTGGTTTCGCTCGCGCGCAGCGACCGGCTGGAAGCAATACTCGACGAAGCCGGCAGCGCGGCCGTGCGGGAAGAACTGTTGCGTCGGGTCCGATCCGTGCTGCGGGAAAGTGACTACCTCGCGATGCCGTCCAGCGATGAAGTATGGGTTGCGCTGACACAGCTATCGTCGCCCACGATCGCGGACCTTGCGGCTTCCAATCTGATCCGCCTGCTGGAAAGACCGATTCCCGATTGCGATCCGGTGGTGACCGTACGACCCGTGATTGGCGTCGCACTGTGCGGGCAGACACGTACCACCGCGACACGCATGCTGAAGGCCGCGCTTGGCGCGCAACAGGAAGCGCGTGCCGCCAGCCGTCGCTACAGCGTCGTCGCGACCGGAACGGAAATCGGCGAAATGAGCCGCACTGTCATGGCGGCCCTGCAATCCGCACTGGCGCAAAACCGTCTGTCGCTGGCGTACCAGCCCAAGGTGGACTTGCATACCGGTCAGGTAGCCGGCATCGAAGCACTGGTGCGCTGGCCGGCGGATGCGCGCTCCGGCTGGACGCCTACCCTCCTGGTGGATACCGCCGAGAGGTACGGCATGATCGGTGAACTGACCCGTTTCGTTGTCCATACCGCACTTAGGGAATATGTGACGGTGCTTGCGGGTGCGCGTATCGGCATACTGTGGGTGAACTTGTCCGCATCCATGCTCAACGAGCCCGGTCTGCCCGCCCTGTTGCAGCAAGCCGCGAATGTCTGGGGCGTGCCTTGCGATCAGATCGGACTGGAGGTCACGGAAAGCACCCTGCTCAACGATGCAGAGCTGTCCATCAAAACCTTGCATGCACTGGCCAAGCTGGGATTCAGCCTGGCGATCGATGACTTCGGCACCGGATACTCGTCGCTGCTTTACCTCAGGCGTTTTCCGCTGGTCGAACTCAAGATAGACAAGCTGTTTGTCGAACATATGGCTTCGTCGGTGGTCGATGCCCAGATCGTGCGGGCGGTGATCGATCTCGCGCACAATTTCAAGCTCAAGGTAGTGGCAGAAGGCGCCGAGGATGAAGCGACGCTTGCCATTCTGCGGCAGATGGGGTGCGACCAGGTGCAAGGGTATGTCTATTCGAAACCGGTTCCGGCAGCCACTCTGGCTGAATGGGCGAGCCAGTGGGCACGTTCAACCTAACTGCGGGCTGGTCAAACGCACTTTACCGCGCCAACGGTATCTGTCTGCGCTGTTTCGATCGAAACGCTCGGCCTTCCAGGCATGACGCGCATGCCGACGCGTTCCTGCGATAGGCGAAGTCTTTCGATTCGTGCGGGGGTATGGACGAAAGGGGAGGGCAGGGTTGGCGGCGAACCGGAGGCGAAGGCCGGTCCGCCCGGTAAGGACAGGTTGTCAGGCTGTCGCTTCGGTGCACATTTGCGTCATCGGCTGCTGCATTGCCTGCGCGATTTCTTCCGGCGTCACGTCACGTACGTGCTTGGCGACTGACCACTGATGGCCGAACGGGTCTTCCAGCTTGCCGTAGCGATCGCCCCAGAATGCTTCGTTGATTGGCATCACCACTTTTGCGCCCGCATCGACCGCGCGCTGGAACAGCGCATCGGCATTCTCCACATAGAGATGGATGGTAACCGGCGAACCCTTGAGCGACCTGGGTCCGAATGAACCCCACTCCGGAAACTCATCCACCAGCATGATCGGCGAATCGCCGATGCGGATCATGGCATGCACGAGTTTGCCGTGGGGGCCGGGCAGCCGGTCGATTTCCACCGCGCCGAACGCCTTTTTGTAAAACTCGATCGCATCGGCCGCGCCGTCACAGACCAGGTGCGGTGCGACAGTGTGCATGCCTTCCGGCACCGGCTTCACTTGGGCTTGAGTCATTTCTTATCTCCTTGTCGTTTTGATGATCGGGTAGGCAGCTCAGGGCTGCAGTTCAAACAGTGCTTTTCCGGTTTCCATATCGAATGGCGCCGAGAAATGCTCGTGCGCTACCAGCCATTTGCCGTCGTGCTTGCGATAACCGACGCTCATCCGCATCCACGATGCCTTCTCTTCGCCGGACTCCATCTTCTCGCCGCAACGAATGAGGCCATGCGCAAAGGCGGCATCCGCGCCGGCGGTAATGTGCAGTTCGGGCGCGTCGAAAATCATCTCCCCCGAACACATTGCCATGCAGGCCTCCCAGTGCTTCCTGTAGGCATCGACGCCGATGAATTGCAACTGCGAGACGGCATCGTAGGCGACGATGTCCGGGGCGTAGTGCGCCACGACGCCTTCGACATCCCTGTTCCGGGCCGCTTTCAGCCAGGCATTGACCAGTTCACGGATTTCCGCTTCTGCAACCACATGGAAAGAATTGGCATTCATTGCTTTACTCCTTGGTAAGAAGAATGAATATTGTGTACAGTGTCCATATTAGTACGGCTTGTGTACGGCGTCCACAATAAAATTCATGAAAAATCTCAAAGCAGAAAACCCGCGGGAAGAGTCCCAGCCTCCACGGCGCAGTACTTACCGGCATGGGGATTTATACCGAGCGTTGCTGGAAGCGGGCGTGGAACTGGCACGCGGCGGCGGACCGGATGCGGTCGTCCTGCGGGAAGTGACGCGCCAGGCGGGAGTTGTCCCCAATGCGGCCTACCGACACTTCGCCGACCGGCAGGCCTTGCTTGAAGCGGTATGCGACGCCGCACAGGTGCAGCTCGCCCTTGCAATCGAAAATGAACTCGCCGCCTTGCCGAAAAAGAAGGACAGCGTAAAAGCCGCGCGCGGGCGGTTGCGTGCCATCGGTGCCGCCTACATAAAATTCGCGCGCGCCGAGCCCGGATTGTTCCGTACCGCATTTTCAGTTCCTGACAATCTCGACGGATCGGCCAGTCCGGCCAAGGCAGGAAGCAGCGGTTTGTCGCCATTCCAACATCTGTCGGCGGCACTTGACGCTCTTGCGGAGGTCGGGGCGCTTTCTCCGGAACGCCGCAAGGGCGCCGAATTCCTCGCCTGGTCGGCAGTTCATGGATTGGCCGTTCTGGTGCTTGACGGACCGCTGCGCCACCTCGACGACGCGCAGACCGCAGCCATCGGGCAGCGGGTGCTCGACATGGTCGAACAAGGCCTGTAACCGCATTAACCAGATCGAGCGAAAAATTTTCTGGTGATGACTGGCAGGCTCCGAAGTTTGATGATGCGCTTGCCTGCGCGCGATTCCGCTGTCTCTTCGCTGTACTCGTCCTATCTTGAAAGATTGGATTTCAGGAGAAGGTCATGCATTGCAGAAAAGCGAAAACGGCGATTGTCATCATTGCCGCCGGAGCAAGCGTGCCGTTCGCTCCAAGGATTGCATTTGCGGAGAACATATTCTCCATCTACCCCGGGACATCGCATACCCGTGACAGCGACCTGAGCATCAATCAGCCGGGTCGCGGCACCGGCATCACCTTGCGCGACGTCGAGTGGGGCGCCGATCCGTTCAAGCCGGCACCCTATTATGGTTTGCGCCTCACGCATTTCTTCGACGCCTCGCCGTCGTGGGGTGTCGCGCTCGATTTCACGCACTACAAGATGTATGCGAAAACCGGCCGTGCGGTGCGAGTGGATGGCATCTTGCAAGGTGCGCCGGTGAATGTCGTCGCGCCGATGGACCGGTATGTGCAGCGCTTCGAAATATCGCACGGCGTCAATGTGCTCAGCGTCAACGGCCTATACCGCTGGCTCGATACCGGGCTGGCCGGCGGCAGGCTGACACCCTACATCGGCGGCGGCCTTGCCTACTACCGCCCGCATTCCGAAAACACCGTTGCGGGGGCGTACCACGAAACCGGCTATCGGTCATCCGGCTTCGGCTTCCAGGTGCTGGGCGGCGTCGGCTACCAGTTCACGGAACGGGTGAGCGCGTTTCTGGAAACAAAGTACAACAGCGGTACGGCCAAGGTCGGAGTCTTCCAGGGCGAAGCAGAGACGCCACTGCGCTCCTTTCATGCGACAGCGGGAATCAGCTATCGCTTCTAGGACGTGCGATCAATCCATTTCATTCATGCATCTTCCCAGGCGGAACAAGCAATCGACAGTGCGGTTCGTTTTGATAGCTATCAAAAGCGGCAGTGTGCAACGCCGGAACGCGTGATGGCGGGGCGGCTCTTAATGGTTTAACTGTTGGATATGCAAAGAAAGTCCATTGCCGTGACTACACACACCGCCGCGGATGATCGTGTATGCATTGATTGCCCGCAGCGCATGCGGACTGCAAACCAACGACCACTCTGTACATTCACCAAAGGAAAATGAATATGGAAGGCATCAAGGCAACGATAAAAGGAAAAGGCGTGGATAGTTCGGTCGAGTTCTCCATTGAAGAATTGATTGCACGCCACCAGGGAAAACCGTGGGCGGAAATGGATGACGACGACCGGGATATGGCGATGAAGGATTATGCCTTGTCACTCTATTCAAGGCAGAACGGACAGGTAAGTGATGGCGATTTGCGTGTCGATCTCGAACGCGGGACATTTTCGAGCACACGCAGCTCGGATGTTTAAGCTGCCAGTACCGAATTCCAGGAAACTAGGAGATGCATCATGCCCAGGATTCAGCAGTCAGTGGAAGTCAATCTTCCGGTCCATGTTATTTATAACCAGCTCACCCAGTTCGAGGACTATCCGCGCTTCATGCGGGATGTTGAACTGGTGCAGCAACTCGATGATACCCATCTGCACTGGAAAGCGAAGATGGCGGACCAGGACATGGAATGGGATGCAGAGATCACCGAACAGATCCCGGACCAGTGCATTGCCTGGCATAACATGAGCGGCCCGATAAATGCGGGACGGATCGAGGTTCAGCCGGCCGGGCCGGACATGTCCCGCGTGACGATGACCATGGATGCGGAACAGGACCAGGTGCCGGGATCGTCCGCCGGCGGCGGCGAGAACGAGATGTCAGAGCGGCTGGCCGATAACCTGACGCGCCTGAAGGAGTTCATCGAGAACCGCGGATCGGAGACCGGCGAATGGCGCGGTGAAATCCGTGGAGCACAGGTGACCAGTCCGGACGGCGACGCGGCAGTCGATGCCGGCAGTCAGGCAGGGCAGGAAACCGGCGCCGTGGCTGAACTGGGCGTGGCGCAAGGCACCGGACAGGCCGGCAATACGGCAGGTCGACAGGGACAGGATGAAGTTGCGGTGCTGGGCAGCGTGGAAGGACAATCTTCGCAGGCCGCCGCAGGAAATCCTTCCGGTGATGACCAACAGCAGGACGACATGTCGGACCCGGTAGGCAAACCCTCCACCGACGACCGCTGAAGATGCCTGCAGGAAGCGCGTAGCGCGTCCCTGCCGTTCCGCAATCAAAATCAACGCTGCCTCACATCCCATGCGGCGGCGTTGATTTTTTCAAGCTGCAATCCAGGAACCACCTCGGCCGTCCGGCGTCATTACACAAGAGAAATCGACCCGGCATCATCACGTCTCATCCGGGCCACCGCATCGCATGTGCAAACCTGCGGCGGCATCCGGTCAGCCGGGAAATCGCCGGCATGACATAGTCACCCAATCATCAGCAAGGCGTTCGAGCTCGGGTGATGCGGTGTGTCCATTGATCCATCCCGCCTGGAGAATCGACATGCGTGTGCTTCTAGTGGAAGACGATGCGATGATCGGCGAGAGCGTCCGTACCTCGCTCCGCCACGACGGATACACGGTGGACTGGGTGCGCAACGGCCAGCTGGCCGATACAGCATTGATGAACGAGCATTTTGACATCGTCCTGCTCGACCTCGGTCTGCCCGGCAAGGACGGATTGCAGGTGTTGCGGCAGTTGCGGGCGAGGAAGAAGAATACGCCGGTGATCGTTATTACCGCCAGGGACGATGTTGAGGACCGCATCAAGGGCCTTGATGCGGGGGCGGACGACTACATGGTCAAACCCTTCGATCTCGATGAATTGTCGGCGCGCATCCGCTCCGGATTGCGCCGCAGCGCCGGACATGCCGAACCCGAGATGGAAGTAATGGGGGTGCGGCTGAACCCGGCCACGAGGGCGGTATCGCACAACGGCCAGCCGGTCCAGCTATCGGCCCGCGAGTATGCGATCGTCGAAGCGTTGATGCTGCGGCCGGGACTGATCCTGTCACGGGCGCAGCTCGAGGAAAGGATGTATGGCTGGGGCGACGAGGTCGGCAGCAATACGGTGGAAGTCTATATCCATGCGATCCGGCGCAAGCTTGGCGCGGAATTCATCCAGAATGTGCGCGGTGTCGGCTACTTCATTCCCAAGCCGGACGCCGCATGAATTCGATTCGCGTCAAGCTGTCGGTTTATCTTCTTCTTGCCGCGATGTTCACTGCGGTGGTCGTCGGCGCATTCACCTATCGTCAAACGCTGAAGCAGAACGAAGACCTGTTCGACTACCAACTGCGCCAGATCGCGCTGTCATTGCGCGACCATGGTTTTGCCGAGCGTCCCGCGTCGACTTCGGGCGACCGACCCGACGTGGTCGTGCAGATCTGGACCATGCGGGGAACCATCGCCTACCTGTCGGACCCAAGCAACCCGGTGCCGGACCGTGCGACGCCCGGCTTTACCAATATGGATGCGAAAGGCAGACGCTGGCGCGTCTATGCCTTGCCTGGAGAAGACCAGGTCATCCAGGTGGCCCAACCCTTCGAGCAGCGGCGCGATCTCGCCGCAAGGGCGGCCCTGCGCAGCCTGCTGCCACTGCTGGCATTTGCCCCTGTCATGGCGATCCTGATCTGGTGGCTGGTCGGACAATCGCTGTCGGCACTGACGCGCCTGTCGACGGAACTCAGGCAGCGCGATGCCGCGTCGCTGAACCAGGTGTCGGTCGGCGATGTGCCGGCGGAAATCTCGCCGCTGGTGTCCTCGCTCAATATGCTGCTCGACAAGCTCAAGCGGGCGCTGGCCAACCAGCGTGCGTTCGTCGCCGACGCAGCGCATGAACTGAGGTCACCGCTTACCGCGCTCAAGCTGCAGTTGCAACTGCTGCAGCGGGCGCCGGACGAGATCCAACGCGACCGGGCATTCAGCGAACTCAACCAGGGTGTTGACCGTGCGACGCATCTGATCGAGCAATTGCTGGCAGCTGCGCGCACCGATCCGAGCGATACCGCGGTCACGCGCCTGCCCGTCGATCTTGCCGAACTGGTGCGGCGTGTGATCGGCGATCTGTTCGCCCTGGCACAGGCACGGGATATCGACATTGCACTCGACACACCGGAACAGGTCACCGTCGAAGCAGATGCGCCGGCGCTGCGCATCCTGGCGCGCAACCTGCTTGATAACGCCATCCGCTATACGCCGCGTGGCGGCAATGTGCTCGTTTCGATTTCACCGTCCGGCGAGGGCATCCGTCTCACGGTCGACGATTCCGGCCCCGGCATTCCCGAACCGGAAAGGGAGCGCGTTTTCGATCGCTTCTATCGTCGCGAAGTCGACGGACAGACCGGCACCGGCCTCGGTATGTCGATCGTCAGGAACATCGTCGACCAGCACGGCGGTCGCGTAGAGCTTGCCGACTCGCCGCTCGGCGGGCTCAGGGCGGTTGTCATGTTTTCGCGGTAACGCCTTGCGCGTAAAGGAAGGCAACCATCGATTGCCATGCCGCCTGCCATGCCTTTCCGGCAACGGCATCCGTCGCTCTGCGTTAAGTCTGGTTTAATTTTCGGTCCCTAATCTCACCTCCGTACCGAGTGATCGGCTCATTGATGGGAAAAGGAAATCGACATGAAACTGAAATCACTGACGTTGGCCCTCATCGCTACTGGCGCCATTGCCACTGGAACTGCGAATGCAGTGGGATGGAGCCCGGCGACGTGGTTCAATCAGACTTCCGCATCGGCGGGAGGAACATCCGGCGCTTCGACGGCGTCGACAACAGGATCGGCAAATAACGCATCCGGCGCGGCGATACCGGCGACGGCCGTACCCAACTACCGCGCCATCGTGGAGCAATATGGCCCGGCGGTGGTCGGTATCAGGACGGAAAGCACTTCCAGGGCAAGCAGCAGGAGCATTCCCGACGGGCCTGAAAACCATCCCTTCTTCGAACGGTTCGGCGGCATGCCGGGCTTCGGAGGTCAAATGCCGCGTGGCGACGCGCCGGTGCGCGGGCAGGGTTCCGGTTTCATCGTCAGCAAGGACGGCATGATTCTCACCAACGCCCACGTCGTGCAGGATGCGGATGAAGTCACCGTGAAGCTGAGCGACCGGCGCGAATACAAGGCGAAGGTGCTTGGCAGCGACCCTGTCACCGACGTTGCCGTGCTCAAGATCAATGCGGAGAATCTTCCGGTGGTCAATCTCGGCGATCCCGCGAAGCTTGGTGTCGGCGACTACGTGCTGGCCATCGGTTCGCCGTTCGGCTTCGAGCAAAGCGCCACCGCCGGCATCGTGAGCGCAAAGGGGCGCTCGCTGCCGGGCGACGGGCACGTGCCGTTCATCCAGACCGACGTCGCGGTCAATCCCGGCAATTCGGGCGGTCCGCTGTTCGACACAAGCGGCGCGGTGATCGGCATCAATTCACAGATCTACAGCCGTACCGGCGGCTACCAGGGCGTGTCGTTTGCGATCCCGATCAACGTCGCCCTGCAGATCAAGGACCAGATCGTATCGACCGGCAAGGTGACGCATCCGCGGCTGGGCGTGACGATTCAGGAACTCAATCAGACCCTGGCGGAATCGTTCAGGCTGAAGCAGCCCGACGGCGCCCTCGTATCCTCGGTCGCGCCGGGCAGCGCGGCGGCCAAGGCGGGCCTGGAGCCGGGCGACGTGATCCTGCAATACAACGGCCGGCCGATCGCCAGCTCGACCGACCTGCCTGCCATGGTGTCGCTTGGAAAACCCGGCGACAAGGTGACGCTAGGCGTCTGGCGCGGCGGCAAGCAGATCGAGTTGTCGGCCTCGCTCGGCGCGGTAAACGACAGGCTGGCGTCCGGCGATACGGCGGAGAAGGGCGTGCCGCAAGGTCGGCTGGGACTGGCAGTGCGCCCGCTGTCCGCGGAAGAAAAGAGCGCGGGCGCATCGGCGTCCGGCGTGCTGGTGGAACGCAGCAGCGGGCCGGCTGCCAAGGCCGGTATCGAAGCGGGCGACATCATCCTCGCCGTGAACGGCACGCCGGTGAAATCGGTGGACGAACTGAAGTCGGTGGTGGCGAAGCAGGACAAGCAGCTCGCCATACTGGTGCAACGGGGCGACGCCAGAATATTCGTTCCGGTCACCATCGGCTGATTGTTGTCCGGCACGGAGTGACGCACCCGAACCGCAGGCAAGGCGACCGTCGCCGTGCCTGCGGTTTCTTGCGCGCCGCTATTGTCCGTATGCACCAACAATGCGGGTGCGGTGGCAGTGCAGGAACCACGCCGCCGGCGTGGCGTCATAACAGGATGACAAACCGCCCCGGCATCTTTCCCACATTCTTTCTCTCGGGCTTCGAGTGCTCGACCTTCCTGTGGAAGGAGGGCCAGCGCCGCGACCTCTGCGAAGAGACGCAGCACCGCCTGCATGCGCTGGAAGATTACCGGATACTTCAGAGTCTCGGCATCGCGGTGGCGCGCGAAGGCATCCCCTGGCCGATGGTGGATCACGACGGTCGATACGACTTTTCATCGATCGACCCGATGATCGCCGCGATGCGGGAAACCAGGGTAGTACCCATCTGGGACCTGTGTCACTACGGCTATCCCGACGGTCTCGACCCGTTTTCGGAAGACTTCACGCAGCGCTTCGCCAGATATTGCCGTGCCGCGGCGGAATACGTATCGCAGCGCCTGTCCGGACCGTACTACTTCACGCCCATCAATGAAATCACCTTCTTCGCGTTCAGCGGCGGCGAGTGGGGCTGGATCGCGCCCTACAGAAAGACACGCGCCGACAGGGAGGCGCTGCGGCTCGCCCTTTGCAAGGCATCCATCGCCGGCGTCAAGGCAATCCGCGAAATACTGCCGGAGTCCCGCATGGTCCATGTCGATCCGCTGGTCCAGGTCGTGGCGCCGCCGGACCGTCCGGATCTGATCGACGAGGCCGCGCACGAAACCCATGTCGATACCTTCCTTGCCTGGGACATCCTGTACGGCAAGGAGCATCCTGAGCTGGGCGGCGCACCCGACATCCTCGACATCGTCGGCGCGAATAATTACTCGTTCGGCCAGATGGAGTACCGTGAACAAGGACCGCATGCGGCGCTGGAGCCGGAGCATGAAGGCATCGAGCCGCTATGCGTACTGCTGCAGCGCATCTGGGAGCGCTATCGCCGGCCCATGGTCATCGGTGAAACCAGCGGCATGGGCAAGGGCCGTCCCGAGTGGCTGCGGGACGTGATGCAGGAATCGCTCGCGGCGGTCAACCAGGGCATGGACCTGCACGGGGTTTGCCTGTTCCCGGCGGTGGACATGCCGGACTGGCATACCGGCGAATGGCTGCACAACGGTATCTGCGACCTTGTCGACAGCGACGGAAACCTGAAGCGGGTACCCCATCAGCCATACGTCGAGGAATTGCGTCGCTGGCAGAAGGAATTGAACCGCAGCACCGAGGTGGACGCCGATCCGTTCAGCGATCCGGTCGAACTGCAGGACGTGATCGATGCGGCGCGGAGGCTGAAGCCGCAGCCTGATCGGAACTGGCATTAGCAGGGTTCAACGAGCACAGGATGAACGCAGGAGCATGGGAATGAAAGCAACCATCCGGCCGAAAGTGGCCGGAGCGCGCTTGCGCGACAGCGTACCGCCGCCTTACCGGTCGGAGGTGGTGAAAGGCATCAAGGCGGACGGTGAATATACCGTCATCCTCTGCGCACATGCGGAACGGGATGTGGTGTCCTCGCCGGAACTCGATCGCGCCTTCCGGAGAATGGATACGCCCGCACCCGACGGCATCATCGTCGTGGGTACGGTCTTTACCGAGGAAGCCAGGGAGCTTGCAAAGGAGCACGGTGCACGCATCGTTGCGTTGCGTAACGCAAAATGGACAGACGAGTCCGCGCGCCAGCGGCAGCTTTGATCAGGCATGAAGCGGCCCGATGGTGCAAAGCCGCTTTCGCTCATGTGCTGGCGTTCCTGTCTGTCACCACAGGCCGAAGAACTTCAAAACGGCTGCAATGACAACGATCAGGCCAACGATGTAAATAATCTGGTTCATGTACTCCCCCTTTGCATCAACGGTTGTTTGTCAGTATTAGTGTGGCAATATCTGCTGCTTTTGTTAGGCGGAGGAAATGATTGAAAGTTCGTCAACTTGTGTTTGGTCAACTTGGCTGGACATCGCGCCTCGGCCCCTTTAGCCGGACTTCGGGCGATGACGATGGGTTGGCCAGAAGGAAGCCGGAACCGGCGCGCAATAATGTCATCTGAACCAGATGTATCCAATAGACAAACCGGTCAGTCCGTTACGCAGGCGCTTCCTGATTCAGTCGGGCACCTTGCTTGCCGCTGCGCCGCTCATTGCATCCATGCCTCATGTCATTCTTCTGGGCGATTCGATTTTCGATAACGCCAGCTACACCGGCGGCAAGCCCGCCGTCATCGATCAAGTAAAGAACAACCTGCCCGCCGGCTGGAAGGTGACGCTCCTGGCAGTGGATGGCGCAACGACGGAAGGCATCCCCGCCCAACTTGCGCGATTGCCTGCCGACGCCACGCATCTCGTACTCAGCGTGGGCGGGAACAATGCGCTCATGAGGCAGGAGATTCTCGACAAGCCGGTGCGATCAAGCGCGGAAGCATTCACGCTGTTTGCCAGGACGGTACAGGAATTCGAAGCCGCTTACCGCAAGGCGATTGCCGCCTGCATGAAACCGTCGCTGCCTCTGGTCATCTGCACCATCTATAACGGACGCTTTCCGGATCCTGCCTATCAGCAACGCGTGAACGTCGCCATCGCCGGATTCGACGATGCCATTATTCGCGTTGGCGTAGAGAAGCAACTCAAGACGATCGAGTTGCGGCAGATATGCACCAGTCCGGAGGATTATGCCAATCCGATAGAGCCATCAAGCGTCGGCGGGGAAAAGATCGCCAGGGCAATCGTGAAGGCCGTGACCGAGCCGGTCGGCACACGGCGGGGAGCGCAGGTCGTCGCAGGATGACGCGCGCCGACCAGGTGCCATATCTTTGCCTATCTCATCATTGCAGCACCGGCCCTGATACCGGCGCGATTTTCTCCTGGGCCATCAGGGCATCATGGATCGCGTCATCCAGCGGCGGCTTTACCTCCGGCGCATGCGCCACCGGGCTCACGCCTTCCACCCGCATTCCCTGTTCGTACACCATGCGCGCGCCGAACCATCCCGATACCGCCACACCCAGTGCCGACAGGGCGGACAGGGCGAGCGATCCCCCCTGATGATCCGGCTGGTTCCGGCGGCTGAGCACGTTCACCGCCGTCAACACCAGTGCGGCGCCGTTCAGGCTCGCGTGGACGTTGGCGGTACGCTTGATATCGGTTTCCGATTCGATGGTGAGGTAGTCCATCGCGCCCGTTATGCCGGCTGCAACACCGCCGGCCAATCCACCCACCAAACTATAGTAAGCAGCATTTGAGTAGGACTCTTTGCCGGTCGAGCGATACATCGCATCCAGTACGAAGCCGAAAGGAATCAGGGCGGCCGGAACGACGATGACCATCGGGTGCAGCGGATGACCGGCGAGGGTGGATTTGGGCATGGCGATCTCCAGTGATTAAATACTGATAGGCGACCTGCCTGGCGTAAAAGTTCCCCATTTGACAACAGCTTTTGCGCACAAGGGGGAACAACTCGATGCATGCCGCAGGAAATCTGCTGCGGCGCATCCAAAGCACCGGGCCAGGCTGATCAAGGCACGGTCGCAATCGGCATGCGTATCAACCTACAGGCGGCAACCGGTTCTCCACTTGTGCTTCGGCAGAACTCAGGAATCCGTCACCAGGACGCTGGGGCGCGTCTTCCTCAAGGCCGTTTCCGGAGTCGTCGCGACTGGCCAATTCCGGCGCGATGCGCCGCATCAATTCATCGGGTACCGATTCGGCACAGGCTTTAACGACTTCATACAGCGGCAATGACGAGGGGTCCTGCCCGGACTCGACGTCCCTTGCAAGCGGCTCGAAACGCTCGCGCGCCAGATCCATCAGGGTTGCACGCATCCTTGCCGAGGTGGGATTCGTTTCCGCCGCTTCCGCCAGGCTTGCATGATCGATGACGGGTACCGCATCAACAGCATCGCCGGTGGAGGTGGTTTTGAAGGGATCGAATCCAGCCTGCAGCAGAGAGGCGAGAAAGCGTTCGTGCAACTCGCTATGCCGCATGCCGTCGAGAGCAAGCGAAGGGAAGGAGGGGCCCGTGCCTTCGTTATAGGCATGCGCGCCGCGTTGGGCGAGCGCTTCCAGTGCGCCCCAGTCGAAGCGTTCCTGATCCTGGTTCCAGGCTTCCTGCATATCCATGAATTCAGTGATCAGGCGGTTTATTTCGTCAGGATGATGTTGCGCCATGTTGCCTCCCAAATCACGATTGGGCGCACATTCTCCGAAAACGTTCAGTCAAGCTGCGCCTTGAGCTTGCGCCGCCGCGAATTCGGCATCCTTCGCACGCATCTTTCCGACGGAGGGACGGGCGTTGACGCGGTCCATATAGGCTTTTATCTCCGGCAGTTCCGGCACCAGTTTGAACATGGTGGTCCAGGTCAGCGCCATGCCCCACAGCACATCCGCCGCGGAAAATTTTTCGCCGAGCAAGTAAGGTCCTTTGCCCAGCTGCGCGATGAGGGTGTTGAGCACCGTGTCGAAGTCGCCGTAGGGACTGGTGGAAGCTGGTGCAGGTTCGCGTTGCATGGCACGGTCGACAACCGCCGGTTCGAAGCAGGAACCGTAATACACCATCCACCGCAGATACGGGCCGCGCAGCGGATCGCCGATAGCCGGTGCAAGCCCGGCCTGCGGATACAGGTCGGCAAGGTAGATGAAGATCGCGGCCTGCTCGGTGACGAGCGCATCGCCATGCACGATCGCCGGCACCTTGCCCATCGGGTTGATGGCGAGATACTCGGGCGCGCGATTCTCGCCGGCCTTCATGTTGAGTACTTTCAATTCGTAATCGGCGCCGAGTTCATCGAGCAGCACCAGCGTGGCGGTCGAGCGGGTATTGGGAGAGTGATAGAAGGTAACGCGTTTGTCTTGCATGATTGCCCCTCCTTTTAAGTGCGGAAATAGCTGTTATCCAGCGTCCGGTCAACTTTATCCGGTTTCCGATGATCGAAATGCATACATATTCTAAGGACAAATTCCATCCTGCTGCCACATAGGAGCACGCTGCATTCCATCGCAGCGTGCATCCATCCATCAAAAGAAAGGCAGTTGAATGAATTCCCAGCCCGGTTCTTCCACGCCGTGCGCGCGCACTGCTTACACCGTCAATCCATCCCTCGATATTCCAACAGCCGTGCCGGCATCACCGCCAGCAGAGCAGCCGGCCGCCATTGGCCGCCATCGGCAACGCATCATCAATTTTTTCAGCAGGCTGAAAGCCGCTGACTGCAAGAAGGCGGACCCGGTTGCCACGCTCGACTATATTCGCCTGAGGAACGAACCGGAAAAAAAGCAGGAGCGGCCGGGAGATCCGGTTGCGGCCATGGCGTTGAAGGAAGAGCTGAAAAAGCTCGGGGACGACCTGCAGCGCTATGTGGAAGGCCCGCACATCCGGGAACAGCCGTGATATGGATAGCCGGCCGGAAGGCGATGTGGCCATCGATGTTGAAAGCCTGTTGAGCGATTCCATTGAATCCAGCAAACGCTTCGAAAAGGCATTGAACCCGCTGCCGGTGTGACAACCCGGCGCAGTGGTTCACTTCGCTCGCAGGAATCAGAGGTGGTCTGAAGCGGCGCGGATAAGGATCATGCCGCCAGTGCCTGGCGTGCCATTGCCATGATGCCGTCGAAGGACTTGGCCGCGGCAATGAAGCGGCCGTTGTGGCAGAACACCGCGTCGGCCACGCCGGTGACGGCCGCGAGATCCGCGTCCCTCAAGCCAGCCCAGGCTGCGGGCAAATCTTTGCGGGCTTCGAAGTTCTCGGTATTCGCCGGCACGGTATTGATCATGTAGCGCTGTTCCCCGAGGTGATAGCCGATGACGAACAGCACCTTCGGCATTTCCCGGCGTACCACCGTCGACCATGGCATTGCGCCGTTCTTCAGTAGCAGGATCTGTCCGTCCTCCAGACGTTCCGACTGCCGCACCAATTCCACCGCGTGCATGCTGCCGACGCGATATGCCACGGCATTCGCAATGATGTCGGCCATGAAATCCATTGCGCGGCGAAAACGTTCCAGGCGAAGCGCATCGGCGGCTGCTACGTCGCCGGCCTGCTGTTCGTCGATCCAGGTGGGATTGAAACCGGACACGACCGCCGACAAGCCATAGCCGCCCGGCGCATTCCGCGCCGCGCCGGTATCGGCCATGTCGAGATACTGCACCAGGTCGTTGTCGATCGCATAGGCAATCTCGCGCGCCTGCTCCGGTGGTATGTCATATCCGGTCTTCGCCCGGGCAATGATTTCCACGCAGCGCGCGCCGTGCTCCTTCCATACGAGGCCGGCACTGGCATACACCACGCCCGAAAGCCGTGCGCCATCGAAGCCTTTTTGATGATGATCGAATCGGCCGGTTTGCGGGTCCCAGATGCCGCCGACGTCGACCGCGAAATCGGCTGCACGGATTTTTTCCGGGTCGCGGGTACGGATCAGGTCGCAGCCGGGAAAGACGATGTCCAGCACCGTCACGGCCCAGACGTCATCGGCGTGAAATTTTCCGGAGTGAGTTGCAATCAGCATTGGCAAGCAGGATAAGAGATGGGGTGGCACCGGGTTGAAGAGCAGGGCGCTTGGCCGGAGCATGCTGGTTCCGGTCGCGCCGCAGACCATGATCGCATTCAGTTCGGGTCATGATCACCCGCGATTGCATCGGTCCATCTCTTGGTATCCTTGGGCGTCATGTTGCCGAAGGGCATGATGCGTCCGTCCTTCAATCCCTGCTGGTGTATGTCGGTGAGGTACTGTTCACGTGAAAGAAGCGTGCCCTGGCAGATATCGGTTTCCGGAGGATCGGTATGTACTTCATGCTCCAGGCGTTCGAGCAGGTTATCCATGATCCATGTCGGAATCAGGTTGCGGTGGGCAGGGTAGATAAAACCGAAGAGAATAAAATGGCTCAGCAATATCCGCCAGTGCGGTTCGAAACGGTCCAGCAGGCGCTGCCAATCCATTTCCTCGGCGCGCGTCAATAAAAGGTGAATGACATCGGCACCGTCGAATCGCTCCCTTTCCATGATGAAAGCCTTGGACCAGATCATTTCTTCGACAGGGCAAAACTTCGTCGGGATGCCCATTACTTCCGCATCGATCGCATGATCGAACCACGCATCGTCCACTTCCGCGATGGCGTTGCCTGAACTGAAGATCAGGTCGATGTAGGTATCGCGGAAACGTATTTTTCCCAGCCAGTGCGGAAAAGTCAGTTCGGTCTCGAATCCGGCGGGCAACAGCACCTGGCTGATCCGCTCGTAGTCGCGGCGGCAGATGAACAGATCGAGATCCCTGGTCTGCCGGTTCACGCCGGTGTAATGGTTGAACGCATACGCGCCGCCGACGAGAAACGGCATTCCGGACTCGTTCAATGTTTCCAGCACGCGCCGATAGAAATCCATCGTGTCCGGATCAATATCGTGCTCCTGATTCGATATGGTCGTTTGCATACTCGCCCTTGTCCGAAGTAATACCCAAAATCAGCAAAACTTATGCCATCGGATTGCTGTCAGTATGAAAGAAGCAACAGCAGATCAACGATGCTCAATTCTGGCATCGGTACATGATTGCCTGTTGTGATTTCAAACAACTGACACAACAAAGGAGCGCAACGTGTCTTCGCAAGAAAAAATTCGCTTTGCCGCTGTTGGCGACCTCCATTGCACCAAGGAATCGACCGGATCGCTCCGCTCTTTGTTTGCCCAAGCCAGCGAATCCGCCGATGCACTGCTATTGTGCGGCGACCTGACCGACTATGGACTGGCGGAAGAAACGCACATCCTTGCCGAAGAGCTGTCGGTCGTCAGGATTCCGATCGTCGCGGTGCTCGGTAACCATGATTTCGAATCCGGTACACCTGAAGAGGTCAGCCGCATTCTGACCGCCGCGGGCGTCAAGGTGCTCGATGGCGAGGCTTGTGAAATACATGGTGTTGGCATTGCGGGAGTGAAAGGATTTGCCGGCGGCTACGGCCGTGGTGCACTCGGGCCATGGGGTGAAGGACCCATCAAGCAGTTCGTCAATGAAGCAATACAGGAAGCGCTGAAGCTGGAATCCGCGCTGGCGAAGCTGCGTACCGCCCAGCGCATTGCGCTGCTGCATTACTCGCCCATCGTCGGCACGGTACAGGGCGAGCCGCCGGAGATTTTTCCCTTCCTCGGTACCAGCCGGCTGGAAGATCCGCTCATCCGCTACCCGGTAACGGCCGTTTTCCATGGCCATGCGCATCGCGGCTATCCGGAGGGAAAGACAGCGAACAACATCCCTGTTTACAACGTTGCCAAGCCCCTGCTGCAGCGGACGTTTCCCGACAGGCCGCCGTTTCATATTCTCGAGTTATCGGTCTCGGCTGACGAGCAGCTTGAACGGGCGCATTAGGCGAAGTTGTAATTTGGTAGTTCCGGCGTTGCAAAATCGGTCATGCCGTGCGTCTCCTATGACCCGCCGCGCATCGCTGCCGCGACGATGATCGGCAACGCATTTCCTTTTTCGCATTGGACAGCGTCGATGAAGCATACACCGGTGGATGCCCGGCGCTCGGTGCTGATCTATATCTACACGTCCATGCCGGTTCGCCGATGACGAGATGGCTGCTCGAACCCATCGTCAAATGCGTATTTGATTGGCAGACCAGGCGGCGATTCAAGCGACTGCATGAGTTCCTTGCGCTGCATGCGGCTGAGATCGAGCAATGGCGATGGCAGCGTGATGCCGGGTGACTAGCCTTGCCAATGAGCCCCAATTCAGGCAGTTGGATATTGTGATGCGTAGCCGGAACCAAACAGCCGTCCACCTCCACTCATCGCGGTCCCGAAGATGCAGGTCTTGCCGTGTCAACGGCAGCATCGTTTAACGACGGCTCGCTTCGGGATGCATCGAGCAATCAGAAAAGGAGCAGCATGGACGTAAGGATAAATATCGATCACGGATTGCCGCTAGCCGCTGCAGGACATGTGGCCGGCCCCGCAGTGCCGCAGCCCGTTGGACAGCCGCATGTCGGACAGGAACAGGCGGATGCGCCGGCGGCAGGTGCCATCGCGGCGCCGCGTTATCGCAGTCACTGGGCCAGGCGGGAAAAGCTGGCGTTGGCGATGACAGCCGTTTGCACTACGGAAGTGGTGGCGACGGGTACCGCAGCCGTCATTCAACTTGCCAAGGCAAGCAAGGCCGGAAACGACCCTCGCGCATTCGATGCAGCGCTAGGTACAGGTGTCGGATGTGCGATCGCCGCCGGCCTCGGCTTGTTCGGCACGATCGCCGCCGCAAAGCTGTTGGCCCGGCTGCCACGCCACGCGCCGCATGTCATGCCGGAAGCCGGACTGGAGAATGCGCCGCAAGAAGAAATGGAACCGGTCGCCTTCTGGAACCTGGCGCCGCAAATACTGGAAGATTACATGCCTGCACCGCACGGGCACGCAGAGGCCGCAGGTCAAAACCCCTGAGGCGGCATCAGCTGGACGTGTTGAATCAATCCGCTTCGCTACGCCCGGCCCAGCCCGCCGAGCAGCGCAGGCTGCACGATCTCGATCCAGTATCCGTCCGGATCCTTGATGAAGGCGACATCCTTCATCTTTCCCTGTTCCGGCCGCTTCACATAAGCGACATTGTTGTCGTCGAACCAGCGCACCGCAGCGGCAAGGTCAGGCACCGAAAAGCAGATATGGCCGAAGCCCTGCGGCTGTGCATTGCCATCGTGGTACTTGAATCCGGAATCGTCTTCGGTGCCCCAGTTATGTGTCAGCTCCAGGATGCCGCGCTGGCTGAACGTCCATGAAGTCCGCTCAGCTTCATCCTCCGGCACTGTCTCGCCTTCCGCCAGCCGGGCAAGGAAGTACAGGGAAAACTTCATTTCCGGAAAATCCAGCTTGCGCAATAAGCGCATGCCCATGATCTTCGTATAGAAGGCCAGCGACACTGCAGGATCCTTCACCCGCAGCATGGAATGATTCAATGTGAAGCCCTGGGTGTTCGCCGGCGGGTTTGCTTCGACGCCGGGGTGCATCTCGGTGGTGAACGCCATGTAAATATCCTCGTAATGAAGAAGCTTGCCGCCTGCCAAGGCGGCGCTACGGTCATTTGCCTGTTGCGCCGATCTCTGCCAGCCGCGTTGCCTGACGCCTTGTCAGCCGCTCGATGTCGGCCAGATCCGCGGCGGACAGTTTCGGTCCCGGCTTGCGCACCATTGCCGAGGCGATCGCGCCGCGTTCCTTCAGCAAATGCTTGCGTACCGCAAGTCCGACGCCGGCTTGCTGTTCATAGCGGGCAAGCGGGAGATAGGCGTCGAATACATCGTGCGCTTTCTCGATGTCACCGGCGGCGTGCGCCTTGCATACGTCCACCATCATCTCGGGATATGCGAATCCGGTCATGGCGCCATCGGCGCCGCGCGTCAGTTCTTCCGGCAGGAACAGGCCGCCGCCATTGCCGGTCAGGATGGACACCCGCCGCACCTCCCCGCGCTCGCTTGCCGCGCGGATGGCCGACAACTTCGCCAGACCGGGACTGTCTTCATGCTTGAGCATCACGCAGCCGGGCGAGTTCCGGATGATTTTCAGTTCCACCGGCGCCGACATCTGCACGCCGGTGGACACCGGATGGTCCTGCAGCACCCATGGCACGCCGGCGCCCAGCGTCTCGTTCACCATGTCGAAGTAGGCAAGGATCTGGTCGTCCGTGCGAACCGACGCGGCAGGCGCGATCATCACGCCTGACGCACCCATGTCCATCACGCTCCGGGTCAGTTCCTGCATCGACGCAAATCCTGCTGACGAAGCGCCGACGACCACCGGCACCTGTCCGTTCACGCGCCGCAGCACCTGGCGGGTGAACGCGCGCGACTCTTCCGCGGTCAGTTTCGTCGCCTCGCCGAGAATACCGAGGATGGTCAGGCCGGTGGCGCCCCGGTCCAGGTAAAAATCCACCATGCGGTCGGTGCTGTCGAGATCGAGCGCACCGCTGTCGGTAAATGGCGTGACCGCGATCAGATAAACCCCTTTGGCGCTGGCATCTAGTTTGTTCATCGGCATCTCTCTTTATCGGTAGGGGCAGATATGGGACCCGCAAGGCGCAGCTTGGTTTCGACTTCCGGATGAATAGGGCAGGACAATGGCGGCCAGTTTACAGCCGATCGCGGAATCCGGTCTGATGCGCCTTCGCGACACTTCCGCAACGCATGCCGGTGTGCCACGCGCTGCAAATCCGGTGCCGGTGCAGGAATGCCTTTTCAGTTAGTGTGGAAATCGGCGTTCGTGATAACCTACGTTTCATTCGGGAAACACGATTCCTTCGATCCATCTTATGTTGGCAAGTGATTGATATGCTGGGCGCGAAACAGACATTGCTGATTGCGGCGCTGCTGTGCTTTATCATGTTTCTCGTGCTGTATTCCGCGAAAGAGAACAGGGTTCGCGGCATCAATGAGCTGCTTCTGGCCAACGTGCTCGGTCTGTGCGCATACGTCCTGTACGCATTCGGCAAGGAACTCCCGGCGATTTTTGCCTACGAAGGCGCAAACACCTTGTACGGTGCGTCGTCCATGGCAGTGTTGATCGGCTATCGCCGCCTCCTGGGCCGCCCGGTGTCCATATCTCTTGCCGCAGCCTCTGTCACCCTGCTGACGATACTGATTGCCGTTTTTCATGTCGGCTACAACTCGTTTGCATGGCGAACCGTCGTCGTATCGGTGTTTCAGTCGGCGGTGGCGCTGGCCATTGCCCAGACAATCCTCACCACGAAGGACGAATGGAAATCCTCCGGGTATCCGCTGGGATTCGTGCTGTTCATGTGCACGATCATCGGCATCGGGCACCTGTATCGCGGGGCGCGGCAATTCCTGAGCGCTGACGCGCCTAAATCGTTACTGGAACCGAACGGCTGGAATCTGTTCTTTTTTGCCGTCGGCGCATTCACCTTGCCAGTGCTGACGCTCGGCGGTCTATTGATCGCCCATCGGGCCGTGGTTGCGCATGCCCAGCATGCGGCCAACCGTGACTTTCTTACCGGTGCCTGGTCACGGCGCGCCTTTCATGACATCAGCGACCGCGAGATCGCGCGCGCCGAACGCACACAGCGACCTCTTTCCCTTTTGCTGATCGATGTCGACAATCTCAAAACCATCAACGATACCTACGGACATGCCGCTGGCGACGACGCGTTGATCGACTTTGTACGCAAGGCAAACGGCAGCCTGCGCGCCATCGACTCGCTTGCCCGCATCGGCGGCGATGAATTTGCCATCCTGATGGCGGAAACCGACCTGTCGAGCGCAGTGACCGCGGCGGAACGCCTGCAGGGGTTGCAAAATGCCGACCCTGGATCAGCAGGCAAACCGGCAACCTGCAGCATCGGCATCGCCACATACCGTGAAGGCGACTCCCTGGAATCCCTCTTGATACGCGCCGACGAAGCCTTGTACAAGGCAAAGGCCATGGGACGAAATCGGGTGGTTGTCGAAGGCTCCCCCTCAATCGTGCTGGACGATCGGGCAAAGACTGCCTGACGCCAGACCTGTGCCTGCCGCCGGCGTGCCGTACTTGTCTCAACGGCATGGATGCACGTCATGCCTATCGTCCGGCCCCCGAACTAATTCGCCTGCAGGCCGTCAACAAATAACAGAAACATAACTTGATGGTTGCTGACCGAGCAGCTGCGGGCAGGATGGTCCGGACCGGCCGTGCATGATTGGCTGCGCTTCATGGCGCCGATGGCGGGCTTGCGACAGCACCATTTTACGCAAAAGGCAGGCGCATGTTTTTCTTCTTTTCCAGCAAGCTGGGTTGTCTCGGATCGATTGTCGTCTCTCTGGTGCTGACACTGCTGCTGCTCCTGCTGTTCGGTGTGATCTGAGACGCAGCGGCGGGATCCCGGTCCAGTCTCCGCAGGTCATTCCCCGGTGCGTCGCACAAGGTAGTAGTTGACGTCGTCGCTCTCGGCAGCATGCTGCGTAATCACCGTTTGCAGCGAATCGATATTTAATTGATGCGCGCCACTTACCGAAGCGCGATACCCTTCGACATCCTCGCATTCGGCCTCGGTCGGACCAGGCACTTCCACCAGCGCATCGGCCGGTTGTGCAAGATGGACGGCGGCGACTTCGGGCTCGAAACCTTCGGCGAATGCGTGGCGACCGGAAGCGAGGTGGGCGAAGGCATCGGCAATTCCATGGTGGCTTGATACATACAGGCCCGGGCCGGCCAGCGACTCGCCGCCGGTGTTTTCCCCGGTGCGGCTGAAATCGACACCGTGCGCCGCCATCCCGTCGAAGCTTTTCCTGGTCGCGCCGTGATAGCCCACCAGCCGCGTCGCACTGCCTTCGGGCAATGCATCGACCACGGTAATCTTGCTCCTCGTCGACGTATGCCGTGCGGCGAACGGGGTGGGAGTAGGGTATGCCACAGGGGAATGTCGCGGGGTCAGTCGTGCCAGCATGTGCATGAAGCGGCCACGATCATGCTTCACCTGTGCTTCGTTCTCATGTGGTGTACCGCCTGGTTGCACGTCCGGCGTTGCCACGCTGCGATGATGCGCGACTGCCGGTGCCATCGAGCACGCCGCTTGTCGAAAAAGGGAAGTATGCGCGGCGGCCTGGCCACTGGATAGTCTGGAAAACATGGCATCTGCAATTGGACGGGGTTGATCGAATCATCGGCTATGCGGCCGATGGTTTCAGCGCAATTCTGCTTGCGGCAACGCTGGGGCCTGCATGCGTGGCAATCGGGCGCAGAAAGTTCCCGGGCGGACCGGCATGCTGCTGGAACGGCACCGCCGAACGAAGGCGCTGCACATGCGCTCAGTCGCCCAGCACCGTCACAATCACGTGGCGCACCTGCGCATCAGTACGGTGTTCCCAAAGAAATATCCCCTGCCATGTCCCGAGCAGCAAACGTCCTCTCCCGATGGGAATGGTGACGCCGGTATCGGTCAGCACGCTGCGTGCATGCGCCGCCATGTCATCCGGGCCTTCCAGGTCATGCCGGTAGGCCGGGTCGCCGTCCGGCGCAAGTCGCCCGAGGATGGTGTCGAGATCGCGCCGCACATCCGGATCTGCATTCTCGGTGATCGTCAGCGAGCAGCTGGTGTGCTGGACGAAGACGTGGACGAGTCCGGTCTGCACACCGGACTCGGCAACTACCCGTGCCACCGCGTCGGTGATGTCGCTTGTCCCGCGGCCGGGCGTCGAGAATTCGAGGGACGATTGGCGGTTCATCTGGCTGGTGTCGTTCAGGGCAGATGCGTTACTCAGCCAGCCGGCTTGTGGCC